>DAIDHB010000373.1 GCA_027452145.1 Planctomycetales bacterium
GCGCGGGCGGCGCGGGCGGAAATGGCGGCGCCGGCGGTGGCGCCTACGGTGGTGGAATTGCCGTTTCAGCGGGCAACCTGACCATCACCACGGGGAGCACGCTGACCATCAACAACAACTCGGCTGTTGGAGGACCCGGAGGCATCGGCGCGATCGGTGGCAACGGGGGTCAGGGTGCCAATGGCGGTGCCGGTGGCGATGCCGGCGATGGAGGCGACGGCGGGAACGGAGCGAACGGTGGGGACGGCGGCGACGGCGGGAACGCCACGGGTCAGCCGCCCACATCTAGCACCTTCTTCGGCGGGTCCTCGGGATTGAGCGGGATTGGCGGCAGCGGCGGCCTGGGCGGCGCGGCCGGCTCTGCCGGCAATGGCGGGGACGCCGGCAAGGGCGGTAATGCCGGCAAGGGCGGATCCGGCGGCAAGGGTGGTGCGGGCGGCGGCGGCGGGCTTTACGTCGGCGCGGGCACGGTCACGGTGGCCGCACTGTCACAGGCCGGCATCAGCGGTCCGGTCGGCGGAGGCCCTTCGGGGACCGGCAACACGGGCAGTCCGGTCGCGTCCGGAAGCCTGGGCGGCCCGGTGTCGAATCCGCCCGCCCCAGCGCCGGCACCGGCTCCGGCGCCTCTGCCTCCGGCGCCGGTTGCCAACGGATTCACACCCAATCAGATCCGCGCGGCTTACGGCCTGCCGTCGATCCAGAATGGGACGCTTCCCGCCGGCTGGAGCGGGGCCGGCGAGACGATCGCGATCGTCGTCGCCTACGACGATCCGTACCTCGCCGCGGCGGTCCAGCAATTCGACGCCCAGTACGGGCTGCCGGCCCCGCCGAGTCTCCAGGTCCTCGACCAGTCGGGGGCCGCATCGCCGCTGCCGGCGGCCTCGGGCTCGCTCGTGGCGACCTGGAACCAGGAGGAGGCGCTGGATGTCGAATGGGCCCACGCGATCGCCCCGGGCGCCAACCTCGTCGTGGTCGAGGCCAGCAGTGCGTCGGTCGGCGACCTGCTCGATTCGGTGTCGACGGCCGCCAGCCTGCCGGGCGTCTCGGTCGTATCGATGAGCTGGACCGCCGGCGAGCTGCCGACGGAGATCGCCACCGACGGGACATTCACGACTCCGTCGGGCCACTCGAATGTGGCCTTCATTGCGGCGGCCGGCGACTCGGGCGGAGCCCCGAGTTACCCGGCGACCTCGCCGAACGTCCTGTCGGTCGGCGGCACCACGCTGTCGCTGGCCGGTCCGTCGGGCGGCTATGGCGGCGAGACGGCCTGGAGCGGGACCGACTCGGGTCCGAGCGCCTACGAGTCGATCCCCGGCTACCAGGCCGCGGCGGGTGTCTCCGGAGCGACGCGGCAGGCCCCGGACGTGGCGTTCGACGCCAATCCCAGCACGGGCGTCGCGGTGTACGACGCCACGGCGCAGGGCGGCGTCTGGGCCAACATGGGCGGGACCAGCGTGGGAACGCCGGTCTGGGCGGCGATGGTCGCGATCACCGACGGCATGCGGGCGGCCTCCGGCGCACAGCCGTTGTCGTCGTCGCAGCTTCTGCCGGCCCTCTACCAGGCGCCAGCCGGCGACTTCCACCGGATCGGTGCCTCCGCCTTCAACCAGGGTACGGGCCTGGGTTCTCCGTCGGCGGACTTGCTGCTTCCCTACCTGTCCGGCTACCGGATCAGGGGCGGGCTCGCCACCGGTTCCGGCGGACCCGCCGCCAGCGGCGACGCCACACCAAGCCCCGTGACTTCGGCCTCCGTCACACGGTCCTCGTCCCCGTCCGCGACCACATCGGCCTCCGCGGCGGGCGGACCGATCTCCCCGCTGAGCGCGGGGAACCCGGCGATCTTCGGTGCCCAGGGGACGGGCGTGGCAGGTAGCAAGCCGTCCGCCCGGTTGTTGGTCAAGCCGGGGTCCGAGGTCTGGGGTACCATGAGAACGCTGGTGACGACGGCCATGACCGGGGCGAAGCCGGCCTCGGCGCGACTCGTCACCGACGCCGTGGACCGGGTCCTCGCCCAGGAGGACGGACCGCTCGCCGCACTCGACTGGACGGCCGACGGCGGCTGGATCTCCTCGGCGGTGTCCGGACGCCACCGCAAGAAGCCTTGAGACCGACCGCGGCGTCGCGGGACAACGCCGGCCTCTCGGGGCGAGACGAGGTCGTCTCAGCCGAGGGGCCGGCCCGCTTTTCCGTTCGTGCCGGGCCAGTCCGGCGGTTCCCTCGCGCGGACCCGCGGTCGGTCGAGGATGCGCTGTTGTGTCGCCGTCCAGCCCGTCGTAGATTACGCTCTTTCGAGGCATCCATCCTTTCTCCAGCCCTGACTGTTCCATGGCGGGCGGCGTTCGGGAGGTCGGCATGAGTAGCGTCGGGGCCGGTGCGTCCGTCGAGGGCGGCGAAGGTGTTGCGATCCCGCCCTGGCGTGACCTGTCGCCGCTGCCGCGGGGATGGCGGTCGCTCCCCTCGGCCTTCGTGCATGCGGCGCGGGCGAATGCTTCACGCACCGCGATCTGCGACAGCACGGGGGCCTCGCTGACCTATGGGCAGACCTTCCTCCGCGCGCTCGCGCTCGGGAGGGTCCTGTCGCGCACCTGGGGTCCCGGGCGGCACGTCGGACTGATGGTGCCCCCGGTCGTCCCGGCGGCCGTCGCGAACCTGGCCGTCTCGCTCTGGGGCAAGGTCCCGGTCAACCTCAACTACACCGCCGGCGAGGACGCGGTGAATTCCTCGGTCGCCCAGTGCGGCATCACCCACGTCATCACCTCGGCCCGGGCCCTCGATCGGTTCCAGATCCGGCCGAAGGCGGAGCTGATCCTCCTCGAGGACATCCCGAAACGAGTGACACTCGCTGACAAGCTCTGGGCGGCGGCCGTCTCGCGGCTGGTGCCCGCCGGCGCGCTGGGGGCCTTCGTGCCGGGGCTGCGGGATGATTCGCTCGATTCCGAGGCCACCGTCATCTTCACCTCGGGCTCGACGGGCGAGCCCAAGGGCGTCGTCCTCTCGCACCGAAACATCCTCTCGAACGCCCACCAGATCGAGCAGCAGGTCGAATTGAAGCCCGACGAGGTCGTCCTGGGCATCCTGCCTTTCTTCCATGCCTTCGGGTTCACCGTCACCATCTGGACGGCGCTGGCCCTCGGCAAGAAGATCGTCTATCACTTCAATCCGCTCGACGCCCGCACCGTCGGCAAGCTGTGCGAGGAGCACGGCGTCACCCTGCTGCTCGGCACGCCGTCGTTCATGAGGTTGTATCTCAAGAGCTGCGAGCCGAAGCGATTCGCCGCTCTCACCCACCTGATCCTCGGCGCCGAAAAGCTCAAGCCCGAGTTCGCCCGCGAGATCCGGCGGGTGCTGGGCATCGAACCGCTCGAGGGATACGGGTGCACCGAGCTCTCGCCGGTGGTCGCGGTCAACGTGCCGAAGTCGGCCCGGCTGCGCGATGGTCGCGAGGTTCCCGGCAACCGCCTGGGGACGGTCGGCCTCCCCCTGCCCGGCACCGCGATCAAGACCATCGACCCCGACAGCGGCGTGGATCTGCCGGCCCACAGCGAGGGGATCGTCGCGGTCAAGGGCCCCCAGGTCATGGCCGGCTACCTCGGCCAGCCCGAGGCAACCGCCAGGGTGCTGCGCGACGGCTGGTACGTCACCGGCGACATCGGCGTGGTCGACGCCGACGGCTTCCTCCAGATCACCGATCGGCTCAGCCGCTTCTCAAAGATCGCCGGCGAGATGGTCCCCCATGTCATGGTCGAGTCCGCCCTGATGGAGATCACGGGTGTTGACGAGCATCACGTCGCCGTCACTGGTGCACCAGACGCCAAGCATGGCGAGAAGCTCTGCGTGATCTATACGGACCTCGGCCTTTCGCCCGCGGAGGTCCACCGGCGAATGAACGACAGTCGGCTTCCCCGTCTGTGGGTCCCGTCGGTGCGGGATTTCATCCGGGTTGACGAGATCCCGATCACGGCGACGGGGAAGATTGACCTGAGGTCGCTGCGGAGACTGGCGTCCGATCCGGGACGATGCGAGGGCGAACACTCGGTCGCTCCGGGGGCGTAGAATGGTTCGTATGCCGCGAGGACACTATTATACTTCTCGGTTCGGATGATCCGAAATGCAGCGTCCCGGGTTTAATCGTGGAGGGAAACCGAGTAGAACGGAGATGTCCACTCGAGTTCCGGGGAGAGTCCGATGGCGTTGATGATCAGGGTCACGTCGGGCCCGCATTCCGGTCAGGAGTACCTGATCGACCGGCGGCAGACCTTCATGGTCGGCCGCTCGTCGCGGGTCCACTTCCCGATGACCGGCGACATGATGCTCTCCCGCGAGCATTTCCGCATCGAGAACCAGCCCCCGCTCTGCCACCTGATGGACCTGGGCAGCACCAACGGCACCAAGGTGAACGGCCACCGGGTCGAGCGCGTCCTGCTGCGCGAGGGGGACGTGATCACGGCGGGCGACAGCTCGTTCGTGGTCCACTTCTTCGAGCCTTCGAGCAATGGCGAGGTCAAGGCGACGTGTGCCGGCTGCGGCCGCCGGGTGGAAATCGAGGACGCGAACGACCTTGGGGCGCCCGAACTGGCCGCCGCGGACCAGATCGGCCTGGGGGTGTGGCTTTGCGTCGATTGCCGCAGTCGACGGCTCAGGTTTCCCAGGACGCATCCCGATTACCTGATCGAGAAATGGATCGGCGAGGGCGGGATGGGCGACGTCTACCTGGCCCGCCAGCTTTCGAAAAACCGTCCGGTCGCCATCAAGATGATGAGCGCCAACTGCACCATCGGCGACAAGGCCAGCGACTATTTCCGCCGGGAGATCGAGGTCCTGAGGGACCTGCTGATGCCCGGCGGCCAGGGCCATCCCGGGATCGTCGCCTTCTACGAGATCTACGAGATCGAGGGGCAGTTCCAGCTCGTGATGGAGTACGTCGACGGCAAGAACGCCCTGGAGTGGACCAGGGCGCTCAAGGAGCCGCTGTCGATCAGCGCGGCGGCGCAGATCGGCCGGCACCTCCTCTCGGCGCTGCACTATGCCCACTCGAAGGGCTACGTCCACCGCGACGTCAAGCCGTCCAATCTCCTGGTCGTGGGGTCGCCGCGGCATCCGCGCGTCAAGCTGACCGACTTCGGACTGGCCAAGAGCTTCGACGAGTCGGAGGGACTGATCACCCTCACCCGGCAGGGCGACATCGGCGGCTCGGTCGGCTTCATCTCGCCCGATCACATCCGCGACTTCCGCCAGGTCCGCGCCCCGGCCGATATCTACAGCGCCGCGGCAACGCTCTTCTACCTGCTGACCGGGCGTTATCCCTACCTGGGCTTCGACCCGCGTCAGCCCGGCTCCTACGAGATCATCCTCCAGAACCCGCCTCTGCCCATTCGGGCCTTCCGTCCCGATGCGCCGGACGGCTTCGAGCGAGTCCTGCTCAAGGCCATGCAAAAACAGCCGCGCGACCGGTGGAAGTCGGCGCAGATCATGGCCGACGCCCTCCGGCCCTATGCCACGCCATCCACCTGCTGAGCCGTCGGCCGCCGCCGGCGGTCCGCCCGGCCCCGATTCGCTCGGCGATGCCGTCCGGGCCGTTCTCCACGCCGCGGCGCGCGGCTACAATCGGACGATGGACCACCGGCCCGGGATCGCCGACCGCCACGGCTCGCACCGCCAGTCGCACGGGATTCCTCGTGGTGTGAAAGGCGGGTTCATGGAACCCTCGGCCCGTCCCGGAATCGTCCAATCTTGGCAAGACAGGCCGATCGTGCTATCATGTGTGCTCTCGGGCCGACTGTGACTCCGATTGCAGAGGAATAAGCGTTGGAGCAGTACGGGACTGTCGCGATCGTGGGAGTGGGGCTGATCGGCGGGTCCATCGGGCTGGCGCTGCGCGCGCGGGGACTGGCCCGAGAGGTGGTCGGGATCGGGCGGCATACCGGGTCGATCGAGGAAGCGGTCCGGTACGGAGCGATCGACCGCGGGACGACGGAACTCCGCCAGGGGATCTCGTCGGCCGATATTGTCGTCGTGTGTACGCCCGTCGATCGCGTGGCCGAGGATGTGCGGCTCTGTGCCGGGTCCGCGGGCCCGGGGGTCCTGATCACGGACGCCGGCAGTTCCAAGCGGCAGATCGTCGATTCCGTCGAGCGTCAGCCGCAATCGGCCGGAGTCTTCGTCGGGGCCCATCCCGTGGCGGGCTCGGAGAAGCGGGGTGTTGCTCATGCCCGGGGCGACCTGTTCGAGGGCCGTCCGTGCGTCCTCACCCCGACGTCGTCGACCGCGCCCGATCGCCTGAGCCGGGCTCGCCGCTTCTGGTCGAGCCTCGGCTGCCGCATCGTCGAGATGACGCCGGCGGAGCACGACGAGGTCCTCGCCTACACCAGCCACCTGCCCCACGCCGTCGCCGGGGCGCTCGCATCGGCGGTACCTGCCGACTGGCTGCCGCTGGCCGCCGGCGCCTTCCGGGACTGTACCCGCGTCGCCGCGGCCGATACCGCCCTGTGGACAGCGATCTTCCGCGACAACCGCGGTGCGTTGCTCAAGGCGCTCGACTCGCTGCGGGAACGGCTCGCCGCGTTCCAGTTCGCCCTGATGACCGACGACGAGGACGCCATCCGTCGCTGGTGGGACGAGGCCCGGCTCCGCCGCGAACTCTTCGAGCGGCTGCCCGGCAGCCCAGATGGGGCCCGCGGATCCTCATCGGGTCGCGGCCGCCCGTGATCGAATCCGCCCCGCTCGGGGCCGATGGACTTTCTCTTTTGAGCCACAGTTTGTAATATGATCTAGAAAGAAACGAAAAAAGGGACTCTCGCCCTCGCCCTTGCCGTTGACGGCGAACCGACTTCGCAGCCGGCCTCGGGGCCGATTCCACGACCATCCCACCGCCCGCCGATCTCCCGACGATCGGGGAGAGTCGGAGCCGCCGGCCTGCGGGGGGCATCCGCCCCGCAACTCGCGCAATCCGTCGGAGCCGCGAGGTCGAGGTATCCGATCCGTGGAATTCAGTGACTGCCGGGGCGACGCGACCGACCGTCACGGCGATGATAGGATTCCGACGCCAGCCGCGAGACCGCCACGGCGGCGGCCTCGCTGGGACTTCGACGCGGCAAACCCATTTACCCGCTCCGAGGACGCTAGATGAGCACGATCTGGCACATCGACATCACGCCGGCCCGCGGCGAGGACGACCACACCGGGGCTCGCCTGGCGACCGAGGCGGCGGAACTCGGCCTCGGCGGCGAATGGTCCATCCGCGCCAGCCGTGGATTCCTCCTGGAGGGCGGCCTCGACGAGCCCGGGGCGCACCGCGCCGCGGTCGAGATCCTTAGCGACCCGGTGGTCGAGGCCATCGAGGCGCGGCCGGTCGGATCTCGCTCGGCCGGCGACGGTCGCGGTGCGGTCGTGCACGTTCTGCCGAAGCCGGGCGTCACCGATCCCGAGGCCGACAGCGCCCTGCACCTCCTTCGCGAATCGGGATACGACGTCTCGGCGGTCCGCACCGTGCGCACCTATCGCGTCGACGGCCCCCCGGGGACGCTGCCCCGGCTGGTCGCGAAGCTGCTGGCCAACGACGCCGTGGAGGATGCGGTCGTCGGGCCGCTGGCCGTCGACCGCCTCGGCCAGGGGAACGACTACGAGTTCCGCCGGGTCGACGTCCCGATCCGGGATCTCGACGATGCCGCGCTTATGGCCCTGAGCCGCTCCGGACAGCTCTCGCTGAGCCTCGCCGAGATGCACGCGATCCGCGAGCATTTCGTCGCGATCGGCCGCGACCCCACCGATTGCGAGCTCGAGACGATTGCGCAGACCTGGAGCGAGCACTGCTCGCACAAGACGCTCAAGGGACGGATTGCCTTCGAGGGCCGGACGATCGACAACCTGCTCAAGGAGACAATCTTCGGCGCCACTCGGCGGCTGGGGCTCGACTGGCTGGTGAGCGTCTTCAGCGACAATGCGGGCGTCATCCGGTTCGACGACGAGCACGACGTCTGCTTCAAGGTCGAGACTCACAACCATCCGTCCGCGATCGACCCGTACGGCGGTTCCAACACCGGCCTGGGCGGCGTGATCCGCGACGCACTCGGGACCGGACTGGGAGCCCGACCGATCTGCAACACGGACGTCTTCTGCGTGGCCCCGCCCGACCTGGATCCCGCGGCCGTGCCCGCCGGGGTGCTGCATCCGAAGCGCGTGCTCAAGGGGGTCGTCGCCGGGGTGCGCGACTACGGCAACCGTATGGGCATCCCGACGGTCAACGGAGCCCTGGCAGTCGACCCCGCCTACCTGGCCAATCCGCTCGTCTTCTGCGGGACGGTCGGCGTGTTGCCGCGCGGCATGGCGTCGAAGCACGTCGAGGCCGGCGACCGGATCGTCGCGATCGGCGGCCGGACGGGCCGGGATGGCATCCACGGGGCGACCTTCAGCTCGGCCGAGCTGACCGCGCACAGCGAGAGCGTCTCCGGCGGCGCCGTGCAGATCGGCAACGCCATCACCGAGAAGATGGTCCTCGACGTGATCGTCCAGGCACGCGATCGTGGGCTGTTCCGCGCGATCACCGACTGCGGCGCGGGGGGCTTCAGCTCGGCCGTCGGCGAGATGGGCGCCGAGCTTGGTGCCGAGGTCGAGCTCGATCGTGCGCCGCTGAAGTACGCCGGGCTCTCCTACACCGAGATCTGGATCTCGGAGGCGCAGGAACGGATGGTACTGGCGGTCCCGCCAGAGAAGTGGCCCGAGCTGGCCGAGCTCTGCCGTCGCGAGGGGGTCGAGGCCACCGACCTGGGCGCCTTCGTCGCCACCGGGCGGCTGACCTTGCGCTACGGCGGCCAGGTCGTCGGCGACCTCTCGATGGATTTCCTCCACGAGGGCCGGCCGACCGTCGTTCGCGAGGCCACCTGGACGCGCCCGCCCGAACGTTCTCTCCCGACCCCCGCCACCCGCGACTTCACCGGCGACCTGCTGGCGCTGCTGGGGCACTGGGACGTTTGCAGCAAGGAGTGGATCGTCCGCCAGTACGACCACGAGGTCCAGGGACGCACCGTCGTCAAGCCGCTCGTGGGCGACCGCGACGACGGTCCCGGGGATGCCTCGGTCGTCCAGCCGGTCCGCGGCTCGACGCGCGGGCTGGCCGTCGGCTGCGGGATCAACCCGCGGTACGGCCGGCTCGACCCGTATGCCATGGCCGGTTGCGTCATCGACGAGGCGATCCGCAACTGCGTCGCGGTCGGCGCCGACCCGTCGCGGATCGCCGTGCTCGACAACTTCTGCTGGGGCAACACCGAGCGGCCCGAGACGCTCGGCTCGCTCGTCCGCGCGGCGGAGGCGTGCCGCGACGTCTCGCTGGCTTATGGGGCTCCGTTCATCTCGGGCAAGGACAGCCTGAACAACGAGTACACGCACGAGGGCCGCAGCCTGGCGATCCCCCCGACCCTCCTCATCAGCGCAATCGGGATCGTCCCGGACGTGCGTACCTGCGTAACGATGGACCTCAAGGAGCCCGGCAACGCTCTCTATCTCGTCGGGACGACGCGGAGCGAGCTGGGCGGCTCGCTCTGGGCGGAGATCCACGGCGAGCCCGGCGGCCGGGCGCCCCGCGTCGACGAGACGCATGCGCCGGCCGTCTTCCGGGCGCTCCACGAGGCGATCCGCCGGGGCCTGTTGCGGAGTTGCCACGACCTGAGCGAGGGCGGTCTGGCCGTGGCGATCGCCGAGATGGCTCTGGCCGGCGGGTGCGGTGTCGAGGGATCGCTGGGCCGGGCGCCGCGGGATGGAGGCGCGAACGACGACTTCACGCTGCTGTTCTCCGAGTCGCCGACACGCTTCCTCGTCGAGGTCCGCCCCGAGCATCGGGGCGAGGTGGAGAGCCTTCTTGACGGCGTCGGGCTCGGCCTGATCGGCGCGGTCACGGCCTCGGCGAGGGTGACGATCCGCGGGCTCGCCGGCTCGATCGTGATCGACGCGGCCGTCGAGGACGCCAGGAAGCACTGGCAGGATCCGCTGCGATGGAGCTGATCGGGCGGGATTGGTGCGAAGGATATCGACTGGCAGTTATTGCAATTGGCGATCGTGAAAGAAGGGCGACACGACATGATGCTGCGGTTTGTGACATTCGTCGACGGATCCAATCTTGACGGCGTGCTGAAGCACCTGAACCTCCGCGTGGACGATTACGGCGCCTTCTACCGGCATGTCTTCGAGCAGAGCGTGCACTACTGGGGCCGCACCTTCGCCGAGGGGGCCCGATGGCCGACAGCCCAGCACTCGCGGATCTACTGGTACGTCGTGGGTAAAATGGACGAGTGGGACCTGAACGACCCGAAGGCGGAGGCCCGCCTACGAACCCGGTTCGAGATGAATCCCCGGCTCCGCGACGCCTACCTTGAGGACGCGAGCCGGCGGTATCCCGACCTGGCCCTCGAGCGCCGTATCGAGGAGGCCTGGAGCCTCTGCTTCGCCGAGACTCGCGAGTGGTACGACGGCAAGCGCCGTGCGCTCGATCGCAAGAAGCGCTTTTACCATGGCGTCCAGGCCGCGACCGACTTCGTCGAGATCCGCCAGGAAGGGCACTGGAAGGTGGACCTGCTTCATCACACGGTCAACGAGAAGGGGCTGGATACCAGCCTGGCCGTCGACATGGTCGCCCTCCAGGATACCTACGACATCGCCCTGCTGATCTCGGGCGACGCCGACGGCATCCCGGGTATTAATTACGTGAAAAGCCGTTCGAAGCACGTCGGAGTGGCCGAGTTTCGCCGGGGCTCGCCGGCCGACTTCCCGACCAAGGGCACCTCGTCGCGGCTGAAGATCGCGGCTGACTTTGTGGTGCAGGTCTACGAGTCGGAGCTGGTCCGTCGCAACCTGGCGTATCGCTCCGAGAACGAGTACAGCACCCAGATCGGCAACAACGATCACGGCTATTGATCGAAGGCATGGGGGAGTGGGAACCATGGCGCGGCCGCGAGCGATCGTCCTGAGGGCTCCTGGCACGAATTGCGACGAGGAGACGGCGGCCGCCTGGGAGCAGGCGGGGGCCGAGGTCGAGACCTGGCACGTCGGCCGGCTGGCCGAGTCGCCCGCGGCGCTCGACGCCTTCCAGATCCTGACCATTCCGGGCGGCTTCTCGTATGGCGACGACCTGGGCGCCGGGCGGATCCTGGCCGCTCGGCTGGAGAGCGCCCTCGGCGAGTCGCTGCGGCGGTTCCACGAGCGTGGCGGGCTCACGCTGGGAATCTGCAACGGGTTCCAGGTCCTCGTTCGCGCGGGACTCCTGCCCGGCAACGCCGCGACCGGTCGGGCGACGCTGGCGCGCAACGAGTCCGGGCGTTTCGAGGCCCGCTGGGTCCGCCTGGCCGTGCGGCCGGGGCACTCGCCGTTCCTGCCGGCCGGGTTCGCCCCCGCGATTGAATTGCCCGTCGCGCATGGCGAGGGCCGATTCGTCACGTCCGACGCCGCCGACCTCACCGCGCTCGACCGCGCCGGCCAGGTCGTTCTCCAGTACGCCGATCACGAAGGACGACCGACGGACCAGTACCCAGACAACCCCAACGGCTCGCCGATGGCGATCGCCGGCGTCTGCGATCCCACCGGCCGGATCCTCGGCCTGATGCCCCACCCCGAGCGGTTCGTCGACCCGTGGCACCACCCCCGCTGGACCCGCCGCCGCGATTCCGGCCTCGAGACGGGCGACGGTCTGGCGATCTTCTCGTCGGCCGTCCGGAATCTGGCCTAGGAACGATGGACGGATCGCGGTTTACTCTGCACCGTCCAGAGACTGGACGGGAGACAAGGCCATGGATGGAGTCCTGGGTGGGGAGCCAGGGGGTTCGGCGATCGATGGGACTGGGCGTCCGGGCGGCCCCGACGCCGCGGAGCGGTACGGGGCGCAGGCCCAGGTGTTTCTGTCGCGGCGGCAATACGCCGAGGCCGAGCCGCTGCTCCGCGCGGCGGTGCGGCTTCGTCCCGATAGCCCCGACCTGTTGAACAGCCTGGGCTCGGCGCTCTGGGAGCAGGGGAAGCCGGCGGAATCCGAGCCGTATTTCCGGCGGGCGTCGGCGCTTCGACCCGAAGACTGCGTGATCCTGAACAACCTCGGCCTGGCCTGCTGGGATCAGGGGCGGCCCGAGGAGGCGGCCGACTGTTATCGCCGCGTCCTGAAGCTCGATCCGGCGGCCAACAACGCGCGGATGAACCTGGGCGTGGTCCTCTCGGACATCGGCCAGTTCGACGAGGCTCTCGAGCACCTCCGAGAGGCGGTCCGGGTCGAGCCCGACTCGCCCGACACCGTCCAGAACCTCGGCATGACGCTCGGCCGAATCGGGCAATGGGACGAGGCACTAGCGTGCTACGACCGGGCCCTGGAGATCCGGCCCGACTACGCCGAGGTCCATCGCAACCGCGGTTATGGCTGGCTCTATGTCGGCGACTTCGAGCGGGGATGGCCCGAGCACGAGTGGCGGCTGCGTTGCCGGCGTCATCGCGGCTGCCGGTTCGACCGCCCGGTCTGGCGCGGCGAGCCGCTCGACGGCCAGTCGATCATCCTCCATGGCGAGCAGGGCCTGGGTGATACGTTGATGTTCATCCGGTATGCGTCGCTGGTCAAGCAACTCGGCGGGCTGGTGTTCGTCCTGGCGCATTCCCCCCTGCTCCGTCTCGTCGCGCGCTGTCCCGGCGTGGACCTGGCGTTCGACGGGAGCACCATCTCGCCCGACTGCCGCGTGCACGCCCCGCTGATGAGCCTGCCGGCGATCCTGGGGACCACGCTCGATACGGTACCCGACCAGGTGCCGTACCTGCCGACCGAGCCCCTCGTCGTCGAAAGGTGGCGCAGGGCCCTGGATGCGGAGCTGGCCGCTCTCCCCTCGCGGACGCCGGGTGCCCCGGAGCCGGCGCGCGGCGAACGGCCGTTCCTCGTCGGCATCGCCTGGCAGGGCAGCCCGCAGAACCCGCTCGACCGATGGCGGTCGTATCCGCTTGCGAGCCTCGCGCCGGTGGCCGACGTGCCGGGGGTGCGCTACGTCCGAATCCAGTCGGTCGACGGCCTCGAGCAGATCCGCGAGCTGGACGGTCGGTTCCCGATCATCCAGCTCGACAGCGAGCGGCCCCGCGAGTTCCATGATACCGCGGCGATCCTGAGCCTGATGGATCTGGTCATCACGCCCGATACCGCCGTCGCGCACCTGGCCGGCGGCCTGGGTGTGCCCGTTTGGCTGGGTCTCTCGACGGTCGGCGAATGGCGCTGGATGGTCGAGCGCGAGGACAGCCCGTGGTATCCCACGATGCGGATCTTCCGCCAGACCCGGTTCGGCGACTGGGATGGCGTCTTCGAGCGGATGGCCGAGGTCTTGCGGGCGGGCCTCGCCGCTCGCGCGACGGCCGCGTGAATCAATCAAAAGGCGAGCGGGCCCGCGCGGCGCGGCGAACGGCCGGCCGCCGAGCGGGCTCATCGCGATGCGGGCGGTAGCGAGTCGATGAATCGCCCCATGGCCCGATCCACCTCGCGGCCCCCCACGTCGTAGAAGTCGTTGTGGTCGGCGTCGTCGACCCAGAGGGTCGTCACCTTCGCCCGCGCGGCCGCGGCGAGACGCTTGCCCATCTCGAACGGGACGAGCTGATCACGCCGGCCGTGGCCGATCAGGATCGGGCAGGTGATTTTCCGGATCTTGCCGATGTTGTCGAACCGGTGCCGCAGCAGGATCGACGCCGGCAGGAACGGCACGATCCGATGCGCCATGTCGACGCCGCTGGTGAACGACGAGAACATGATCAACCCGGCGGGAGGCCGGCGTGAGGCGAGGTCGACGGCGACCGCGCCGCCGAGCGACCAGCCGCCGACGATCAGTGATCCCGCCGGCACCCCCCGCGTTTTCACCAGGTAATCGTGCGCCGCGTCGGCGGTTCCCTGGCATCCCCGCTCCGTCGGGCTGCCGCCGCTCATCCCGTAGCCGACGTACTCGGGGATCAGGACGTTGAGCCCCAGGCGCCGGAACTGCTCGAATTGCTCGAGCGAGTGGTTCAGGCACATGCCGTTGCCGTAGAAATACAGGAATGTCGGCCGGTGAGCGGCCTGGGGATCGGGCTGGCCGTCCGATTTCAGCGCGGGCCCGAACAGGGCGACGATCGGATCGCCCTGCGCCGTCCGCAGGCGGACGAGCTCGGTCCCTGGCCGGGGCCGGACCTGGGCGTAGGGCTGCCCCTGGGTTTCGTGGCCGGGGAAGATGATGCGGGTCTGGAATGAGAAGAACAAGGTGGTCAGTCCCAGGTAGACCAGCGCGGGGATCCGGGCGGCCATCATGATCCTGGACCTCCATCGGTGAGCTGGACGGAAGGGCCCGACAGCCGGCGGGCCGGCGGCGGGTGGCGTGGGGAGATCCACATCCGAGGAGTGAGGATTCATCGCCGCGATCCGGTGGGACGCTCAGAGGCGAGCGATCCGCGAGTCGTGGAACGACCGACAATCATGAATGTAGGCCGATGGCCGGTTCGAGGTCAACTCGGTCGCGCGGGGGCGGAGGCGGTGGCGGGATCGGCGGACCGGCGAACGGTCGTGGCGGAGAACCGACCGACCCGGCACGGCCGATGTTTCGGCGCGCCGGGTCGGCCTGGGCGTGGAGGGAGGAAGGAGCCGTCGATGCCTCGAGCTGGGATGACTCCGGGTGGAAGCGTCTAGGGGATGATGCTCGGGAAGATGGGATCAGTCGAGGACCGACCGGCCGGGCCGGGCCGGGTGGACGGGTCAGAGACCGCTGCCGAAACCGGAGGACTCGCCGCGATGGTGATGGTCGGAGCCGACGCTTTCGGGAGTCTCCTTGCGGGCCGACAGGTGCGGGCCGCGGAGGACCGACTGGCCGGCGCGAGCGTGCTGGGTGTGGCCGCGGAGCGGACCACGCCGCAGCGGGGGCTCGTTCGCCGCGGCGACCGACGGCGCGCCGTGGTTCTCGTAGTGGACGTCGAAATCGTCCGTGTCGTAGTCGTCGTACCGCGACACGTAGCCGGGCATCTTTGAGCGCTCGAGCTCCTCGGCGTAGGAGGAGAGGACGGCGGTCTGGATCTTCTCGCGACACATCGAGTTGATCGGATGGGCGATGTCGGCGTGGAGCTTGGCGCGCCCGTCGGCGTCGCGGAGGGCCCGGTTCTCGTCGAGCCGGCAGCCGCACTGGTTGCAGAAGCGGCTCCGGAGGTGGTTCTTGGTGCCACAGTTGTGGCAGCGATCGGTCAGCTTGCGCGACGGCATCGCGACGAAGAAGCCCTTGGCGCCCTCGATGATCTTGAGGTCGCGGATGACGAACATGTCGTCGAAGGTGATGCTGCAAAAGGCTTGCAGCCGCTCGTTGCTGCCCGAGTTGTCTTCCATGAGCTTGATGCGGACTTCAGTGATCTCCACAGCCGGTACTCCTTTACGTGGCGTTCGCTGCTCAGGGGCCGCAGGTCACGACCCGGACCCATCCTAGTCCGAGGGTTTGAAGGATCCCCGCGGCGTGCTCGGCCGCGGTCTCGTCTCGGCACAGCCCGAAGTAGGCCGAGCCGCTCCCACTCATCGCGGACCCGTCGAGCCACGGGCCCAGCTCCGCCAGGGCGTCCCGGACCCGAAGCAGTTCGGGCCGCAGCGCCTCGGCGACGGGTTGGAGCCGGTTGAACAGGCTCCGTCCCAGCTCCTCTGTCCGCCCGCTCCGCAGGGCCGCCAGGACTTCTCCGGCTCCCCTCGGTTCCTCCGGCGGGACGACCCGACGATAAACGTCGGCCGTGCTCACCCCGACCGGCGGACAGACCAGCACCAGGTGATACTTCGAGGTCAACGCCACCGGCTCAATCCGCTCGCCCCTCCCGCGACAGATCGCGGCGGGGAGGTGATTGAAGAACGGTACGTCGCTGCCGACCTCCGCGGCCAGGGCGTCCAGCCGCCCGGGGTCCATGCGAAGGTCCCAGAGCCGATCCAGGGCCGCCAGGGTCGCCGCGGCATCGCTCGAGCCGCCGCCCAGGCCGGCCTGCGCGGGGATCGCCTTGGTCAGGTCGATGCTCGCCCCACGCTCGCAGCCCGTCGCCTCGCGGAGGCGTCGCGCCGCCCGGACTACCAGGTTGTCCGCTCCGTCCGGCAGGGCCGGATCGCTGCACCGCAGGCGGATCTCGCCCGACGGCTCGTCCCGGATGCTCAGCACGTCGTGCAGCCCGATACCGACCATCACCGTCTCGATCTCGTGATAGCCGTCCGACCGCCGACCCCGTACTTCCAGGAACAGGTTGACTTTCGCCGGCGTGAGGACCTCCACGCCGCCGGCGATCGATCGCATCCTCATCGGACCCGCACCTCGAACCAGACCGGATGCGGCGGCCCACAGCGGGCCCTCGCCCCACGGTCCGAGAATAGCACGACCCTCGCCGTCGCGGAACCAGCGCTCATCGACGTTCGTCTTCCTTTCCGTCGGCACGAGCGGGTCGGACGTGAGTGCCAGGCCATCCTTGTCCTCATTGCAGGTCTCGAACTGCGGTGGTTCTATCCCGATCGCCGGATCCCCGCAAGGCCGAAAACTTCACTCAATCGAAAAAGCGAGCCGGGTGCCGACGACCCCGTCGCGAGGGCCCTTCCAGCCCGCCGGAACCGCCCGGTTTTCGGCCGTCACTTCCCCGGCCGGCCGAGCCTCTCGCGCCAGGAACGGAGCCTGGCCGCCCGGTCGCCTTTTCCCAGCGCCTCGAGCGTCCCGATCAGCCCGTCCAGGGCCTCGTAGAACGGCCGATTCGCGGCTCGCTCCGGCGGCAACCGGCCGCCGAACTGGGGCGGGATCGCCCGCTCGGCCAGCTCGACCGCATAGCCGAAATGGCCCTGCGCCAGCGACGGGTCCCGGAACTCCTCGACCGCCAGCCGCCCCAGGGCCGCGTGGATCCACAGGTTGTCCCGGCAGACCCCAAGGGCGTAGCGCAGCGCATCCCTCGCCCCCTCGGGATCGCCCGCCTTCCAGATCTCCAGCCCTTCCTCGTAGTCCAGCTCGCTCTCGGCGACGCAACGGGGATGGACCAGCTCGAAGGCGTCGCCGCCGATGCTGACCAGGCGGATCGACCCGCGACCCGGCGCTCCTCTGCTGGGACGCGAACCTCTTCCTCCGCCCCGCGGGCGCCCGCTACCGTTCTTCCGCGGGCCTGGTCGTCCCGGCCCACGCCCCGCGGCGCCTTCACCGGCTCGGTCCTCCTGGGAATCCGACATCACTTCCCGTCTCCACCTGACGACGCCCCGAGAGTCGATTCCAGAGGCCCCGGGAGCCACCGCTGCGGGCGAGCGCCACGTTCCTGGACTCGCCGAAAAGACTTCGGGTCGAGAATCCCGCTCCTCGGAGCCTGCTCATAGCATACCCATTTCGCGCGGGGCGCGCGAGGGGACGGATCAACGCTGGACGGCCGTGGTGCCGATGTCCCCGGCTCCGTGACTCACTCGATGGCGAAGGTCGCTTCGCCCTGAACCTTCGAATCGCTTGCCTGGGTGATCCGAATCCGCTCGGCGCCCCCCTTGCCGAAGGTGACGCCGTTCACAAACGTATGCGACCCGTGATCGGCCGTCGTGAAGGTGTACGAGGTCGGGGTGATCCGCGCCAGGCCCGGGGTGGCAGGCGACGGCGGGGCGATGTTCAGGGCGGTGTAGGTTGACGGCGGGAAGTTCGGCAGAGAGTTGGTGGGGCTGTACACAAAAACCGTACCGTCGTAATTGGTCACGGGCCGCCCCCGGGAATCGACGGCCGTGACGGTGAAACTGAGGGGCTGCTTGACGGCGCCGTAGCGACGTACGGGGGTTACTCGGAAGGACGCGGCGGTCATCGGGGTCACCGTGATGGTCACGGGAGCCGAAGCGCTTTCGGCGAAGCGGCTGTTCCCCGGTAGGTAGATGGCCTGGACGTGATAGTCACCGGGCTTCTGCAGCTTGCCGGTGGTCAAGGAAAGGTGCTGGTCGAATCCGCTAACAGCGATCTTGCCGAGCAAGATGGGGTGGGAGCCCATCGTCGTGAACTCCACGACCCCGCCTGCCAGGCTGCTGCTGTGGTTCTGAACCGTGGCGTTGAAACTGATTTCCTCGCCTTGCTCGATCGTGGTCGTCGGTGCCTGGAGCGCGGTTGTGGTTGGGTCGTGGTGCGTGCTGGGCGTGATCGTTACCTGGAGGGGGGCCGAGGTGCTGGCTGTGAAGTCGCTGTTGCTGGGCGTGAATCTGGCTTCAATGGCGTAGGGTGCGACCTGCGTTAACTTGTTGGTCGAGATGGTCGCGCGGTTCTTCCCCGCCTGGATGGCCGCCTGATTCGTTTGGCCGAAGATCGATTGAAGGGCCTGGACGAACGAGGAGGAAGATGTGGTGGTCGCCTGGTTGATCGAGACCTGACCAAGGAGGATCGATTGAGGCGACCTGCTGTAGAACTGAACGGTCCCCGAGATCGGTAGCACCTTTCCCGCGTCGACCTGATTGCCCGTGCCCGCATCCTTCACAACGGCGAGCAAGGGGACGGACTGTCCCGACTCGGCCCGGGAGGCGCCGGTGACAAGGATGACCTTGGTGGGCACATGGATCGGCTGAGGGATCACCTGCACCGTCGCCGTCGCCGACGCCGGCGCGATCCGCCCGTTATGGGGGTCGTAGCTGGCGATGACGGTGTAATTGGAGAGCTTCGTGAGGAGGGCCGTCGTGACGGCTGCCACTCCGGCGCTGTTGACATTAACACTGCCCAGGTTGAGCTGCTCGGGCCCCCTGGTCGTAAAATTGACCTTGCCCGTTGTCACCGGCGCATGGGTGCTGGCGTTCTCGATGACCGCGGCGAAGGTGACGTTGGCCCCAGTCACGGCGGTCTTCAACGATTGGTCAAGGACCATGGTCGTCGGCACCTGCGCGCTCGTCGCGGCGGCCGACGCTCCGGCCCCACTGAGGAGTGTCCGTCCTTCCAGGGCCTCCAGGGCATACCGCGCGGACGCCGGGCGTCGACGCGAGTCCCGGTCCCATCGGCGCGCAAGAGACGGCATCAGTTCCTCCGTGATCCGGACAGCGGAGTTCGAGCCGGACCGTTTGCCCGGTCCGGTCAGGACTTCAGGCGAGCGGAGTCGACTCCAGGACGCGTTCCGGGTCCGCGGCAACAAGAAATGACGTGAAATCGATTGGGCGAAGTGACTTTCCGGGACCTCGGAGCGCACAGAGGCGGGACATTATCATGGGACGCGGTCGGCTGGCAAGGCGAGCCGGCCACCTTGATGGCCTCATGGCGTCGCGATTCTGCGGTTTTTGGTCGGCTTTCACCGGGCTGCGGGCGCGGCTGACGCGAGATTCATCAACTCGATGGTTGCGATCATCGGTTCTGAGCGGGGAGCCGGTGAGCCCGGCTCCCCGAGCAGGATCCAGAACCTACTTCCAGAACGAGCCCTTGCGGGGCTGGAGGAACCCGCAGATCGCTGCGGCCAGCTCTCCCGCGTTGGCGTAGCTAGCCGCAGGGTCTCGCTCGAACGCCTTGAGGCAAATGCCCTCGAGCTCATTCGGGATCGTCTCGACGAGCTGGCGTGGTCGGATGAGGCGGCCACGGCTGGGTCTGGCGCGGGCGACTTCGGGGTACGGTTCCCGGCCGGTCAGGAGCCGGTACAGGATCACACCGAGGGCATGCACCTCGGCCTGGGCCGAGTCGGTCGACCGTCGGGGAGCGCCCTTTCCGCGACCGGTCAGCGCCGCGGTGGGACTCTCGAAAAATGGCTCGATCCTGACCAGGCGGAGAGTCGCCGCGTCGATCACGATCCGCTCGGGGTCGAGGTTCCCACGCAGCGGGCCTTGATCGCGAAGGCGCTGCACGGCCTCGGCGATCTCGGCGACGAGGGTCGCGGCCTCGCTCGGGTCGATCGGAGCGCCGTTGGCCAGGACGTCGGCCAGCGTGCGGGGCGCTTCTTCCTTCTCCGGAAGCTCACCGGTGTCCTCGAACTCGCCGAGGCTGAATACCTCGTCATCTGGGGCCTCCGCCAGCATGGAGTCGCACGAATTCTCGGGGGCTTCCCCGCCGAATGGGGCCGCCGGGAGCGACAGCGAAAACGCCCATTCTGCGTCCGGCGGGGCCATGAAAGCGCCGATGAACTCCGCGTATCCCGCCGGCAGTTCGACCGGCTGCGTGACGCGGTGGATCCGGCCCCCGGGATTGGCGACCTGCGAGCGGTCCACGGCCACATAGGCAGTGAAGCGGCAAAGCACGCCGAACCGGAGTGAGATCGCGACGATGGCCTTTTCGAGTGTGGCAAGGTCGCCGTCATGACTGGCATAGCGGTCCTCGAGCTGGCGCACCTGGCCGCGGGCCCAGGCCGAGGCGATCGCGGGGTTCTCGCGGACCTCCGCCGGAACACGCTCCTCGCGGACCGTGCCCGCCGCGTCGAGACCGTGGACGGCGATCTCGCCTGAAGCAGGCCCTCGATAGCGGCCGAGCACCAGCAGCGGCGAGCCGGGGAACAGGTCTGGCAGCCGGCGCGGGACGACCTCGCCCGGCTCGATTGCCAGGCCCTCGGGATCGAGACTCAGGCCAGTTAAAATCGGCGTGCCGATCCGGCGGTGGATCGCGTCCATCGCCTCGTCCAGGCGATCCTCCGATTCGACCAGCTCGCACGAGCCGCCGCCGCGTTCCGCGAGGCGCCTGAGGAACCCTTCGTTCACGGCCTGGTCGATCCCGATCGTAAAGACGCGAAGCTTGGACAGCCGTTTCCCCAGCCTGCGGAGGATCTGATCCTCGTTGCCGACCTGGCCGTCGGTGATGAGCACGAGGATCTGGTCCCGTCCCGCGTCCTGCTTCTTCGAGGCCCCGAGCAGCTTGACCGCGCGATCGAGCGGCTCGGCCATCTCGGTCCCGCCACGCGCGTCGACCCGGGCCAGAAACTCCACCGCGCGGAACCGCGTTCGGTCGGTCGCCGGCGAGAGCGCCGGTCCTCGATCGTCGGGCGACTCGATCGTCGAGTCGAACGCCAGTACGCCGAAGCGATCGGCGTCGGTCAGGGTGTCGACCATCCGGGCGACGGCGCGGCGGGCCGAGACCATCTTCCAGCCGCCCATGCTGCCGGATCGGTCGAGCACGAAGACGATGTCGCGCGGTCGTGGCGAGTGGGCACCGGCATCGTCGGGCGGAATGACCGTCAGCGCGAATGTTCCCTCGCCGCCACCGTCCGGGTCCGGGTGGACGCTCAGTGTCGAGCGGATCCCGTGGCCTCCCAGCCGGAACCTCAGGATGAAGTCGCGATCGAGGCGTTCGGCGGGATGGATGCGGATCACCCGGTATCCGTCGCGGACTTCCTCCTGCACGGCATGCAGGCTCGACCGGACCTCGCCCGTCGCCGCGGCGCCGTCGTGCAGCTCGACGCGGAGTCCCAGCCGGATCGGGTTGGGGAATCCGGGCAGGAGCACCGGCGGGCTGATCCGCGAGGCGTCCGGGACGGCATTTGTGTCGACGGCCGTCCCGTCCCCCACCGACGGACCCGGCAGCGGCGTGCCCGGGATGTAGCGGGGTCCGACCACGAGCGGGAAGCGGAAGGTCGCCTCTCCATCCGAATACGGCAAGACGCCGCAGAGGGTCAGCTCGACTGTCGCTCGCTCGCCCGGCAGGATGTTTCCCACACGGAGATTGAAGACACCTGGCCGGTCCTCCTCGGCGATGGCCGCACGCCGGCCCTCGGTGATCGCGACGTCATAATCCCGGCGCGCCTGGGCACGCTCTTCGAGAGTGCCCTCGATCTCGCGGCCGCCGACCGTCATCCGGAACCCGGTCACCGCGGCCCGATCCGGCAGCGGGAAGATGTATGCGGCCTCCAGCGGCTCGCCGCAGCCGTTGACGAACGCCTGCCGCACGACCACCCGAGCCAGCAGGCCGTCGATCCGGGCGCTGACGTCCATCGATTCCAGCGGCAGGCCGCCGCGCTCGGTCCGTAGCGAGCCGAAGCCCGACGCATCGTCGGCCGGGGAAGACGATGTCGGGTGCGCGGACAGTTCGGCGTCCGGAATCACGGGAAGCGATCGGCTCATGGGACATCTCCTCCCCTGGCGGGCTCGATGAGTTGGTGACGCGTCAGTACGCGGAGCAGCGATCCCGCGGCGGCCTCGATGGCCGCCACGTCGCGAGCTTCGAGCGGGCGCCTCGGCGCCAGCAGCAAGGTCACCCCCTCGCGCAAGGGCAGCCCAATCCACAACCCGGCAAGTCCCGTCGCGGCCTCGCCAGACCCGGACGACGACGCCGGCTCCTCTTCCGTCCGCTCTGACGCCGGCACCTCCTTCCAGAACGCACGATCCGAACGCGGCGTGGCCGACTCCGGTGCGGGTGTCGCGGCGTTGGAGCCGCCCGATCCCTCCGGCACGGTCTCCCCGATCTTCGCCAGCTCGGCATCCGTCCGCCCCGCCAGCCGCCCCTGCACCTCGACAAGGCTGCGGCCCGACGCCTGGAGCTTCTTGATCGCCACGAGCTGGAGCAGATGCCGTCGACCGTAAAGCGCCGTCCGCCCGCGCAGCTCCGCCGGCCGATCCACCAGCCCGAGCGTGGTGTAATACCGGATCGTGCGGCGATCGGGCACATCCCGAACCCGGCCGCTCGCTGCGCCGTCGTAACCCCGCGAGAGCGCCTCGGCCACCCGCGCCGCCAGCTCGTCCAGCGTCCATTGTTCCGTCGGGCTGTTCATGACAGTGTTATATCGAGCTGATGTGACACTGTCAAATGGCTTCTCGGCGGACGGTACAGATTCTGGGGAGCGTCGTGGCACTGGCCGGCTAGTGGCGGTCTTGTGGGGCCGCATAGAATGGAATGGATCGGTGGTGTCGAGCCCGGCGGGATCGGATCCGACAGGGTCTGCGCCGGGGTGGTTTGTTACGGGATCCGACATGAAGACTTCAGCGGGCCGGCCCGTGGTCGGCCTGACGATGGGAGATGTGGCGGGGATCGGGCCCGAGGTGATCGCGCGGGCCTGGCTCGATCCGGCGTTTCATGCGATGGCACGGCCGCTCGTGATCGGCGATCCGGTGATCCTCCGCCGCGCGGTCCGGTTGGTCGGGGGGGCCGAGCCGCCCGAGATCCAGCCGATCGAGACGCCCGAGCGGGCTGACCCGTCGCCTCGGGTGATGCCGTGTCTGTCCACCCGCGCGGCGGCCGACCTGGGCGAAGTCCGGCCGGCGACGGTCGACCCCCGCGCCGGTCGGGCCGCATACGAGTTCCTGGTGGACGCGATCGATCTGGCGCTGGCCGGCCGGATCGACGCGATCGTGACGCTGCCGCTGAACAAGTACGCCCTTCACGCCGCAGGCGTGCACCACCCCGGCCACACCGAGATCCTGGCCGATCGGTGCCAGGCTCCGGATCACGCGATGATGCTCTACCTCGAAGGGGCCGCGGCGCCAGCCGCGACCGGCGAGGATGGTCAGGTCGAGGGGCACGGCCTGGGCGTGGTCCACGTGACGCTCCACGTCGCTCTGCGGAGGGTGTTCGACCTGCTCGACCGCGACGCGATCGTGTCGAAGATCCGCCTCGCCGATCGGGCGATGCGGCCATTGACCGCCGGGCGACGTCCCCGAATTGCCGTGGCCTCGCTGAATCCCCATGCCGGCGAGGACGGTCTGTTCGGCGATGAGGAACGCACGACGATCGCCCCGGCCGTCGAGGACGCGAGGCGGGAGGGGCTCGACGTGACGGGCCCGCTTCCCAACGACACGCTGTTCTATCACGGGCTCGGCGGCGAGTACGACGCGATCGTGGCGATGTATCACGACCAGGGGCATATCGCGCTGAAGACCGTGGGCTTTCAGCGGGGGGTGAACGTCACGCTGGGCCTTCCGATCGTGCGGACGAGCGTCGCCCACGGGACGGCCTTCGACATCGCCTGGCAGGGCCGGGCCGACGCATCCAGCCTGATCGCCGCGACCCGCGTGGCCGGCCGGATCGTCGCCGGCCGACGGATCAGCGGCGGATGATCTCGGCCTCGACCCAGTCGGTCGCGACCGACCCCGGCCAGACCGCCCGGACATCGGGATCGGCCCAGCCGAGCTGGGGGTCGGCGTCGAGAATCGCACGGAGCCGACGAGTCCCCGGCCGCTCGATGGCCCCGCTGATGGGGCCCGAGACCGGCGGGAGCTCGAAGGAAAGCTCGGACCCGGGCTGCGCCCCCGGTCGCTCGCGCGGGAATCCCTGACCGCTGACGATCACCCTGCCCGCGGCGAGCCTACCTTCGACCCCTTCGAGCTCGATCGAGACGGCATGCGCCAGGTCGCACGGGAGCGGGGTTGCGACGACCAGGCGGGGAGGATTGCGAAGGACCCAGTCATTTCCCAGCGAGACCAGGCGCGCGGGCGCTGATTCGTCGTGTTCGGTGGGTCGAAGTCGGATCGCCCCGGCGATCTCGGCATCGCGAGCGGCGTCGGGGAGCGTCAGGATCGCCTCGGGCCTCAGCACCGGGTCGAAGTCGAACGTGAACGGCATGTGGGGCAGATCGAGCTCCCAGGCGTCGGGCAGGCCGGCGGTGCGGACTCGCGACTGGAGCACCAGCCGATGCGGCCCGTTGGTCGGGAAGTCGTCCGGGAGGATCGAGAAGGCGACCTCGCCGCCGCCGCGGGTCCAGGGGGAGGCGTTCTCGATGGTCGCGCGGCGGGCGCCGACGACCCGGTGCGACCATTCGAGGTCCGCCGCCCGGATCCGCTCGTCGTCGTCCTCCGCTCCGAGGAACGGCACGCCGTAGCTCGCGCGAAACGGGATCTCGGCGTGGAGTGCGCGGGGATAGCGGCGGCGGGCCTTCCATTCCACGGCGAAGCCCCGGCGGACGACGGCCTTCTCCTCCTCGGCGACCAGTTGGTTGCCCTTCCAGAGCCGGGCCAGCGCGCGGCCGGCGGCGTCGCGCGAAGTGTCCGAGCCGGGCGTGCTGAAGATCCGGAGTAATTCCCAGGCACCCTCGCGGCCGAACGCGGCGGCGGCCTCGATCTCGTCGGGCGTGACGTCGGGGTCGGCCAGGCGGGCGACGGCCCGGCGTGCCCGCAGGCTCCAGCGGAGCCGGCGTCCGCCGCCGATCCCAAGGATCAGGGCGAGCACGAGCCACACGGCCGACCGCGGCTCGCGCATCCAGTGGCGGCGGGTCCTTGGCTCTCCCCCGGCGGCCTGCCCGCCCCGGCCGGGGGCGGGTCTTCTTTCGGGGACAGGACGAGGACCCTCCGCCTGGGCCCAGAGAGGGAGCGGCATCCTGTCGCGGCCGTCGGGATCGGCCGCGGCGCGTCCGTCGTGCTTCATCTAGAGTGTCCGCCGCCGATTCGAGAGGGGGACGCGGCCGGGCGTGGTCCGCGGGGCCGGAGTCGCCGCCGGCGCGTCATCGGGCGAAGGCGAGGTCCCTGGTGTCGTGCGCGGGCGCGTCTCCGGCCGCCGGGATCGCTCGGCCGGTTGCCCGGGGAATGGACCCTCGTCGCCGGCCGGGGCCTCGGGCTTCTCCTCGATGATCGTGGGCTTCCGCATCCGAGGCCCCTCCTCCTCGACGAGAATCGAGTCGGTCAACTCGTCGACGGCGTCCTGCACGTCGTGCAGGTCGCGGTGCAGGGTCCGCAGCTCCGACCAGATCCGGTCCAGCGGGTCGTCCGAACCTTCCTTGTCGGTGATGATGAGGAGATTGTCCTCCGGCACGACGCGATACGTCAGCTTCACCTGGTCGAGCAGGAGCTTCAGCCCCGTCTTGAGCCGCGCGCCATCCAGCTCGAGCTGCACCGTGTCCTTGGGTTCGATCTCCTGTCGCTCCAGCGCAGCCAGGTCGAGTACGACCGAGACGCCCAGCGATCGCCTGAGCCGGACGCAGACCTCGGAGAGCGGGGTCGCGCGATCGAAATCGAAGCGGAATGGCCGGAGCAAAACGTCCTGGACCGAAGCCGCCCGTCCGGCCGCGGGTGCGCCGTCGGACTTCGGTCCTGGCCGCGTCGTTTCGATCCCGTCATCGCCGCCCACTCGAGCGGCGGCTCCGGGCCGGTCCTGGGCGTGGATGATCAACCGCCCGGAGACCGCCAGCCCGAGCACGAAACCCACCAGCACCAGCGTCGCGAGATAGGCCCTGCGATTCATGCCGCGTCCCTTCGGGTCGGGATCCTTCGAGTCGGGAATGCGGACCGCCCTCGCGGCCATCCGATTCACACACGCCCCGTCCGTGGCGACGCGATTATTCTACTGCCGGGCCCCGGATGCGGCCAGCGAGGTTCGATCGCGGCACGGCCCGCGACTTCCGGTAAGACGATCAACGGACGCTGCCGCCGTTGCGGTTTTCAGGACACGACCCCGGCCTCGACGGCCGCGTCGACCTCCTCGCGCGAGGGGAAACCGAAGTCCGTTCGATCGAGCACCAGCGCCGCCGCCGCGGAGGCCCGCCGGGCGGCGGCGGCCAGTCGAGATGGTTCGATGGCCCGCATGCGACCATCCCAGCCGGAATCCACGAGAGTCGCGAGCAACGTCGCACCGAACGCCTCGCCCGCGCGGTTGGTGTCCCGGGGCGGATGCGTCCGCGCGAATGCCGGGACATGCAGGCTCGTCCGCTCGCCTTCCAGGCTCGAGAAAGACAGCTCGATCCCCCGCGGGCCGTCGGTCACGGCGACGATCGGGATCCGATCGCCGGGAATCTGGCGGCCCTCGAGCGCCGTCCATTCGGAACGATTGCAGCTCAGGATATCGACCGACGAGGCGAATTCCGCCAGCGGAACCGCGCGGTCGGTCATGTTCCGCATGGCGGGGGCGAGAAAGCGGGTCCGCGCGCCGGGAGCGGCGAGCAACGGCCTGGCCAGGCGGTTCGGCAGTCCGGCGACGACCCGAATCTCGCAGGGACGGGCGGCATCCGGCGTGAGGGAATCCGGGTCGATCGCCGCGTGGCACCCGCGGAACCCGACCGCCAGCTTGTCGCCGAACTCGCCGCTGGTGACGAGCAGCGTCCAGTCGGCCGGACGATCGGCCACAGTCACCGGATCGTGGTCGATCCCGTACTGCGCGAGGAGTCGAGCAATCACCCGGCTGGTCACATCCGACTCGGCTCCCAGGGCCGAATGAAGCGAGCCGCCGAGCGCGGCGGCGTAGCCCGCGCCCATGCCGCCGAGGTCGTCCTGCGAGGCGGTCGCGCATAGCTCGAACCGACCCTTCAGGCCGGGTCGCAGGCAATGGCCCAGCCGCACCTGCCCGAGCGGGCCGGTCCAGTCCGACGGCGGCTCGATCGCGATCACCAGTCCGTCCGGGTCAACGAGCTCGATCCCCTGGCCGCCGGTGAACTTCCACTCGCCGTCGACGCTCTGGTCCAGAGGAAGGCCGGAGGGACCATTCAGGATCGGCCGGTCGACCCGCAGGACCCGGTCAAGATACGCCGGGCCGAAGACGACGATACGCGACCCACTCATTGAACAGGGTGCTCCGGGGCCCGCGATCGGCGAGGGGCGGCACGCAGGCTGCTGGCCGTGGTTCCGTCCGTCGCGACCGCTGGATTATACTCGTCTGTCCGTTGTCCGTGGTCCGCTGTCCGTCGCCAGGGCCCCGCACGACGCCAGGCCTTCGGAATCCGCTTCAGCGAACGACGGGTAACGGATCAGGGACCACGCCGATGGAATCTTCAGTCGAATCGCTCGATCACCCGGTCGACAACGCGCCGGTGCGGACGCTCCGGCACCAGAACATCACGGTCGAGGGCTACTCGCGGGCGGCCGTGCAGACGTACTGGCGGATCCCCGAGCTGAAGATCGGTTTCGACCTGGGTGTGCAGCCGTGGTCGTTCATGACGACGCCCACCTGGTTCCTTAGCCACACTCACCTCGATCACGTGGCCGCGCTTCCCGTGCTTGTGGCGCGCCGGCGGATGATGAAGATGGAGCCGCCAACCATCTACATGCCGGCCGAGGCGGTGGACGGCGTTCACGCGGTGCTGCGGGCGTTCCAGCGGCTGGATCGCGGGCGGATGCCGTGCGAGCTGATCGGGCTGAATGCCGACGACGAGGTCGAGCTCTCGCGTGAGCTGGTGGTCCGGGCGTTTGCGACGCGGCACACGATCCCCTCGCTGGGCTACCTGGTCTGGGAGCGGCGGAAGAAGCTGAAGCCCGAGTATCAGGAGCTCACCGGCGAGCAGATCCGCGACCTTCGGATGTCGGGCGTGGAGGTGTCGGCCGAGCTCCGCGTGCCGAAGGTGGCGTACCTGGGCGACACCTCGCCCCCGGGCCTGGACATCTTCCCCGAGACGTATCGGGCGCAGATTCTGATCGTCGAGATGACGTTCGTCGCCGCCAACGAGCGAGCGTCGGTGATCCACAAGTACGGCCACACCCACCTCGACGACCTGATCGAACGGGCCGATCGGTTCGAGAACGAGGTGATCATCGCGTCGCACTTCAGCACGCGGCTGCACCCCGACCAGATCGTCCGGATCGTCGAGAAGCGGCTGCCCGATTCGCTGAAGGGGCGGCTGAAGGTCTGGCTCTGAGTTTGAGACTGCCGGAGGTCCCAGGCCCATTTGTCAGACGATCCCAGCTCGGGAGTCCGGTGCAATTCCTCCCTTTGAAGGGGCACCGGACGCCCAGGCGAACCGACTTTCAAACGCCGGCAGGCTCGCGCCGCGGGTCGTGGCTGGGGTCGGCTGGACTGTCCGGGTCTGCCTCGGCGCTCGACCGCACGCGGCTCGGATCGCGGAGGGCCAGCCGGAGGCCGCCCACCGCGACGGCCGCCGCGCCGAAGGCCGTTGATAGCGTGCTGTCGTCCTCGGCATCGGGCCCGAGGGTCTCGCCGTTGTCAGCCAGGCTGGTGATGGCGGCGTCGAGGATCTCGGCATCGGGATCCACCCGGCCGTCGGGGTGCAGGCGCTCGGGGTCGATCCAGTATGCCGAGCCGTCGGGCCTCCTGCTGGATTCGCTTCCGCCGCCCTGCGTGCCGCCGTCGGGTGAGGCCGGGTTGGCGCTGCCGCCCTGCCCGGCGCCGGACTGTCCCTTGGCGCCGCCGTTCCCGTGGGATCCGACCTGGCCCGAGTTGCCGCCCGACTGGGTCTTCGCCCCCGGGCTGGCCGGGACGTTTGGCGTGGTCGACTCGATGCCCTGGGTGGTCTCGCCGCCGGCCCCGCGCTGCTGACCCTGGGCGGTCGAGCCGCCCGACTGGCCCGGCGCCGCGCCCTGGCCGGGCGTGCCGGATTCACCTGCCCCCTCCTCGCCGCCCGGAGGCGTCATGGCGTTCTGCTGCGGGGCGGTCTCGTCCTGCTGCATCTGGGCCGGCGGGCCGAAGGGCTGGTGCGCCTGCACCGGCGGGGGCTGGACCGGCTCGATCTCCTCGGTGATGGTCGGGCCGACCGGACCGGTCGCGATCGGCTCCTCGACCGCCGTGCCATTGAGCGAGCCGTTCGCCGCCTGGCCGAAGTGCGTGAGCGTCGGCGGGCCCCACTGGGGGTTGGGCATCTGCATCATCGTGTTCGTGTTGAACGGCAGCAGCGTGCTGCCGAGGTGGAACAACCCCGGCGGCAGCGGCGGCGGCGTGATCCAGACCGTGCCCTCATCATTGGTCCCGTTGTTCAGCGGCGTCTCCAGCCCGGTGATCCGCGGCGCGAGCAGCGGCGTGATCGGCAGCGACAGCAGGCCGTTCGACGCCGTGATCGGGCTGGGAGTCTCGTACACGTTGGCCGTGACCTGAGACAGGTTCGCCAGCAGGTCGTTGATCGGGACCTGCGACTGGAGATAGTCGATACCGCCGGTGGTCCGGGTCACCACGGTGCTGCCCGCCCCCGCAGGCCCGGCGAAGCCGCCGGTCTCGCCGACTCCCGCCGTTGCTCCAACCGCTTGCGGAACCGAGGTTTCCGAGGACGTCGTGGCCTGGACGGCCGAGAGGAGCTGGCGCGACTCCAGCTCATCCGGCTCGCAGACGAAATGGTGGCGGTTCGAGGGACGCTCGTCTTCCAGCTCGAGCAGGCTGGCCAGCACCGACTCGTCCCTGTCCGGCTCGTTGGTGTTCATCATGAGCTCCCGCGTTCCTGGACCCGAGAGAGGTCTTTTCGTGGAGGAGAAGTGGTATATCTCGATGCTTACCTATCCAGGTGCAAGAAGCGGGCCAATCCCGGGAGGTCCCGCCGGGCCGTCCGTTTCCGGGCCGCGAGCCATTATTCTGGAATCGTCCGGGATTGGTGGGGGCGGGTCGGTGCATAGAAAGGGTGAAGTCCACGAGGTTGGGAGCCCTGGGATGAATCCAATCGGCATGGGAAGGGGTGCGGCGGCGGTCGCTTGCGTGCTGCGGGACGGGACGGCGAGCGGCCTGACCGACGCCGAGCTGCTCACGCGGTTCACCGGCGCCGCGGGCGACTCGGGCGAGGTTGCGTTCGCAGTCCTCGTGGCCCGGCACGGGCCGATGGTCCTGAACGTCTGCCGGCGGATCCTCCGCGACCCGACCGAGGCCGATGATGCGTTCCAGGCGACTTTTCTGGTCCTGGCAAGGCGGGCGGCCGCGGTCCGCGTGGGCCATTCGCTCGGGCCGTGGCTGCACGGCGTCAGCAGGCGGGTGGCGCGGCGGCTCCAGTCCGTGGCGACCCGGCGATCCGCGATCCATCTCGACGGGGATCGTCTCCGGTCGATCGCCGGCCGGGGCGAGTCGAGCCCGGAAGGGATCGAGCGGCGGATCGACGTCCTTGCGGCGCTCGACGCCCTGCCCGCCGCCTTCCGCGACGCGCTGGCCCTTTGCTACCTCGAGGGCCTCACCCATGAGGAAGCCGCCGCCCGGCTGGGCTGCCCGGTCGGCACGGTCCGCAGCCGCCTGGCTCGCGGTCGTGCCCTGCTGAGGGACCGGCTGGCGGGTCCGGACGAGTCCCGCTCGGAACTCGCGTCCGGAGCCGGCCTCCTGGTTGTTTCTCCGTCCCTGATCCAGTCCACGGCCCGCGCCGCGGCGCTCGTCGCGACCGGCGGCTCCGCCTTCGGGGTCGTTCCGGCCCGGGTCGTCGAGCTCACCACGGGAGTCATCGCCACCATGTACCGAACCAGGATTGTGTCCGCCCTCGCCGTCGCCGCGCTTGCATCGGTTGCCGTCCTCGGGGCCTGGGCTGGGCCCAATGACGAGAATCGTACCGGCCGGGCCGCGGCGGGAGGGCCGCCATCGCCGGCCTCGCGTACCGGCCGCCAGGACGCGGCCGACGGCCGAACGACGAAGGCCGCCCCCGAGCTGCCGGCCGACTTCCCCGCCTTCGTGGTCGAGACCGTCCCGCGGCTGGGCGACGTGGATGTGGACGCCTCGACCACGAAGGAGATCCGCGTCACCTTCAGCAAGCCGATGATGGACGGGTCGTGGTCGTTCACGTCCGGGAATGTCTACGCGACCCCCGAGGCGACAGGCAAGATCCACTACCTCAAGGATGGGCGGACCTGCGTCATGCCGTGCAGGCTCGAGCCGGGCAAGACCTACGTGATGGGGATCAACGGCGGCCGGTTCAACAAATTCAAGGAGAAGAACGGTACACCCGCCCTGCCCTCCTCGATCGCGTTCCGCACCCGGGTTGCCAGGTAAGGAACGATTCCCTGCGTCACCGATTCCGCCCGTCGACCTGCCATCGCTCACCGACCGGGGTACTGGCCGATCGGCGGGCGGTGCCTGTCTGGCCCTGCGGAACGGATTTCCGCCGGGTCTCGCGACGCCCCGACGACCTCGGCGCGCAACACGAACGCCGACCGCTTGATGGAGAAACGAACACCACCGCGCCTGCCCATCGGGCAGGAATTGGGTTCGTTTTGCTCAAATCCACCCCCTGGGACGCCCTTTCGGCGCCGAAACCGTCGAACGCGTATGAAGGAAATATGAAGATTGGGTTCGTTCGCGCGATTTCGGGGTGGTTGGAGCCCTCGAGAACCCGCCCGGGACCAAATGCACTCATCTTGACCCTGTTGCAAGCAACAAGGCGCTGATCTAGCAGGAGCCCGCAATTTGCCTGCCCGCGACGCATGCAGCGCGGTCCGCTGGGGATTCCCGCAGTCCACCTCTCGCACCATCGTGGATGCACCGCCATCCCGGGCGGGATAGCCTTATTAACCGACGACCAAATTGCCAAGGAGCGATTGACTGACCGACATCCTATATAGACGCTTGCTGCGCGGTTTTATTCCCACTTTTTTTGGAAATCTCTTTTTTTCGGTCCGGTTGTGCCGGGTGAGCCGCCGGGTTATGCCTGGAACCGGCGATGGACATCGCCAGATTGCCCGAAGCGAAGGGCCTCGGTCGGCCTGGCGAACCGGCGACGTGAGTCGCCGGGTCATCCACAGGGGCAGGTGCCATCGCACCCGGCGATTGACATCGCCGGTTCGCCCGGGATGCCGATGGACGTTCGGCGGCAGATGACGCGGATAGGCAATGAGGCATGCCGCATCGGCCGGTAATGACGGTGGACGTCGCTTCACGATCTCCGACCGACCGAGGGAGGTCGCCGCGGCGTTGGCATCGCGCCTCAGGCCGGCTTGCTCGTGGCGCCGACGGGGGCTCCGCGCAGGGAATCGGGGCCGAAGGGACGGTCGGCCATATCTCACTCGTCGTGAATCTCAGCCCTCGGGGATCTCGCCGGATGTCCCGGCTCCCCCGCGAGCCCGGCGGAGCTCGACGGTGCGATCGTAGGCGTCCTGGACCGCCGCTTTGGCCTGGGTCCACGGCATGTCGCTGCGCTTGCTCGCCTCCCAGTCGCGCTGAAATTGCTCGTCCAGCAGGTCGATGCCGGCGTCGCCGTACTTCGCCTCGGCCTCGGCCCCGTAGCGGTAAGCCGGTATGTACGCCTCGAAGGTCTCGCCCTTCTTCACATACGGGCGCGACTGGAAGTGATCGCGCAGCCAGTGATCCTCGGTCGTCGGATCGATCATCTCGCCGATGCCCTTGCCGGCGTAGCCCCCGGCAATGGCGCCAGCGGCCGCGCCGACGGCGGCGGCAACGGGGCCCGCGACTGAGCCGATCGCCACGCCGCTAACGGCGCCGGCGACCGCCGCGCCGATCCCGGCCTCGATCGGATGCGCCCCTGGCGCATCGGTGATCGGATCGGCGTTTCGGTTGCCTTTAGGGGGAAGATCGATCGTCTTCTCGCCGGTGTCGGTATCCATGGTTTCACCTCCACACCGCAGGTCCCTCACGCCGATCCCGAGGGCCGCTCGCCGACCCGCCGCAGGGATCGCCTCACGAATGCGACGACGGTCCAGCCGCTGACCATGCCGAGCAAGTACACGGCCACGACCACCGCGGCGACCGGTCCGGTCACCTCCCACTTCCAGAAGTCCACCGTGACGCTGCGGGTGTTCTGGACCGCGAAGAGTCCGACCGCGCCCAGGAATACGAGGAACAGGATCGCCTGGATGATTCGCATGCTCGCCCTCCTCATCGGCTTTGCGGCCGACGGAACTCTGACACAGGACGCGAACGGCAAATGTTGTTCCAATCGTTGATACTCGCGATGTGACCGATCTCGTCTGGCACGCGGCATGGCCGGGGAAACACGAGCCGACGTTGTGGAAGTGAAAACGTGCCTTCGAGTTGGACGAAAAGCTTGTGCGGCCGCGACTTCCGTCTCGGGGACGCCGCCGACAACGTCGCCAGCGAGATCGTGGCGCACCGAGGTGGAAGACCCGGCCGAGGGTGTTGCCCTTCACGTCGGGAGTCCCGTCATTTACGCTGAGAGTGAGGGGTGGTAGCGGCCAGGGGGTGCTCGGGGATATGCACGTCATCTCGCGGAAGCCGCTCCGAGAATTCTGGGAGGAACACGGCGATGCGGAGGAGCCTCGGAGGCGGTGACTGCAAATCGCCAGGCGGGCGGAATGGGGTGACTTTGCCGCACTGCGGAGGGACTTTCCCAGCTCCAATCGGGTCGACCATCTCACCGTCATCAACATCGGCGGGAACAAGTATCGCCTGATTCTCGAGATCTTTTTCCAGGATCAGGTCGTCCTGGTCAGGAACGTGTTGACGCACCGGGAATACGACGAGGGAACCTGGAGAGCCCGGAGTCCGGCTCCAGCGAGGGGAGACAGAAGACATGGCGACGCGGGCGACGAAACGCCAGGGCCCCACGCCGACGGCGGGAGCGGGCGCGGGCGCCAGGCGAGCGGCAAGAAGAGGCGTCGCCGTCGCCGGTGATCGGGATCTCGAACTGGTCCGATCCTGTCCCTTGCGCGTCATCCGCGACGACGAGGAATACGAGGGTGCGATCGATATGCTCAATCAGTTGAGCGATCGCGGCCATAATCGTGGTTCCGACGAAACGGAATACCTGCTGGCCCTGGCCGTCTTCGTCGAGAAATACGAGGACGAGCACGATCCGATCGCTCCGGCAACGGGTGCCGAGATGCTGCGAGCCCTGATCGAATCTCGTCAAATCTCGCCGACCGATGTGGCGGTTGGGTCTGGACTCGCGGTTTCGACCGTTTCCGGCCTTCTCGCGGGGAAGAAGACGATAACGCTCGACCAGGTCGAGCGGCTCGCTCGATTCTTCCAGGTCAAACCGTCGTTCTTCCTCGATGAACGCGGTTAGAGGTCCGGAATCAGCCGCGTAATACCCGAAGACGCACCAATACGGGGTCACTCGGCCGGCTAGCGTTCGTTCGGGGCGGGCGGACCAGGACGGCCGGCCCTGGTCCAGTCCGGCCGGGTTCGAGCGATTCGAGCCGCGCGGCGGATCGGATAGGGAATCTCGAGTCGCCGTCGCCGGGATAGGCGCTGAGCTTCGCCGTCATGTCCGCCAGGGGGACGATCATCATGCTTCCTACTCCTCGCCACCGATGAAGAGTCGATTCCGTCGTTGACGCCGATGAATTGCGGCCAACACGCCGATCGCCATCAAATCGAAAAAGGGCCGGGCGATCAGGGACGGACGATCCTCCAAACTTCGACCTTCGGAGTACGCGGAGAGGCACAATAAGTCGGTACGCAGGAAGTCAAACAGAAGTGCCCATAAGAAGATGGCGTACATGAGACGGGCGATCGTCGGTCGCGTGCGATCCGAATTGGTGCTCGAGCGATTGAGCCCAGCGATTCCTCGTTGATTCCGATCGGCCCACGCCGTCAGACCCACAACGAGGAAAAAGGTCGTGACGAGCAGGGGAACGATGAATCGCCAGTTCATTAATCTTAAGGATGTCAGAATCAATTGCCATCCGGCGTTCATTTCTCTTGAGTCCGTGGTCGCGGCCGGGATCCGGACCGTCCCTCAATCGGCAGGTCGGTTCATGGACGTCATTCAATGGGAATGCCCACCGGCCGAGGGGTCGGCCGGTGGGCATTCCAGGTTTGCTCGGACTCCGGCTCAGCGGGCGGCAGCCTTGCGGCGGGATGGCGACCGGCGACTCGGCAGCCAGCGCTGGTTGAACCGGGCCGATCCGCCCAGGACGAGCTGATAGCCGCCCGTGGCGATCGCGGTCGTGCCGATCATGGCGGCGAGGCTCCAGGTGGGATACTGGTCGTGGCTCGCGGCGTCGAGCTCGCTGGTGAGGATCGGCGAGGCCGGCATCTTCCCCCAGTCGGACAGCGTCACGGGGTCGAGGATGATCTCGGTGACGGCGTTCGCGTCGGTCGGGACGGGCAAGACTGGCTGGTCGGGCGCGGGTGCGGCCGGCTCGGGCATCACCGGGGCGGCGTCGATCGGCTCGACGTAGTCGGCCCCCGGCAGCTCCAGGTCGATCCAGCCCTGGGCGGGCCGGGCCTGGAGGACGGGTCCGAACAGCGACTCGAAGCCCTGGCCGACGGGCGATTCGAAGCCCTGGCCGAGGACGGGCGGGCCGAGAGGCTGCTCCTCCAGGGTCGCCGTCGCCAGGATCGCCTGCGTGGTGACCGGGATCGTGCTGGGAGCGAGGTTCGCGACGAGCGGCTGCGGCGCGATGATCACGACGACGGCCCGGCCGTTCGAGCCGGGACTCGACAGGATGGTCGCGGTCAGCGGCGTGATGTCGGGTGTCTGAGCGGTCGGCCCGGACGTGTCGGTCGTCGTCGCCGATGAGGCGGAGTTCGTGTCGCCTGTGGTGCCCGAGAAGGTGCCAACGGGGCCCTGGGTCGCCGTCGACGAGCCGGTCGGAGCGGGCGCTGAGCCGCCGATACTGCCCGAGAACTCGAAGATCACCAGGGTTTCGTTGAGATTTCCGACGTTGAAGTTGATGGTGTAGATCGGAATGACGAGCTGCAGGGCCGGCTGCCCCAAACTGGTCGGCGACGGCGTGTTCGCGGCCGATGAGGCCGCCCCGGCCGGCGACGCCGCCCCGGGCGAGGAGGCGATCGGCCCGACGAGCACGGGGACGAGCGGGACCGTCACGGTCGCGTGCGGCAGGGCCGGCACCGAGACGGACAGCAGCCGGCGGGTTTCCAGGACCTCGGCCAGGAACAGCCGGCGACGTCGCGGCCGCCCGGACCGGGCACGTGCGAACGAATGGACCGACAGGGAGGTCATGTGTCACCCCTCACGGTGATGATTGGCGAGTCGATCGGGAAGTTGAGGACTCGAGGTGGATATCGGCTCTAATCCAGTAGGTCGCGGCTCGCGGCGTCGAACCGACACCTTCCTCGTGTATTTTAATGAGGCACACGTCCACTTGCAATGAATGCGTGGCCTGGCGCGAAAGGGCGGCCGGGGAGGGGCGAGCGGGACGAGCGCGGGGTGGCGGCGGAAAAGTCGGTCTCGGCGGGGGGTGGGGGATTGGATAGAATCTTGGGGCAAGACTGGTGGAACAACCTCTTCTGTTCGTGGACTGCCCCCGTCTCGACGCCCGTTAACCGAGCTGGAGCTCCGGCCGACTTCCCATGATTCATCCCTGGCACGACGTGACGCCCGGCGAGCGTCTACCGAGCGAGTTCAACGCCCTGGTCGAGATCCCGATGGGCTCCAGCATCAAGTACGAGCTGGACAAGAAGACCGGGCTCTTGCGGCTGGACCGGGTCCTGTACTCGGCCGTGTATTACCCGGCGAACTACGGGTTCATCCCGCAGACTTACGCCGAGGACGACGATCCGCTTGACGTCCTGGTGCTCTGCCAGGAACCGCTGGCGCCCCTGACGCTGGTGACTGCGCGCGCGATCGGGCTGATGACGATGATCGACGGCGGCAAGAAGGATCACAAGGTGCTGGCCGTCGCGGTGGACGACCCCGAGTTCAACAGCTTCCGCGACGCGTCGCAGCTTCCCTCGCACCGCCTGATGATGCTCCGCCGCTTCTTCCAGGACTACAAGCTGCTGGAAGGCAAGTCGGTGGAGGTGGACGAGATGCAGTCCGCGGAGACCGCGCTGCCGATCATCGAGGAATCGCTCCAGAGGTACAGCCAGATACGCCGCCGCGGCTTCCATTGAGGTGCTGTGCGGAGACGATGTACCGAGGCGAACCGGCGACGTCAGTCGCCGGGTCACTCAGAGGCTGTCCCGGCAGCCCACGAAGTGGGCGTCAGGACGTAGCCGGGGGGC
>DAIDHB010000374.1 GCA_027452145.1 Planctomycetales bacterium
AGCGAGGTCAGCGCCGACGGGCACGAATGGTCGATGGGGGCCTATGCCAGCGACTTCGTCGAGCGGATGTGGCCGATCGGATATCGGGGCGACCGCCGCGTGCCCTATCCGTCGGAGGGGAACCTCTTCGAGATGGCGAAATCCTCGGGCGGCTACCTCTGGGACAGGGCGATCGAGAAGGGGGTCAGCTATCGCACCTACGGCGAGTTCGTGAACAACGCGATCCGCCCCGGCCTGCCGGCGACCACGTCGGTCAAGGCGCTCGAGGGCCGCTTCGACCCGCTCTACCGCGGTTTCGACATGGATTAGCCCGACGTCAAGCGCGTCGACCGGTTCCTCGAGGAGCTGGCCGGCTTCGAGAAGGCCGGCGAGATGCCGGGCCTGACCGTTGTCAAGTTGCCGAACGACCACACCTCGGGCACCACGCCGGGCAAGTGGACGGTCACGGCCTGCGTCGGCGACAACGACCTGGCGCTCGGCCGGCTGGTCGAGGGCCTGAGCAAGAGCCGGTTCTGGAAGGACATGGCCATCTTCGTGGTCGAGGACGACGCGCAGAACGGCTCGGACCACGTCGACGCCCATCGCACGGTGGCCCTGGCGATCAGCCCGTATATCAAGAAGCACTCGGTCGACTCGACGCTCTACAGCACGTCGTCGATGCTGCGCACGATGGAACTGATCCTGGGCCTCGCGCCGATGAGCCAGTTCGACGCCTCCGCCCGGCCGATGTACGCCTCGTTCGCCGCGACGCCGGATCTCACGCCGTTCGTCCACCGGCCCGCCAATGTGGATCTGAACGCCCGCAACGGCCGCGACGCACCCCTGGCCGAGGCATCGAAGAAGCTGGACCTCGAGATCGAGGACCGCAACGACGACCTGCTGTTCAACGAGATCATCTGGAAGGCCGTGAAGGGGAAGGATTCGCCGATGCCGCCTCCTGTCCGCGCGGCGTTCGTCTTGCCCAGGAAAGACGTCGGCCGGTCCGAAGATTGACCGGCGGAGTCCAGGCACGGGCCTGGTGATGGTTCACATTCCGTGTCTCAGGAATCCAGATCCACCACGGCTTGCGCGGATTCCACGGATCATGCGACACTTCTCGCCGAAGACCACCTGGATCGAACCCGGATGGGCGGCTCGTCCGGGCTGGCGTGGGCGAACCGGCGACGTGAGTCGCCGGATCCTTGCTCCCGGCATGATGACCCGGCGACTCACGTCGCCGGTTCGCCCAACTCAACACCCGGCGACTCACGTCGCCGGCTCGCCCAGGACCCGGGCAGGTGGTGCTTGGCGACGTGTATCGATGATGCCCGGATCGGTCGCAGTCCGAATCCGTGAGATTCGTGCCATCCGTGGTGGGAATTCCGATCGAGGATGATCCTCCGGACAACCTCCGAAACGAATTGCCTACTCGTAGATCTTCCCGCAGAACAGGTCCTCGTGCTCGCGCCCGAACGTAAACATGGTTGCGGCTCCGTTGCTCACCGCCGTTGGCCCTTCATGCTCCGACGGCACGGAGCTCCGCCAGCCGTCGCTTCCACGCGGTCAGATGCCGTTGCGTTCGCGCCTGGCCGAAGGCGACATCCCAACGTCCATGGCAGATACGGAAGAGCTCGAGGCCTTCGTCCGTCAGGTCTGATGCCCGAATCGTGAAGGCCGACCAGTTATCGACTCTCTGGCCAAACAGCGGATCGCGGAGCAAGCCCTCGGTGCGGAGGAAGTCGAGAAGAACGGTGTACCGGTCGCGGAAATGCTCCAACGCGCGCGCCCGGTACTCGGGCGCCTCTGCCTCGACGTGCCAGCGGCAGGCATCGATGACGTGGTCCTGCATCTTTCGCCTCGCGGACCACGACGCCGTATCCCCGCCTCGCTGTCCATCCATTTCACCCTACCGCACGGCCATGTGGCTACCCAGTCCGGTCGCTGATTAAAGATTCTCGTTGCGTAAATGCTTTGCTGACGTGCGATTTGGGAAATTGGCGCCGGCCGTTTCGACCCGATGCGAAAACCACTCCTGGGTGCACGCAGGATTTCGCGGGGCAATCGGCCCGATATCGGTTTGCGGCGGACGGGGACTTCTCCGCCGGGTCCCTTGCAACCCTCCGCCTGGCGGCGTCTGGCCACGTCCCGCCGCACCGGCGATCGCCCGGCCCGGTTCCCATAATATTTGCCCCCGCCAACGCGAAGAACCTGTGTGATGCGGTGGATCCTGTCCCAGTAGCCTCCCGGACCTGTCGCCGGGAGCGACGAGACCAACCAAAATCCAGGGGTTCCGGGCAAACAGGAGAACTTCAGCATGGTGTGCTCGATGGTCAAGAAAGGGTTGCTGGGTGCGGCGCTGGGCGCGGGGACCTTGTTCCTGGTGTTCGGCACCTCCGCGCCGAGCTACGTGAAGACCGCGTTCAACCGGATGCGGCAGTCGGCCAAGGACTCGATCGATCCCCGCTTCGAGATCGACCGGGCGCGGAACGAGATCTCCAGCCTCCAGCCGGCGTTCAACCAGAACAAGGAGACGCTGGCCCGCGCCGAGGTGGCCGCCGAGCGGCTCCAGAAGGAAATCGGCGAGGTCCAGGCCAGCCTGACGCAGCAGAAGTCCACGATCGAGGCCCTGGCCGCCCAGCTCAGGAGCGGCGACTATCGCCTGACGGCCTACGCTTCGGGCTCGGCCGACGTCGTCAAGGCCCGGCTCGAGAATCGCCTGGATCAGTACAAGGCGACCGAGGCGGTCCTGTCCGAGAAGCAGGAGCTGCTGAAGGCCAAGCAGCAGATGATCACCGCCGCGCATGACAAGCTCGACAGCCTGCGGACCCAGCGCTCGATGCTGCTGACCCGCCTGGCCAAGATCGAGGCGCGGCTCCAGTCGATCGAGGCCTCGCAGGAAGACAGCGAGTTCAACTTCGACAGCAGCGCCCTCGCCCGGGCCAAGGAAGCGGTCGCCGGCCTGGAGGAGAAGCTGGACGTCATGTCTCACCGGATCGCCATCGACCAGAAGTATGGCGACATCGAGGGCAGCAAGGCGGCCTGTGCCGACCCCGCTCGCGACGTGCTCAAGGAGGTCGAGACCAAGTTCGGGCCGGCCCCGGCGTCGAAGACCGGCAACAAGAGCCTGTGAGGATGCGAGTTGCGTCGAATCGGGACGGGTTCAGGGCGGTGGACGGGCGTGGGCGGGCCGGTGAGGGGGGATTTCATCCTCCCCGGCCGGCCCGACCCGCCCCGGCCGCAACTGCTGGCCCTGGCCCGGTGACCCTCGCCCCTGGCCGAGCGTAGAATGTCGGAGAGTCGAATCCCCATGGTCAACCCGGGCGGCGAATCCACCATGCTGGGACAATGGCGAATGGTTTTGCGGCAGGCGGAAGAGGCCGCGCGAGTGGGTCGCTTCGAGGAGGCGCTGGCACTGGCCAACCGCCCCGACGTCGCCGACCACCACCACGCGGTGCAATTCCGCGGCCGCCTGGCGCTGGAGCTGATCGCAAGGGCCACCCGCCGCGGGGCGGTGGACGACCTGAACGGCGCCATCGACGACCTGGACCTGGCCGAGCGGGTCGGGGCACCGCCGGACTCGCTCGCGGCGGCGAGGCTCAGCCTGGCCGACCGCGTGGCCGACGAGGTGCGGGCCGACCTGGACGCGGGCGACCCGGCCCGAGCCCTGGAGCGGATCGAGCACCTCGCCCGGCACAAGGTCAGCGGCCCGGCGCTGCGGCGCACCCGCGAGATCGCCGAGGCGTGGCAGGTCGGCCTGGCCGAGGGCCGTCGCGGCGAGTTCGGCCGGGCGCACGAGCAACTCGACCGCGCCGAGCGGCTGGCCGCCGGCGCCGGCGCGGCCGGGGCCCAGCAGGCCGTGGCCGCCGCGAAGTCCGAGCTCGAGGCGCGGCAGAAGGCCGCCGCCGTCAAGGTCGAGTCCCTCTACTCGGCCCTCTCCGAGGGAAAGTGGCCGGCGATCCTCACGGCGGCCGAGGACGTGCTGGCGTCGATCCCCGAGCATCCGGCGGCGCGGCAGGCCCGGTCGCGGGCCTGGCAGCAGATCGCCGCGATCACCCCGGCCGCCGCCGCGCAGTGGGCCGCCCGCGGCCCGCTCGGTTTCCAGCCCGCCGCGGCCCGCCCGACGTGCGAACCAGCCGAGCGCGGCCGGGAGCGTGAACGCGGGCGCGAGCGATCACAGCCCGCTCCCACGGCCCGGGCATCCGATGAGGACGGCATCTTCTGGATCGGCGACGCGTCCACGAGGACCGTTCCGGCCGCAGCCGCGGCCCCGGCCCCTGGGGTACATCGTGCTCCGGTTGCGGCCCGTGCCGTGGTCTCGCCCGCCCGCCCGGCGCCTCGCGCCGAGGCCGACGGGCCGAAGGGTCGATTCCTGCTGTGGGTCGACGGCGTCGGCGGATACCTGGTCTGCATGGACGACCGCGTCGTCCTCGGCCGATCGGGGGCCGACAGCCAGGCCGACATCCCGCTCATGGGCGACCTGTCGCGGCGGCATGCCACGCTCGTCCGCAACGGAGAGGGCTATCTGCTCGAGGCGCACCAGACCTCGTTCGTCAACGGCAAGCGCGTGGACGGGCAGGTCGTGCTCCGCGACGGCGACGTGATCCGCCTGGGCTCCACCGTCGAGCTGGAGTTCCGCCAGCCCAGCCCCGTCAGCGCCACGGCCCGGCTGGCGATCGTCAGCCGGCACCGGCTCCCGCTGGCCGTGGACGGCGTCCTGCTCATGGCCGAGACCTGCATCGTCGGCGCCGCGGCCCAGGCGCACATCCCGGCCCCGGCGCTCGGGCACCCGGTCGTCCTGTATCGCCAGGCCGGCACCCTCTGGTGCCGTGCCCCGGGCGCCTTCGATGTCGACGGCAAGACCTGTGCGGCCCGTGCCCCGCTGACCGCTCGTTCGAGCGTCCTGGGCGACGGTTTCTCCTTCAGCCTGGAGCCGATTGTCTAGTTTCCCGTTTTCCGTGTCAGTTCCGGATTCCAAACGGCCATCATCCCCCTGGCAGCCCGTCGCGTCGGGGACCGGCCGATGTTCCGCGAGAATCCCGAAATCCTCGGGCCCGACCCGCGAATCCCCGTCCGTCCGTATCCGGCCACGCGATGTCGATCTCGACCGGGCGAAAACGACGAGTTGCGGAATCCGAAGCGGAAAACTGAACCGAAAACGGAAAACTGAGCACTTAAGACTGGGGTACTACCAATGCCAACGACGGCCGAACGACTTCCTGACGTGGAATCTCCCATGCAAGAAACCGTCGTGTACGAGCCCCAGGATTCGGATGGCGATCGGATGGGATCGGGGCCGCAGCGGCCCGCGGGACATTCAGACATGCGACATGCCAATCCCACGCCCCAGGCCGGCGGACGTTACACCTTCGGCTCGGGCTCGCGGCCCCTGGACGGCTATACGATCAAGCGGGCCATCGGACGCGGCGGCTTCGGCGAGGTCTATTACGCGACCTCCGACTCGGGCAAGGAGGTCGCGCTCAAGCTGATCCTGCGCAACCTCGAGGTCGAGCGGCGCGGGGTCACCGACTGCATGAACCTGAAGTGCCCCAACCTGCTGACGATCTTCGACCTGAAGTCCACCGACGAGGGCGATACCTTCGTGGTGATGGAGTACGTGGCCGGCCCGAGCCTGGCGAGCGTGCTGAAGCAGTACCCGAACGGAATGCCCGAGGCGGAGATCCGCCGCTGGCTCCGGGGGCTGGTCGAGGGCGTCGCGTACCTGCACGACCACGGGATCGTCCACCGGGACCTCAAGCCGGCGAACCTCTTCATGGAGGAGGGGATCGTCAAGATCGGCGACTACGGCCTGGCCAAGCAGATGACGCCCGGCCAGGCGACCGAGCATTCCGAGAGCATCGGGACGTGCCATTACATGGCGCCCGAGATCGGATCGGGCAAGTACCACAAGCCGATCGACGTCTACGCGATGGGGGTCATCCTCTACGAGATGCTGACCGGCCGGGTGCCCTTCGAGGGGGAGACGGTGAACGAGGTGCTGATGAAGCACCTGACGGCGCGTCCCGACCTGTCGCGGCTGGCCGAGCCGTATCGCACGATTGTGGGCCGGGCGCTCGCGAAGGACCCGAACGCGAGGCCGATCCGACTGTATGACCTGCTGCCCCCCGGCGACGCGCCGCGGGAGCCGGAGGTCCGGATCATCGGCGAGGCCCGCGCGACCGGCGGGGGCGCCGGCATCGGCGCCGGCCGGCCGTCGGCGCCCGAGGACGACGTGCTGCGGATCGAGGCCGAGGAGCCGGTGTTCTACATCGGCCCCGAGACCCGGCCGCCGCGCCGGCAGGGCGCGACGCTGGCGCAGCACCTCCGGGCCAACTGGCAGGCCTGGCGGGCCTCGGCCCGGCCGGGTGCGCGGGTCGTTCCGGCGTCCTACACGCCGGCGCAGCCGCGCCGCCCG
>DAIDHB010000375.1 GCA_027452145.1 Planctomycetales bacterium
CGGGTCGGCATCCCCTACGAGGTCCCGCTTGACGACTTCCGCTCCCTGCTGGCGGCCCTCCACAAGCGTGGCCAGCACGTCATCATCGAGTGCGAAGACCGAAAGATGCCGGAGGACGACGAGTTTTTCATCGGGCGGATCGTCGGCCTGGATGACGAGACGGTCTCGATCCGGTGCTTCGATCCGATGGGGCAGTGGGAGGATGAACCCCGCATCATCGCCTACGATGAGGTCACGAAGATCCAGTTCGACACCCCGTACATCAACACGTTGACCAAGTACCTGGAGGAGCCATAGGCCCATGCCGCCCTCGACACCCAATGATGGCATCTTCTCCTGCAAGTCCTGCGGGGCGACCTTCCCGCCCGAGACCTTCCCCGAGGACCAATTCGATTGGCTGATGGACCGTCACGACCGACAAAGCCTCCTCCATAAGATGGACCTTCTGTCACGGACCAAGGCGCTATTCGAGGCCCACTCCGAGGCTCGCCAGGTGATCGAGTCGATCCAGCGGCGGGCGATGGACGCCCTTCTCTCCGGCGGTGAGGTCGAAGCAGAGGGTGGCGAGCAGCGACTCGCCGAGGATCGTCAGCTTGAACGCTGGACCGAGGATGATCCCGAGTTGAAGGAGTTTCTCAAGGGGACTACCTTCTTGCTTGAGCCCCGGATCGTTTTCGTCGAGCAGCGGCTAATGGAGATGCAGCAGCGAGTCGATGACCCGGCCCCGTCTTGTCCCCGCTGCGGCGAAGACGCCCTTGGGTTTGTCGAGCCACTCGAAGACTGGGGGCAGCGAGTCAAGGAGGGCTAGGAGTACGATTGAGGAGCGGCCCGGATCACATCACGATGCCCGGCGATGAGGATCACGACCATGGCGGCCTCCTGCTGGCGACGCCGATTTCGCAAGGCGATCCCACCCGCCATCGTCCTCAGTATCCTTTCGGTGCCTGCCGCCGGCCTGGTCTCCGCAGTCCGGGAGGCCAGGAGAGCCGCCCATGCGGCGAACACCACCTGAAAACCCAGGCAGACCGTATTGGCGCCCTCCGACAGCCATTACGCCCAGATCGAATCACAACGGGCCACCATCACGACGTTGCCCGGCTCGCCGTGCGAGTCCTTCCCGTTGTGCGAGGCATTCACCCCGGTGTAGAAGAGCCACCACCGGCCCGCCTGCCGGACCAGCGAATGCGGGGCGTAGATCCCGTAGCTGTCCGGCTCGCCCGGCCTGCCCCGGCGAATCCAGGGCTCTCGCAGGGGCCGCTCCCAGGCGATTCCGTCCTTCGAGAAGCACCATTCCAGGTCCATCGTCTGGGCCTTGACCCGATAGTGTCCCAGCATCCCCACCCGGCCCCGCTCGGTGTGCGTCACCGCCAGGTAGTAGAATTGCTGGTCGATAGGGTCATGCCCGTCCGGTACCAGTACTCGCCTGCGGTCGGACCAGTGCAACCCATCCTCGCTGGTCCGGCGATCGATCACCCGGATCAGGCCGGCGGCGTTATCGTGGGCGACGTAGCGGGGGTCGCCCTCCGGCATCTCGATCAGGCCCACTGAGTACATCTCGTAGCGGCCGTCGGGCAAGCGGTAGACGTTAGCGGCGTCGTTGGAGATCAGGCGAGCGGGGGCGGCGGGCTCGTCCTGTGGCCGCCCGGAGGACTTGCGGGCGAAGCGGGTCAGCCCGGCTTCCGTTGCCGCCTCGCCGCCCACCGCCCGGTCGGACGGGTGGTAGAGGCAGGGCCGGTGCGGGTCGAGCACCCGATAGCGCCGACCGTCTTCGCTCTCGGCGGCCAGGTAGCGGAGGATACCCGGTCCGTGCGCCCAGAAGTAGAGCCGGTGTCGTCCCTCGGAGAGAGCGATGTGAACCGGCTGGACCGGCCTCCAGCCTTCGGGCAGGTCGCCGATGGCGAGCGGGGCATCGTGCGGCTTTCCGGCGGATAGCACGGCGACCCGGCGTTCCATCATCCCGCCCGGCAAGCCCTCGGCGACTGCGACGTTGAATGGGACCTTCGGACCGCCGATCGAGTACCAGAGCCGCCAGCGGCCGTCTTCCATCGGCTCGGCGGGGCAGGTGAAGTTCTGCACCCAGCGGTCCCCCGGTCCGCCTTCCTTGCCGAGGACGACGGGGCCTTTCTGCCAGGCGTCCGGCGAGCAGGGCCGGGGATCATGGCTTCGTCCAGCGACGGCGAACGGTGCGGGCGACGAGGCACCGCAGAGGCCCCCGACCGCCGCCCCGAGGAACGTCCGACGGTCGAGTGAGGCCACCGATCTCCCCCACATCTCGCTCATATCGCACCCCCTCTCGCCCTCGTGCCCGATCGTCCACATCCCCACCGGCTCGGCCCAGCGTCACCATCTGATCAATGACACCGAATCAAGATTGCTTGCCCACGAGGACCACGCCAGGCAAGGCGAATGGGATTCACGGCATCTCCACATGCGGACCCCGGACTCGCCACGCCCGGTCGAAGAAATCGACGACCGGGCGGGGGTCGGACAGCCCGTGGGGATGATGGTCGGCCCCCGGCTTGACGACCCGCTCCACCGGCCCGCCCAGCGCCCTGTACCTCTCGTAGATGACCTCCGAGTTCTCAAGATGGGGGACGGTCCTGTCGCTGTTACCATAGACGAGGAGGATCGGGACCCTGGCCTCGGCCAGCGGCTTCAGGCGGTCCACCGGGTTGCCCCGGTAGGCGATGGCCTCTCGATCGTCCCGGAAGCCGTAGGCATCGAGCAGCTTCGCCCACTCCTGCGGCGAGCCGGCGCCAGTCCCCAGCCCCTTTGGCTTGCCTCCCGGCCAACTCTTGAAGTCGCAGACGCCGTTGTCGAGGTAGACGGCCAGCGTCTCGTCGGGATGCGCCGCCGCCCATGCCATGCAGTAGAGGGCACCACGGCTGAGCCCGATCAGGCCCGGTCGAGGACTCAGCCCGTGATCCTTCACGAGCACCCGGTAGAACTTTTCCCATCGGGCAACTGCTTTGGGCGAACCGAACAGGTCCGGGACGGTCATGTACGCCAGGTGCCAGCCGTGCCTGAGCAGTTCAATGTCGGCGTTAGGGAAGGCCCCGAAGAACTCGCCCCGCCAGGCCCACGGCCGCCCCGGCAGGGGCTTCTCTGGCTCGACGACGATGACGGCAGCCCCGTCCACCCGGAAGTCGTGACGCCGGAGGCCGTTCCACCGGCTGATGGCACCGGGGAACGGCCGGGGCTCGTCGGCGTAAGCCACCACCGGGGCGAGGACGGAGATCAGAGACATGGTGAATAAGACTTTCATCATCAACCTCGTTGATCGCCCAATGTCCGAGGCCGGCTTATGGCACCCGTGACGGAGGACTGAATCTTACCGCCTCGCCCTCGTCCGGGGGACCCTGTGGTCTCACCCGACCGACCTCTTCCTGGCCCAGTGAAGAGGAATCGGCCTCCTCAAGCTTCTCACCAGGAGTTCTTCGTTGCGACCAGGGCCGGCTGGCATAGTCGCAAGCGAGTTCCTGACGTAACCGTTCAGTGCCTTGATTATCCGAGCAGCTTGGGGGCGGGTTCGCCGTTGCGATGAGCCGTAATCGCCTGCTCCAGGTATCCCAGGACCGACTGACGTCGCAGCCGGAGCGTCTGCACCACTGTCAGGATCCGTTCGGCGAACCGGCATCCCTCGTCGCTGTGGCAACC
>DAIDHB010000376.1 GCA_027452145.1 Planctomycetales bacterium
ATCGGATCCTGCCTCCCGAGTCCGTCGAGCCCGTCGATGTCGGTGATTCCCCGGTCGCGCTCAAGCCAGGCCGCCACCGCGTAGGCGCCGAGGTTGGCGAAGGCGAGGATGAGGAGGTAGCACAGGACCGTCCCGGCCGCCTTCGAGATGTCGGCTGCCGCACTGGCCCCGGCTGCGCCGATGAGCATGTAGCCGGCGTGGGCCGTGGTCGCGGAAGTCAGCAGGCCCGTGAGGTCTTTCCGTCGAAGCGCCCCGATGTTGCCGACGATCATCGCGATTCCGGCAGTTGCGGCGGCGATGCAGGCCCATGTCGGGCCGAGGATGCCGGTCCGCGGATCCGTCCAGGGCAGAAGCGCGTGCAGGAAAACCTTCAGCAGACAGACGAAGGTGGCGAACAGCGCGCCCGAGGCGATCCAGGCCGCAACAGCGGCAGGGGCACCGGCCTGGGGCTGGGATGGGCGTCGGCGTAACGCCAGGGCTGCGAACTTGAGCCCGAACCCGGCGAGCAAGAGGACGAGCGCCGCGGCTGGGGCGGCCTTGCCGGAGGATCGTGCGTCCGCGACCATCGCGATCCTGCCGTCCACGGGTGCCGACGTGTCGATCAGCCGGCTAATGGCGTCGAAGTATGTGGCGCCCGTCCGACTGCTGACGAGGCCGATCCCAATCAGAAGCAGCAACGACGGGACGAACGCACGGATGAGCGAGACGACGGCTCGCCTTCCCCGCGCCGGCGGCTGACTGTTGTCCGGCCGTGCGGCCAGCGACAGGCAGATCGTCATGATCTCGAGCGAGACGAACAGCGTCAGGAATTCCTCGGCCGCGGTGGCCAGCATCATCGCGGCGGTCGACCAGAGCAAGAGCGCACAGAGCCGGCCTGGGTGTTCGGTGCGCGATGTCGCCACGGCGACCCCGAGCACGAGGCCCAGGAGCCCGATGTAGAGCATGTTGAAGTAGCCGGCGGGCGTATCGGCGGCCAGTGTACCGCCGAGGATCGGTGGGTCGGGATCCGAGAGGTACTCAATCGTCCCCGGCGAGAACCACTCGGCCATCGACGCCGGGTCAGCCCGCACCCACAGCGGCACCAGACCGACGATCAGCGCCCCGGCCATCGCGATGCCAACGCCGGAGAGCGCGACGATTCCGACGATCCGCCGCCGCGCGGGTGCCTCTTTCCACCAGTACAGCTTTCGGTCGACAAGGAGGACCAGAAGACCCCAGGCCGCCAGCACGACATGCGGGATCAGGAAGAATGCGTCCCTGGCGAGCGTCGCTGTCGGCATGGATTCACCGACTCATCCGATCGATGACGATTCCTGGAAGAGAAGAGTTGAACCGCGAAAACCCTGAAAAGCAGGGCGATCGAGCGGAAGTGAGGGTGAGAAGAATCTCAATCCCTTTTTGTCTTCGCGTTTTTCGCGGATAAATCCGGAAGTCCGAGGCCAGGTCCGTTCGAGCGGGCCGTCGCGGTCACGAGAGCCGATTTGCGACCGCGGCTCTTCAGGGAGTCGCGACGGCGGTGGTGACCGCCGGAGCGGATGTATTCGGCGCTTCGACGGTCTCGACCTGAGTCTCGGAGTCCAGTGCGACCTCGGTGATCTCTCCGTCATCGCGCCTCAGGCGGATCGTCTCTTGCTGGCAGTAAGAGGCCTTGCCTCCCATCTCGATCCCGCCCACCGGCCGTCGGCTGGATCGCTCGATGACGCCCTCGACCTGCGTCAGCCATCGGCGATGTCCGATCCGGACGTACTGAGTGACCCGGACGCGCGTGCCCGGCGTGTACTGCGATTTGGGAGTGGTGGGGATCATAACTGCAAGATACCATTTCGTCGCCCGTCGTTCCGCACCTTCTTGAAGGGCGGTGCCGACACGAGGCGGCCTTGTTGGAGTCGAGATCATCCACTTTGGAGCAAATATCTTAAGGCTGCCGGTCCCGGCGGGCAAGTCCTCTGTCCTGGCCGCCGATGGGGCGAAGACTCGGGTCGGCAGGCGGCAACACCGAGAAACGAGGCGAGGCGGCGCGCGGAGCTTTGCTCCGACGTGCCGCCCGCCGCACCGCTGGTATCGCCGGTCGTCGGCACGGACGCGGCCTGAACCGTCGTGGAAGTGACGAGTCTGTTATCACGGCCTCTTGAGTGAGACCAGGATCTTCAGGGTCTTCACGCGCTCGGCTGCCTCGCGACCGACGTCGGTCCCGGCCGCATCGCGGGCGATCTCACGATAGTATTTGAGGGCCCCCTGGGTCCGGCCCATCTTTTCGAGGGAGCGAGCCACGCCCATCCGGCCTCGGGCTCGTTGAGTGGTCGCCTCCAGCTTCTCCCGCTCCTTTGCCTTTCGCCATTCCTGGGCCTCGCGTGCCGCGAGCTCCTCGCGGCGGAGTCGAGCCTGGTGTTCGGGCGACGCAAACCGCTCGGCGTCGAGGCGCGATTCGAGCTCGGCGGCCAGCACGAGGCCGGGGGCTGCGGCGGCCGGGGCGACCAGCGATTTCAGGAACGCCTCGACCTGGGCCCGGTCGCGGCTCGAGAGCGAGAAGAACCGGCGTGCCGAGTCCTTCGCCTGCCCGCCGTGAAGTGCGATGGCTTCCTCGAGGTCGCGGGCGCGGCCGTCGTGCAGGTACGGGCCCGAGTCGCGATAGCCCCACAGCGGGGGCGTTCGCCACTCGCGCGGCGAGGGCGATTGCGGCGTGTCAGGGCCGTCGAGGCCATAGCTGCTCCCGGGGTCGCCCAGGCTCTGGCCCAGGTCGTGGAGCAGCAGGTCGCTGTAGAGGCCCCTGGCCTCGCCGAGGCTGGGTACGTGGCAGACTGCGCAACCGGCGTCCTCGAACAACCGCCGGCCATCGCGCAGGTCGCGGTTCCCCTGCGGCCCGTCGGGGTCGATCGCCACGGGCGCCGGCAGGGTGCGGATATACGAGACCAGGGCGTCGCAGTCGGCCTCCGAGAGGTCCAGCCCCTTCGCCTTGCTGCCGGGCGCCAGCGGCGAGACCGGCTGCGAATGGCCGGGCACCTCCAGCCCCAGCTCGTTGGCGCAGGCCATGCGGACGAACTCGTGCAGGCTGGGGATCTGGGCCTTCCAGCCGAAGCGGCCGATCTGGCCGTCGCGGGTCCGGCCGAGTCGGCCGCGGACGGCGGGCGGCTGGCTCGCGGCCATCGCCTCGAGCACCTCGGAAGGTACGTCGTCGATCCAGCCAAGACCGAACAGCGGCGGTGTGTTGCGCTCAACGAACCCGAAGTTCGATCCCGACATCGACGGTGAGGCGCTCGAGTCCGACGGCCGGCGGGCGTCGGATTTCCGCCTCAGCACGGAAGCGATGCGCTGCTCGACCGGATCCGAATTGTTCCCCGGTGCGCCGCCCGGGCCATTCCCGCTGCCGCCGCCCATGACCCGGCCTCGCCAGGCGTCGTATTCGGGGTCGGTCGAGTAGCGATGCAGCACGGCGCTGCGGGCGCCCTTCTCGACGGGCAGGAGCCGATCCAGGCTCCCCGTCGGCCCGCAGTCGTTGCGGGCCAGCGTGACCAGGACGACATTCTTGCTCTCGGGGCCGGCACCGCCCGGCGCGCCCATGCCGTGGCAGGCGATGCAGGACGTGTCGTTATAAACCGGCCCGAGCCCGTCCCCGCCCCGGCTGCCGGGGTCGCCGGCCACCCATTCCTTCGCAAAGAGCCGGCCGCCGCGTTCCTGCTCCTCGGTCGTCGGCCGGACGCGCCGGGCTGCGACGGCTGCCGGAGGTTGCTTCGCGACTGCGGCCGCAATGGCCGGCGTGGGAGCCGCCGGCTGCGCCGCGGAGCCCCCGGGCTTCGTCGCGGGAACCGCGGGATTGGCGGTGGCGATCTGAGTCCGGGCCGGATCGAGCGGCTCGGGACCCGGCGGCTTCGGGCTCGGAGTGGACCGCGCGGGTTCCGGCCGGTCCGCCGGTGGAGGCGATGCCTCGGCCTTCGGGGCCGTCTGCCCCGCGGGGCGGGTGACCGAGAGCGCGTCAACCTCGCGGCGCGAGCTGGCCAGCAGCCATAGCGCCAGCGCCGCGGCGGCGAACAGGGTGAGTGCTGTCGTCGAGCGTGCCAGGGACATGCTCCTCAGGACGCAGCGCGAGAGTGACGCGACGCGGACCGGGACGGGGCCGCCCGACGCGGCCGGCCCCTCGGCGAAATGCATCGCCGCCCGGACCGTGGAGTCCACCAGCGGCGCGGCCATCGCGGCGGAGCCCTCCTCTGCCGGGATCAGCAAGCCGAGCAATCCGGCCGTGGGAGCCAGCCCGCGGCGGATCAGGCGGCCGCGGAGCCGCGCGCGTCCCCGCATCAGCCGAACGGCGATCGTCCCGGGCGGGCAGCGGAGCCGGCTGGCCGCTTCCTTGTGGGTCAGCCCCTCCATGTCGCAGAGGATGACCGGGCCTCGGTAGCGTTCCGGCAGCCGCGCGACCTCCTCGTGCAGCGCCTGGAACTCCTCGCGCCGGAGGATCTCCTGCTCGGGGCGACTCGTCCGGAGGGCCGGCTCGCTGGCCGGCAGCCTGGGGCTGACCAGCTCCCGCCGTCGCCGACGATCGTCCCGCATCCTCGCCTCCCGCGCCGTCCGCAGCGCCACCCCGTGCAGCCAGTTGCCCAGCAGATGCGGCTGGCGAATGGCGCCGGCCCGGCGTGCCAGGATCAGGAAGGTGGCCTGGAACGCGTCCTCGGCGGCGTGGGCGTCGCCCAGCACCTGGCGGCAGACCCGCAGGACCATCGGTCCGTGCCGTCGCACCAGGGTCTCGAAGGCGACCTCGGCCATAGCGTCGCGGCACGCGGCGAACCGCGCGAGCAGCTCGCCGTCGTCGATCTCCGCGACCGCCGCCGAGGTACGCGAATGGTGGGATCGGTCGAGGATAGCCTCACATTGTCCGCTCGTCATGATCGCGGCCTCCCCTGACGTGGCGTACGTGACGGGTCCTGCTATCGTACTGGGGAGCTGACGCCGGTTTCTTTCGTTTTATTCGGAGATGGAGAGAATTCGACGCCGCGGAGCCGGGCCGGCGATCATGCAGGTTTGCGCCCTCCGGCCGCCTCGCGGACTTCACGCTCGACCCGGTCCGGCGGCCAGGCCCCTTCGTGCAGCGAGAACAGCGGCCGGCCCCGGAACGACCGGCCCTCGAGCGGCGGCGGCATCCCGGGCCACCGGCCGACGAAGCTGCCGGCGGGTGCACCCTTGCGCGCCGCGACCCAGGGCGGCACGGACCCCTCGGTGGCGAACCACTGGGCGACGCGTTCGACATCTTGCTGGCTCTCGAGCCGGCCGATCAGCTTGGTACTGCAATTCCCGAAGGCGTTGTAGTCGACCGAGCGCGGGCTCTGGGTGCAGATCAGGCACGCGACCCCGTACTTGCGCCCCTGCGCAAAGAGCCGGATTAGCGGTAGCTTGGCCGCGGGTTTCGCGGTGCCCGCCGGGATGAAGTCGCGGGCCTCATCGAGGTAGAACAGCAGCCGCGGCCGGCCTGGATCCTCGGCTTCCGTCGTGATCATCCAGCGGTAGACCTCGGCCGCCAGAGCGGCCGTGAAGAATTGCTTCCAGCCGTCGTCGACCAGGGCATTCAGATAGATCACGTTCAGCGGGATCCGCCCACCATCGTCGGCGCGGCACATCGCGTCCAGGTCGAGGCGCTCGCCCCCGGCGAACAGCGCCGCCGCCGGCCCGACCCGCAATGCCTCGAGCTTGCGCGCCAGGCGGGTACGATCGGCCTTGCGAATGAGGCGGTCGGGGTCATTCATGTCAACGATCGTCGGATCCGCGGCCGCCGCGGCGATCGTCTCGAGGCTCACGTCGCGACGATCGGTGCGCGAGGCCAGGCGGTCGAGCACCTGGAGCAAAAACGCCTGCTGCGAGTCGACTTCCCCGCCGACGTCCGCCAGGCCGGCGAGACCCGCCGCAGCGGCTCCGAGCAGCTCACGCCATTCCTCCTGCCGCCGGGCCGGGTCGTCAATGCGGGCCAGGTCGTCTCGGCCAGGCAGGCGGATCGGGTCGAGGCAGAGCCGGCGGCCGTGCGAGGTGCCGGGCGTCCAGACTCGCGGCTCAACGCGGTCGAGAAACGCGCGCCGCATCGATCGAAATGGCCCGGCCAGGCCCGGCGGCTCGGGCCCCGGGCGAAGGAACTGCACGAGGTCGCCCTGCGGGTCGATCGCCAGCACCGGGATGCGCTGCCGGATCGCCTCCTCGGCCAGAACCTTCGCCAGCCAGGTCTTACCACCGCCCGCAGCGCCGACAACGGCCACGTGCGTCGGTAGCGCGGCAAGCGGCAGCTCAACCGACAGGTTGCCGCTCTCGCTCGTCCCGATGCGCAGGCCCGCGATCGCATCGGGTGAGTCAACCTCCTCCGACTCGCCGGGGACCTCGTTCGACCACGGTCTCGAAGGACCGGACGGTTCGCAAACGCCGATCCCGGGCTCGGCGAGGGGCAAGCCGCCGCTTCCTGCCTGCCCTGCGTCGGTCCAGTGCCTGAGGCGAACGCCCTCGTGCTTCGGGCCCAGGCGCGCGCGGCACTGGCCATCGCGGTCCCACTTGCAGCGCGGGCAGCAGGACGGCTCGCCGGGCGGCTTCAATCCCTCGCCGGTCTTCTCGTTGTAGTTCACCCAGCCGGCGAGTGAGGCAAGCAGGTCGAACAGCTTGTGCCGCTGGCCGTGGACCTCGTCCCAGCAGAGCTCGACCATTTTCCGTTCGGGATGCAGGTAGAGCACCGCGACATCGGGCGTCGTGCGGTGCTGGACGTTGTGCATCAGGGCATAGAGCGCGACCTGGAACAGGTCATTGCTCGGCTCGGCGGCCGGGGTGAGCTTGTAGTCGATGACGCGGTGATGCGACGTCCGCCAGTCGTAGAAAACATAGTCGAGCGTCCCCGTGACGCGTACCGGTTCCCCCTTTGGGCCGACCTGGAACGTCACGTCAATCCGGCGCCGGCGGTCGCCGAAGAGATGGTCGATGATCTCATCGGGCGCCCGGCCGCGGGCCCTGGCATCGGCAACGATGTCGGCCAGTTCACGCATGTAGATCTCGACGGCGCGGATGAATGCCTGCTGCTGAGACGCGGGCTTGCGCGACAGCGAATCGAGGTTCACGCAATTGGTGTTGAGGAACGCCCGCAGGCCCTGCTCGATCGTGCGAGAAGCCGGTTCTCCCGTGATCGCGGCGCGAACCTCGGCTGCGTCGAGTGCCCGGCGGTTGAACGCCTCGACGGCGTTGTGGAACAGGCTGCCGCAGGCCGTGTCGGCTTCGCCGGATTTCCAAAGCCGTGTCATGGCGCGGGTCTTGAGCCCCTTGCGCCGCGAGGCCTCGGCGTCGAAGTACGAGACCCGCGGGCACGTCGACGCCACGCGGACCTCGGAGACGCTGAAAGTCGGCGGCGCCATGAACGTCACTTCCTCAACAGCAGAAAAAGATCGTCGTCGTGCGGCGTGGCGTGCAGGAGTCCTTCACCGTGCATCCGGCCCGCGATCGCCTTGAACTGCGACCAGACCTCCTCCACGGCCGGCCGGGGATCGCCCAGCTCCTCGACGAACCCCTTTGCCAGCGCATTTGCCGTCGAACCCATCCGCCAGGCGAGCTGGGCCATGACGTACTGGCGGACGCGGTCCTCGTTGAGCGTTGACCGAGCGGGCGAGACCGGGGTGTCGGGCGCAGGTTCCTCGGTCAACAGCGGCCTCAGGAGCGGGTGCTGGCGATAGCGGTCCTGCCGGTGATGCGAGGCGATGACCTCGGCATCGGTCACGGGCCGGATCGTCCCGCGCGGGGCCTCGATTTCCAGGTCGCCCGAGCGCGCCATGCCGACGACTCCCTGCATTGCGTCGAGCCGGGCATATTGCTCGAAGTCGAGCTTGAGGTGCTCAAACTTCCCCTGTCCGAGTGCGCCCAACTTCCGGTAATACTCCGCACCCTGAGGGCCGACCTTGAGCGGTCGGCGCTCCTGGTCGGTGACCAGGATGCGATGGTCGAGCGTCGAGTCGTCCTCGAGCAGCCGCCGCAGCGCGGCTGTGGCCGACAGTCCCACATTCGTGATGAACGAGACGCCGGTGCGCACCTCGCGTCCGTCCGGGTCGCGGCGTTCGTGCACCAGGAGGTCATAGGGCGGCAGCTTGCCTCGCGTCTTCCCGGACCGCTCGATGCCGCGGAATGTGTAGGGCAGCCCGTCGTCCGCGCAGTGAGCCAGCAGCGACTCGACCAGCCCGGCCAGGTTGCCGGCGTCGGGTGGGAGGCTACCGGGGTGTAGCCGGTGCTGGGCAATCTGCTCCTCGATCTTCCGGGCGACGGCCGCGTCGATTGCGGCCTCGATGTCGACCGGTGGCTCGGGCGCCTTGGCGGATGTCTTCGCGAGCGGCCATTCCTCGATCCATCGCTCATTTCCCAGCTCGCCGATGCGAGTCTGCTGCGTCTCCCAGGCGTCGCGCGCCCATGTGAGGATGTCGCGAGGCCGGAAGTCGATCCCGTCCGCCAGGCGTTCCTCGAGCCAGTGGCAGCCGAGGGGAAAGAGCGTGTCCTCGTGCACGCGATGGCGGACTTCCTCCATCTCGACGAACGGCTCGTGGAATTGCTCCAGCCGCGCCTCGAGGATCATTCGGGCATCGACTCGGGTGATCCGGTTGACGTCCACCCGGTGCTCGGCGATCCGGTCCCAGGTGGATTCGCCGATCACGCCCTGCCGGCAATAATCGAGCAGCAACTGTTTGACGCCCGAGGTGATCACCAGCAGGTTCGAGGCGTGATCGAGGAGCGCGTGGAGGAACTGCACGACCGAGCGGAGTTTTTCGGGGTCGAGGTTGTCGACCTGGTCGACGCAGAGGATCAGCGGCTGCCCGCTCATCGATGCCATCCGCGCGAGTGCCATGATGACCTGCTCGACCTGGGCGTCGTCGACGATCATGGCCGGCGTGGTTAGGTCGACCTTCAGGCCCAACGACCGGGCAATCTCGGAGTCGACTTCATCGCCCGACAGCCAGGCGATCGCCTCGGATGCGAGACGTCGGCGCGACGGGTCGTCGGCCCGCTCGGGCCGGGCGTGGCGGTAGAACTGGAACAGGACCTCGTAGACATCGCGTGCCTCGAGCGGGACGTCGAAGAACGACCGGTAGGCCGCCAGGGCGCTCGATGAGTGGCCATCACCGGGCGGCGCCGAGGCATAGGCGTGCCGGATGGCCCGGTCGAGGAAGCCGAAAAGCGGCGTCTCGAACAGCGGCCCGCGTCCGCCCAGCGTGAGCCGGCTGACAACGTACTTGAGCACGTAGCGCGGCAATCGATCGGGGTCGGCGAGGATGTTGTGCAGATAGACGTAGCACGCCCGCGGCCCTCCACCTGGGGTGGTTTCGCCGGCCCAGCGATAGAGCCGCGACAGCAGGTGGCTCTTGCCGACGCCGGCGCCGCCGAGGAGCGCGACCCCGACGCCCGCCGGCGCGCCCCGGGCTCGCTCGGCCTGCCGCACGAGCCTGTCGAACGCCGTGCCGTGGATGGCGGGGACGTCGACGTCGTAGGCGGACGGCTCGGTGACGCGATTGGCCGCGAACGGGTTGGTATCGCGCACGGCGGCCAGGTAGCGGTCGAGCCCCGGCGCCGCCGTCCGGGCGGCGTCGGTTTTCTTCGTCCGGACGGCGGGTGTCATGAGGTTACCTCCGCGATGCGTACACCAGAAGCGAACCGGCCTCGCGCATGCCGGCCTCGCGCTCATTCTCGCTGAGAGTGCCGTGTAGCCCCTCATGACTGTCGAGGGAGAAGGTCCCGTCCATCCGAAGCTCTCTCAGGCCCGCGTCGAACTCCTCGCGGGTAAACTGCGACAGCGCCCGGCGCAGGTCGGCGATCTTGACGAAGTTGGTCGAGCCGTTTCGGCGGTCGATCGCCTCGAAGGCCGAGCGGAACTCGCGGGCGAAGTCGTGCGACGGGGTGAGATGACCATCATGTTCGTGGTGGTGTTGATGGTGATGAAGCGGCCCGTGATGACCGGCCGCGGCCGGCTGATGGGCGTGAACCTCGGGGGTGCTCGCCCTCGCCTCGGCCCGCGGTGTGGCGATGTGGACGTTCGCCGTCAGGAAGAGCAGGGGCTTTCCCTTGACCGTGATCCAGCCGACCTCGGCCGGCAACTCGCGGCGCTCGATGCCCTCCGCCAGGGATCGCTCGATCCGTTCGCGCAGCTCGGGGATGAACCGCCTGGCGGCCTCGGCCGGCGCGAATGCGCTTGTCTCGGTCGTGCCCTTCTTCGTCTTGCTGACGACCGGACTCAGCGCGTATCGCAGCAGGCCGGCCTGGATCGAACGGAGGTCGCCCTCCAGATCGTCCTTGAAGACGATGGGCGCGTCGAGGATCGCATTCTTGCCGCTCCGCGCGACGACGACCGTCCGCTCTCCCATCGCGCCGGCCGCCGCGGCCTTGCGGATGAGGTTCTCGGGGCCATGATTCTCGCTCAGCTCCGCGAGCCGCCGCAGCGTCGGCGGATAGGCCATGCCGCCGAGACGGCGCTGGGCCTCGAGCACCGAGATCATCCGCCGCCCCAGGCTGTCCTCGGGCTTCGGCAACTGCCCCTTCGGGTACACGGCGTCGTTGATCGCGGGCTTCTTCCCCATCCGGGCGATCGCCGCGCGATCGGTGAAAACCTTCTTCGACGCGGCCTTCAGGATCAGCTCGGGTGAGGCGGCCGGATCGGCCAGCTCGCCGAGCTGCCGCAAGCTCGGCGGTTCGGCGGCCTCGAACGAGCGACGCGAGTCGAAAACTTCCAACATCTTCTGCGCCAGCTCAACCGCCGGGTCGGGTTTCCTGCTGCTCATGGTCGACCTCGTGCTTCTTCAGTGCGGTGCCGCAACGTGGCGCAGCGGCGCGCGGGTGATGGGTGAACGTGCGAGAAGGGGACGACTCCGCAGCCTTCCCCTGGCCGACGGCGGACCCCCCGATGCTGTCCGCATGTGGCTTTGTTGTAATGCGACTTGCAGCGCCACGCAAGCACGTAGGGGCGCGAAGAAGAAAACGGGGATCAGCCGTCAGCATTCCCGGCTCGATTGAGTCGATGCCCCGGTTGGAATCTCCCGGCGTTTGGGAGAGAATGGGAGCGAGTGCCGATTTGTCGAGCCCGGCCAGATCGAAAGGATCGCGTCGATGCCACCTCCGGCCGAAGCCATCTGGACTTCGCGATTCATCCTGGACCTGCTGACGTTCGTCGGATGGATCGTCGCGGTCCTCTTCAGCCTCACCATGATCGCGATCGGGGGATACTACCTCCTCCGGGTGGCCCAGGGAGCTTTCGGCGGGTTGAGCGGATCGGCGGCGCGGGAGCGGGCGGAAGGCGCGGATCAGGCCCGCCGGCTCGCCCGGCTGTCACTGATCTGCGGGCCATGCTTCACGACGATCCCGGCCCTGTTTATGCTGCCGGTGCTGATGATCGAACAGGGTTTCCGATTCGGGCTCCTGATCTATCTTTTCATGGTCCTTGTCGTTATGGCCATCGGGCTTGTCGCCGGCCTCATCAGCGGGGGCGCGTTCATCGTGACGGCCCGATTGCTTGGGCCGGTGCGCAAGCAGATCCGCAAGTGGCGGCGGGGGAAGGCCTGGGACCCGGATTTTGACGGGATCGTGTGAGACTGCGGGAACTACGCGGCGATAGGGGGAATTTCAGGTCATGGCGGGCCATCTCGTGCTCCTCGGCGACTCGATCCTCGACAACGCCAGCTACGTCCCCGGCGGACGTCCCGCGGTGATCGATCAGGTTCGTAGCCGGCTGCCCGAGGGCTGGGCCGCGACCCTGCTGGCGCGCGACGGCAGTGTGATCGACTCCGTGCTGGGCTTGCAGTTGAGCAAGATCCCGGGCGATGCCAGTCACCTCGTCCTGAGCGTCGGCGGCAACGACGTCCTCGAGCAGATACGCATCCTTCAGGAGCCGGTGAAATCCGTTGCCGAGGCGCTTCGCATCATGCTCGAGAGCCGCCTCGAATTCGAGGAGAAGCATCGGGGGTTGATGGAGGCGCTCGTCGCCAGGGGTCTGCCGACGGTCGTCTGCACGATCTACAACCCATGCTCCGACGATGAGAATTTCCAGCGCGCGGCGGTCGCGGCCCTCTCGCACTACAACGACGCGATTCTGCACAACGCCCGAAGCCTGGGCGTGCCCGCAATCGACCTGCGGGCGGTTTGCTCGGAGATCTCCGATTACGCCAACGAGATCGAGCCTTCGGCGCACGGCGGCGCCAAGATCGCCGACGCGATCCTCGGGGTCGTCACGGGCCACGACTTCGCGTCGCAACGATGCGCGGTGTTCCCGTAACCGATGGATCCCGCCGTCACTGTTTCTTCGGCGTTGCCTCCAGGAGGAACTTGCGGATGAGCTCCAGCTTGCTAACCCGCAGCGCCGGGGACGGGATCGTGCGATCATCCAGGAGGACCTTTCCCTCGGGCGAGATCAGCACGTAGTCGGGGTATCCATCGGGAATTCCGTGTTTCTCGAACCGGGCAATGGTTCGGCCGTCGGGATGATCGACGGCCACCGGGAACGGCAGGCCAATCTTCGCGACGTGCTCCTTCACGACATCGGGCGGGCTGGAGTTGTTGTGCACGCCGATGACGACCACGCCCTTATCCTTGTAGAGCTCAGGCACCAGCTTGACCGACGGAAAATCGCCGTGGCACGGGCCGCAGCCGACGAACCAGAAGTCGAGCAGCACGTACTTGCCGCGCAGGTCGGCGAGCTTCAGATTCCGGCCCTCGGTGTTGATCCACCCGGCGACGTCGAGCTCGGGCGGCGCCTGGCCGCGAAGAGACATGGCCTGATCCTTCGCGGCCTGCTCAGCCGGCACGATCCCGCGCTCCCATTCGCTGAGGTCGCCGAACGCGTCGGAGAGCAGCCAGCCCGGTTCGTGCGGTTCGAGCTTGAGCACGACCATCGACGGATGGTCGAGCCGGACCTCGGCCCTGGAGGCCAGGGGTCGGTAGGGGTCGAACGCCGCCACTTGCTGCGCGGGCGCCCATCGGTGGGTGATCGGGTCGAGCGGCATGTATTCGGGCTGGATGGTGAATCGACCGGACTCGTCGGATAACACGGGTTGCAGGACACGCGTGTACATGCCGCGCAGCCGGACGACCGCCCGCGCGGCGGGAGTACCGTCCGGATTCTGCACCATGCCCTCGATCTTCGGCAGCGGGCGTACCTTGATGTCCGGGAGGACGGTCGAGCCATCCGGAGAGATCAAGACCTCATATTTCTCCTGCTCCGAGATGAACTTCTCGCCGTTGAAGGTGAGCCTGGCCTTGCCGGGGGCCAGGTCGATCGTGTACTGACCCTGCGGATTCGTCTCGCCCCAGCCGGCAAAGCTCCACGGCTCCGGCGCATCGTCCCAGCCCTTCGGCGTGCCGTTGGCGATCTCGCCCATGATCGACATGCCGGGCATTGGTTTCCCTGTCTCGGCCGCGACGACCTGGCCGTGGGCCTTGACCTTGCGCCGTACGTCGAGATGCAGGTTCTGGTTCCGGCCCGGCTCGATCCGGAGCCAGGTCTTCTTGATGTGGTTCGCCGAGTAGATCGGGGTGATGTCGTAGTCCGGATGCCAGAGCAGGAACCACGAGTAGTCTCCCGGCGCAACGGTAAGATGGCCGACGCCCTTCGCATCGAACTCCACCTCGTAATCGATGACCGTCGACGCCCCATCCCACGGCTCGTGGCGAATGTCGGTAACCGCACTCGTGATCCGGCTCGAGGCGGGATCGGTCGTCACATGCAGCGTGAGCGCGACACCCGGCTGCATCGTCACCCGCGTCGAGGCGCCCGGCGCCACCGCGATCTCCTGCGCCTCGACCGGTGCCAGCCGGGGATGCTCGACCGTCGCCTTGACCATCTCGCCAGCCGGCAGCGGCGGCAGTCGCAGCTCGCCCCGCTCGTCGCTGATAGGCCTCGGGATGCCGAGCGTCTTCAGCCAGAGCTGTCGCATCTTGTTCTGGCCGTTCGCGCCGCGCGTGACCAACTCGCGCAGTCGCGCCCCGGCAACGGGCTTGCCATCGCGGTCGGCCACGTGGATGACGACCGAGGCCGGTGGACGGAGGGTGATGTCAACCTGCTGCGACCTGTGCGACTCGATGTTCGCGAGGTGCAACGCCCTGGCGAACCCGTCCTTCTCGACGGAGATCATGTAGGAGCCGTCTTCCAGCCCGTTGAGCTGGTATTTCCCCGCCAGATCGCTGTCGGCATGCTTCCCCAGCAGCCGAAAGCCTCCCCAGTGCGAACCAATCAGGTCGCTTCGAAAGAGCGCGATGCGAGCCCCGGCGACCGGAGCCTTTGCGCCGTCGACGAGCTTGCCCGAGATCGTTGAGCGCTCGGCGGGTTGATCGGCCGCCGAGGCCCTGCAACCCGGGCCATCGCCGAATGCACCAGGACCGACCATGGCGACGAGCAGAGTCAGATACGGACGCCGACCGCGCATCGGACACCTCCCGATCAGGAGCTGTGTGACAGATGTACGATGATGGCACGATGCCGGCCTGAAGTCAACCGACGGGTCCTCACCGCGCGGGAGACGACGCCGGGGCGGATTGTGCGGGTGCGGCCGGGCGCTCGCCGAAGGTTGCTTTCATGAGGACCCAGCAATCCGGGTCGAGCACGATCGACCCTGGTGCTTTCTCGCATGAGAACTCGAACCGCTGCGCTCGCTCGGTCAGGTCGAGCGCCTCGATCCGAGGGCTTTCGCTCGCCTCGGCGATGATCGCAACCTGGATCGTCAGCCTGAAGGGATCGACCTTTTGCACCTGCTTCAGCTCGATCTCGACGCGACGATCGCCGGGGCGATAACGCCAGGTTCCCTCGATCTCGGGCGAGCCGGGGCGCTTCAGCCACTGGTGGAAGAAGGGACCGAGATCCTGGCCGGAGGTTTCTTCCATCACGCTGCGGAAATCGTCGGTGGAGACGTTCCCGTCGCGATGACGGCGGTAGTACTCGCGGATGCCGGCCCAGAACTTCGTTGTGCCGACGCGGCCGCGGAGCATGTGCAGAAACCAACCGCCCTTCTCATAAACCAGGCGGTTGAGGATCAGCCGGGTGTCGGTGAGGTTGTCGTGGATGACCGCCAGTTTCGGGTTGCGCTTCTCGGTCGCCAGCACGATCTCGCGGCTGCGCTTCAGGCCGGCGACAAATGCGTCGCGGCCTTGGTCGTGCTCGAGGAACAGCAGGGCAAAATAGGTGGCGAAGCCCTCGCTCAGCCAGATGTGGTCCCAGTCGCTCTCGGTGACGGCGTCGCCGAACCACTGGTGCGCGACCTCGTGCGCCACCAGGCTGTCGACGCCGCGGCCGAGGATGTTCCGCTCGCCGTAGAAGATCGCGCTGGCCAGCTCCATCCCGCCGCCCAGCCCCGCGGCCTGCACCCCGCCGAGCTTCTCATAGGGGAACGGCCCGACGTGCTCGATGTAGAACTCAAGCACGCGACGCGCCACATTCTCATGAGCTGGCACGGCCCTCTCGCGATCCTGGTGGAACACCCAGGTTTCAAGCGGTATCCCGCGCACGGGGCCGGCGTGGTGCGAGGAGAACTGCGCCACACCCATCGCATTGAGCCACGTCGCGATCGGGACCGACTGCTTCCAGTGCGTCAGCCGGCGTCCGTCGCCGAGGTCGGTCTCTTCCTGCAACAGGCCGTTGGAGACGACCTGATAACGCGACGGCGCCGTGACATGGAACTCGCTGGTGGCCTTGTCGCTCGGGTGGTCCACAATCGGCAGCCATCGGTGCGCCTGGTCGGGCCAGTTGTCGCTGAAAAAGGTTCGCTCGCCGTGCAGGTTCTTGCCTATGCGCAGGCCGGCCGAGGGGACGCCGCGGTACGCGACGGTGAACGACCTGCGCTCGCCGGCTTTCGACGCCGGTTCGACGGTGATCCCCAGCCGATCGTCCTTGTGCTCAAAGGAGGCGGGTGCTCCCTGGGCGGTGACGGTCGAGACCGTCATCCCCTTGCCCTTGACGGACGAGGCCAGGTCGAGCCTGAATCGGGAGATCCCGGCCTCGAGGAATCGCACTTCGACCGTTGTTGTCCCCTCGATCTCGTCCGCGTCGTCGCGCAGCGCGATTCGGAAGGTGTAGTGGAGCACGTCGACCCCCGGCTGGCGGGGATAGTGGTCGGCCTCGCCGCGCGAGGCGAGCACTGCCGCCGCCATCGCGGCCAGCACCAGGCAACGGAAGAAACTGCGGCCCCGATTCTCTCGCCTTGCGTCGCTCATCGACGGTCTCCGTCCTTGCCGGGCCTTTCGCCGGCGAACTTCCACGATGTCTTGTAGTCGCGCGCGACCGGCTGGTCGGTCACCGCGATCCGGATCATCTCGATCGGGATGACGTTCTCGCGCAGCACGGCGTCGTGGAACGCGCGTTCGGTCATCTTGCCCGACTCGACAAGCTCGCGGTGCAGCGCGCGGAGCTGCATCCCGCCGAGCAAATACGCCGCCTGGTAGAGCGGACTGTACGAGCCGTTGAACGACCGCCGTACCTCAGCAGTCGCGTTGTCGCGCTCGTGGCCGACCTGGTTCACTAGCATGTCGATGCACTCGCGCGGGGTCATCGTGCCCAGGTGGAAGCTCAGCGAGAAGCTGATCCGGGCACAGCGGTGCATCCGCCAGAACAGCATGCCGACCCGGTCCTCGGGCGAGCGGGCGAACCCGCGATCCCAGAGCAATAGCTCCCAGTACAGGGCCCACCCCTCGACCGAGAACGGCGTGCGAAACAGGCTGCGATACGACCGGTGCCGCGAGGCCATGTAGCCCTGAAGGTGATGACCGGGGATCAGCTCGTGATGGACCGTCGCGCGGGCGAAGTGCCGGTTATTCCCGCGCATGCTCATCATTTTGGCGTCGTGCGCCATTGTGTTCGTCGGGTACGACACGATGATCGTCTCGCCGCCGAGGAAGAAGGGGTTCACCTGCTGCTGCTCGGGCGACATCATCGTCATCCGCCACGAGTCGCGGCAGAGCGGCGGGATCGTCACCAGGTTGTTGGTATCGAGATAGGCGATGGCCTCGAGCGCCAGCTCGCGGATCATTGCCGGCTGCTCGCCCGGCGCGACGTGCTTCGTTTTCACCCGCTCGAGCGCCGCATGCCAGTCGTCGCCCAGGCCCATCTCGCGCGCAGCCTTCTTCATCTCGCCCTCGCACCAGGCCAGCTCGTGCCGGGCCAGGTCGATCAGCTCCTCGGGCGTATACGGGATCATCTCGTGCGACAGCTCGGCCATGAGGGCGTCGCGGCCGATCGGGGTGCCGACGATGTCCGAGCCGTCGTCGCGCGGCCCGGAGGCGGGCGCCGTGCCGGAGCCTCCAGACGTCGAAGGCGCCGGCCGGCCGCCTCCGCGACGCCGAGATCCACCTCCGTCGCCGCCCGCGCCCGACGTGGTCGCCCCGAAGCGCTGGCGGAGCGCGCCGGCATGAGCCTGGAGAGCCTGGTCGACGGCCCTGTACGGCTCCTGCATCCACCACGAGAAGACCGGGTCATAACCGTCGTAGAACGCGAACCAGATGCGGAGCGTGTTCCGCAGCGATTCCTCGGCGGCCAGGGCGTGGTTCGCCGCCCGCAGCCGCGCGGCGCGATCGGCCTGGGGCTTCGACCGGTCGTTCGGCTTCGAGTCGTGCTCCAGGTTCTTCCTCGTCTCGTCGATCTGCTTCGCCAGGGCGTTCAGGTCGCCGGCGACCTTGCCCCAGTCCATAGGCTTCAGCACGCGCCGGGCGGCGTCCAGCTCAAGGATGGGCCGGCCGAAGGGGACGAGCGGCTCCCACTCGGATCGCTCGCGCTCGCGGATGTCGAGCTGGCGCAGCTCGTGCGCGAGATAGTTGCGGAACAGAAGGTAATCGACCTTGCCATCGTGGCCGATCCGGTCGAAGGCGATCCGGTCGAGCCGATGGAGCCAGCCGTCGTTGAATTCGCGGATGCGGCGCTCGCGCGCAGGGTCGCCCGACGCGGGGACCGCGCGCATCAGGCTGGAGCGATCCGCCTCATAGAGTTCGATCGCCCGGCGCAGCTCGCTACCCTCGTCGGCCAGGTCGCCCAGGTCGGTCGAGGTCGTGGCCTCGGACGCGGGCCTCGCCGCGGTGTGCGTCGAGGTCTCCTTGCTGTCACCCGGTCTTAGGTGCCGCACGAAGAACTCGTGCATCCGACGATCGCCGTACGCGCCCCCGATTCCATGGCCGGCATTGGGGACGACCAGCATCTCGAAGTCCTTGCCCGCGCGGATCAGGGCGTCCGCGAAGCGCATCGTCGATTCGGGCGGCACGTTGTTATCCATCTCGCCGACGATCAGGAGCAGCTTGCCCTGGAGCCGCTGGGCGTTGTCGATGTTGGATGACTCGGCGTACCACGGCCCGACGGGGTAGCCCATCCACTGTTCATTCCAGGATGCCTTGTCCATCCTGTTGTCGTGGCAGCCGCAGGCCGCGACGGCTACGTGGTAGAACTCGGGGTGAAACAGTACGCCCGCCGCGGCGTTCTGGCCGCCCGCCGAGACGCCGTAGATCCCGACGCGCGACAGGTCGTAATACGGATACTTTTTCGCCAGGGCCTGGTGCCAGCGGATGCGGTCGGCAAACCCGGCGTCCTTGAGGTTGCGCCAGCAGACGTCGTGGAACGCCTTCGACCGATTCGCTGTCCCCATGCCGTCGACCTGCACGACGATGAAGCCCAGGTCGGTCAGCGAGCTGAACCGACGCGCCGCGCTGAAGGACTTCGGTACGAACGAGCCCTGCGGCCCCGCGTAGATCGACTCGATTACCGGATACTTCTTTGAAGGATCAAAAACTTTCGGCCGGCAGACGATGCCCCAGATATCCGTCTTGCCGTCGCGGCCCTTGGCCGTGAAGACCTCGGGCGGTTGCCAGCCGGTTGCCTCGAGCGCCGTGATGTCGGCCTGCTCGAGGCGGCAGATCAGATTGCCATTCGCCGCATTTCGAAGCTCGTGAATCGGCGGCATGTCGACGCGGCTGTAAGTGTCGATCAGGAATCCGCGATCGGGCGAGAATTGCACGGTGTGGTCGCCGTTGCCCTGGGTGAGCGAGACCAGGCCGGTGCCGTCGAGGTTGACCCGGTAATGGTGGACGAAGTAGGGATCCTGATTCGTCTCGCGCCCGCTCGCGCGGAACCAGACCTGCCGCTTCGCGCGATCGACATGATCGATCCCGCGGACGACCCATGGTCCCTTCGTGATGGCGTTCTTGACGGCGCCGGTCTTTGCGTCGATCAGGTACAGGTGACGCCAGCCGTCGCGCTCCGAGGCGTAAATCACCTCGCCTGTGTCATCGAGCCACGTCAACGTGGGCAGGCTGACGTTCTCGCGATGGGCCGTCCAGATGAAGGTCTGGCTGATCTCGTCGATGATGGTCCGCGTCCCGCCCGTCATTGAATCGACGCGGATCAGCCGATACCTCTGATGTCCGCGATCGATCTTCTCGTAGCTGAAGTGCCGGCCGTCCCGGTCCCACCGCAGCCTGGGCTCCTCGTAGTCGATCCGATCGACCGGGGGCCGCATCTGCCTGTGGGAGTCGACGTCGAAGAGATTCAGCTCGTAAGATGTGAACCGGTCGCCGGGCAGCGGATAGGGTCGCGACCTCAGCCGTGCCCGGCCGCCGCCTGGAGGCGACGATTGCACCAGGTAAACCTCCTTGCGGTCGCCGGGCTCGACGCGGTACGCCACCAGGGTCTTCGAGTCGGGCGACCAGCCGAGCCGGCCGTAGGAGAAGCCGTCCTTACCATCATTGGTAAGGCAGATTTCTTCCTTCTGGCCCTCAGGGACGACGACGACATTGTGACCGCGGAGATACGCCGTCCATTTGCGGTCTGGCGAGCGAAGCCCCTGCGAAGGACTCGGCCGATCGGGACCGCGGGGCGGGTCCGGAGGAAGATGCACCTCCGTCTCGGGCGCGGACCTTGCCTTTGGCTTCGACTGCGATTCGTCCCTTTCGCCCGATTTGGGTCGCGTGCACTCGTAGGTCGCGAGATCGCAGGCCCAGTCGGTGCCGTCGACGCGGAAACGAACCGATTCCTTCGCCCCAGGCTCACCGGCGAACGCGATCTCGCCGAACGGCAGACGGTCGCCCGTATAGTTCTTGCCCGCCGCCTTCGAGAGCCTGGCCGCGAGCCGGTCGTGGTCGAACGCGGGCCGAGGCTCGCCGCGTGCGGATTCGACCCGCTTGAACTCCCTCCGGCCGCCGGCGAGGTCATTCCGATACCAGAACTGGCCGTCGGGGCCGAACCAGTGCGGCGTGACGCGGGCCTTGAAGACCAGCCCGTCGGCCGGGTTCGACCGCGGCCCGCGCTGCCGAGGCGCGGGCTCGTACCAGGGATCGCTGGGCGGGACGGCCAGTTCCACGGAGGCTTGCTCCGTGAGGCCATCGACCTCCTGCGCCCTGAGACTCCAACCAACGCCAATCCAGCCGGCGAATGCCAGCGCAAGACCGAGACACCGCGAACGCATCATCATGGTGCTACTCGTGGTCAAGGATTTCGAATTCACCGCGAAGAATGCGAATAGGGAGTGGTACGGGCGTACCGCGTGTGAGCCCGGTCCCCCGCTCTCGTTGGCTTTCATGATTCAAATTGCCGGATTTAACCGCGAAAAACGCGAAAATCAAGACATGGGATGAGACCACGAGGTAAGGTCGGCTCGATCGCCTGCTCTTTTCGCGTTTTTCGCGTTTTTCGCGGTTAGAGTCCTCGATGGTTTGCCATCGAAACGTTGCGACGGTCAGGCGATCTTACTTGCCGCTGTCGTCGCCCTCGACGGTGATCGCCATCACGATCGGCGCAGACTCGTCCGGGCCCTTCACCAGCTCGATGCGGTCGATCACGGCCTTCTTGCCCGGATGGACCGTCAGGTAGCGGATCTGCTGCCCGCGGAGGCGGAAGGCCAGCTTCGAGCCCGGGACGTCCACCACGCGGATGTAGTCGGCGAAGTGGACCCCGTTTTCGAGCGGATGGTCCTCGGTCGTCCCGTCGGCGTAGTGCAGCCGCACGATCATCGAGACGCTGCCTCTCTCGCCGTAAGGATAGCCCCAGCCGCTGACGCCGCTGAGCAGGTGGATCGCTCGCGCGGGTGCGTGGCAGGGGACCTCGACCGAACGCGGCATTTTCGGCGGCATGGCGCCGTTGGGCGAGCGGAGCAAAACGACGTTCGGGACACGCCCGCCCTGCGGATCGACGAGCAGGAACGGGACGCCCTCGAAGACCTTTGGCGACCAGTCGCGGAAGATCAGCCGTTCGGCGGGCGAATTGGCGTCGTAGAACATCCCCCGCGTGCTGGCGATCGTGGCGGCCTTGCGCAGGTCGAGCGGCAGGTACTTGCCCCGCTGGGTCAGGAATGCCAGCAGGTCGTTGAGCTGCGTCGGCGTGATCTGCTTCTCGAATCCCTCGGGCATCAGCGACTTCTTCGAGGCCTGCATCTCGTCGATGTCGTCACGGAGGATGACGTGCCGTTTCCCCTCGGCGTCGAGCAACTCGACGGTGGTGCGGGTCTCGGCGGCCAGCAGGCCCGACACCACGCGGCCGTCGGTGGTGGCGACCGTGTATTGCACGAAGTTCCCCTCGACCGACCGGCTGGGGTCGAGGATGTGGACCAGAAGCTCCTCGCGCGGCAGCGCCGCGGTCCCGGAGAGATCCGGGCCGACCTGGCCGCCCTCGCCGCCGTGCCGGTGGCACTTGGCGCACTGCTGGGTGAAGACCAACTTGCCGGCCGCGGGATCGCCGCCGTGGAGCACCTTTGCGGCCAGCCCCTCGATCACGCGCTGGCGGTCGGCGTCGGGCAGACCGCCGCCACGGCGGAGCAGCCGCTGGGCCCGTCGCGCGATCTCCGCGTTGGGATGGGCCGCGAGCGACTGCTTCTGGTCGAGCACCAGCTCGGCGAGCTGCACCTGGTTTTTCTCGAGGGCGTCGACCAGGGCCGCGGTCCACTCGCCGCGGCGGAAGAGGGCCTGGATCGCGCGGGCCCGGGCGCCGGGCGCTAGCTCGGGCAGCCGTTTCACCAGCGCGGCGCCAGCCTCCGGCGCCGAGCCCGAGGCCACCGCGTCGATCACCCCGGCGGCCAGGTCGGGCGAGGTTCGTGGGGAGATCATCTCGAGCAGCTTGCTCGCGATCTCGCCGCTCGACGGCCGCAGCTCCACAAGCTGCCGGGCCCCCTCAATCCGCCGCGTCTCGGGGGCCGAATCGTCTCCGGCCACCTTGAGCAGTGAGTTGACGAGCTCGGCATCAAGGCCCGCGAGCGTCGGGTCGCCCCAGATCCCTGCCAGCCGCAAAAGCGGCCCGCGCCCGGCCGCCGTGAGCCCGGCCGCAAGTTGTTTCACCGCCCCGGCTGTCGCGGGATCCAGCCGCACCGGCCGATCCTTGGGCCAGCCGCGCGCCAGGCCCCGCAGTATCGGCTCGATCGTGCGCGCGTCGCCCCCCGGCAGCGCGGCCAGAAGTGACCCGACCTCGCCGGCCGGGCCGCCCCGCGCCCAGTGCTCGGCCACCCGCTCGACAACCCGCGAGACGAGCGGATCGGGCCGGGCCGCGCCGGCGGCCGGCTTTGCCGCGATCGCCTTCAGGAACGCCAGGTCATTCCGCGCCGCGGCGGCCGTCACCGCGTCGCCCAGCCACGGGTCGCGGCCGATCGCCCCACCTCGCAACGCGACCGCGATCGCATTGGCCGCATCAGGTGAGGCCGGCTGGTCGGCCAGGGCCAGGAGCGCCGCCAGGCGGACCTGCGCGTCGTCGTCCTTCAGGAGACCCGCCGCAAGGATCGCCCTGACCGAGCGTTCGCTCCTCGGCAGGACCTGCACAGCGTTCCGCCGCACTCCTGCCGACGGATGCCCGAGCGCCTTCTCAACGGCCGTCGTCGCGACCTCGTCACCGCCGTTCAGGGCGCCCAGCCCCTGGAGCGTCCAGAGCGCGTGGATCGCCCCGACGTTCAGGCCGATCGCGTCGACAGCCCGGTCGCCCGCCTTCTCCACGAGCGCCGGCACGACGTCGGTCTTCCCCCGTTCGACGAGCAGCCGCTGGGCGTGCATCCGCCAGAGCTGGTTATCGTTTGCCAGCGCGGCGACGAGGCCCGAGGCGTCGGCCGGGTCGAGCTTCGGGGCCGTCGAGGGCTTGCCGTCCGTGTAGACCACCCGATAGATCCGACCGTGCACCTTGTCGCGCAGCGGGGTCTCGTACGCGTTCCCCTTGCCCGTCTTGAAGCCCTGCGGCGTCGGGTTGTGCTGGACGATGAAGTTGTACCAGTCGATTACCCAGACGCTGCCGTCCGGGCCCACCTCCGCCGCGATCGGCGACGTCCACTCGTCGTCGCTTGCCAGCAGGTTCCAGCCGTAGAACGACGAGACGTCCGCTCCCTTGCGATGCAGGGTAAACGTCGCTACCAGGTGGCCGGTCGGCTCGGCGACGAATGCCGTGCTGTTCCAGTACTGCGAGGGATAGGAGCGCGCCGTGTAGAGGGCATGACCAGCCGCCGCGGTGAACCCGCCGTGCCAGTCGACCTGCCGCACCTGCTCGGTGACCGGGAAGAACTGGAAGTTCACCGCGATGTTCCGCAACACCTGCGGCGCCCAGCCGCGGACCGCCTCGTAATAGCGGTTCGGCACCGGCAGATAGACGCTCGGGCAACCGTTGGCCGTCGAGCCGAAGACCAGCCCGTCCTCGCTGAGGCCCACGCCCCACGAGTTGTTGTTCGTCCCTCGCACGAATTCCAGCCTCGACCCATCCGGCTTGAAGCGGAAGAACGACTGCCCCGCGCTCAGCCGCTCGCCGCCGACCGTCCCGCGGAACCCCGAGTATCCGACGATCCCCCAGACCCAGTTATCGAAGCCCCACCGCAGGTTACTCGGCCCGGCATGCGTGTCATCCGTGCCCCAACCGGTGAAAAGCACCTTGCGCACGTCGGCCTTGCCGTCGCCGTCGGTGTCCTTGAGGAACAGGGTGTCGGGCGCCTGGAGTACGATCAGCCCGTCGTTGGCGCACAGCAGGCTCGTGGGGATGTTGAGGCCATCGGCGAACACGGAGGATCGGTCGGCCTTGCCGTCTCCATCCGTGTCCTCGAGCACGGTGATCCGATCGCGGCCGGGCTGACCGGGATGCTTGGAGTTTGGGTAGTCGACGCTCTCGGCGATCCAGAGCCGGCCGCGTTGGTCGAACGTCATGCAGATCGGCTTGGCGATGGCCGGCTCGGCGGCGAACAGCTTCGCCTCGAAGCCCGGCGGGACGACCAGGTGCCGCGTCGACTCCTCGGGCGAGAGCGGATGCTGCATCTTCCGCAGGGGCTCGCCCTGCGCACCCCATCGCTGGCCCGGCAGGTAGTTCGGGATGCCCGTCGTGACGTCGTCGTAATGGAACGGCGGCAGGCCCGACGCGACCCGCGGCCGGCTGTCCTTCACCGGGCCCTTGCCGACGGCCCAGCGAATCCCGCGCTCGAGAAGGTCGTGGAAGCCAGGGTTCTGCCAGGTCCGCCCGTCGTGACCGTATGCGGTGTAGAACACTCGGCCCTTGCCCTGCGTCCGCACCCACGTCCACGGCTCTTCGCCGTTCCCCTCCGCCCGCACCTGGAGCACGTGCCGCCCCTCGGTATTGTGCATCGTGTGCACATAGGTTTCGTCCCAGGTGCGGAACGGCTCGATCCCCTTCATGATCGGGTGCGACGGGTCGACGATCTTCGTGTCGAACGTCCCCGTCCCGTGACGCTGGAACTGGGCGCCCACCAGGGCGACGTACCGCGGCGAGTTGCGGAAGCAGTACGACGCGCAGTGCAGCGGAATGAATGCGCCGCCCCCCTCGACGTAATCCAGCAGCGCCTTCTCCTGGGCCTTCGTGATCTCGTCGATGTTGGCATAGATCAAAAGCGCGTCGTACTTCGCCAGGTTCGCCGGATTCAGGTCGTCGGCCCGCTCGGTGTACGTCACCTCGATTCCTCGGCCGGCGAGCGCGGGCGCGATCTGCGCGGCGCGGTCGGCCGGATCGTGATGGCCCCGGTCGCCCAGGAAGAGCACCTTCAGCTTCGGGGACGTCGCCGCCGTCGGCTCGTCGGCGACTGTGTCGAGGCCCGTTGCCAACACGCACGCCATGCCGATCGACGCGGCGAGGACGTATCGAGGAAAGAGTGATCGCAGCATGAGGAGGAATCCCGGTGTGGTGCCAGTGCGGATCAACGACCGCGCTCGACCGCTGGGCGGGTCACCACGGGCGGCGGTCGGTGTAAACCCACGCCCCCGGGGTCGGTCCACCCGGACCTCGCGCGGATCGCATCATTTTGGGCACCGCGGGAACCGGCGTCCAGGCGCTAATCCGTTGCGACGGACGGACATCGTTGGGATAGCGGGCTGTCGACGGGCGAACGGTTCAGCGCGGCAGGAGACCGCCATGCCGGTAATCCGCTCGCATCACGACCTTCGGCCCGGATACGACGTGGGACGACCGGGCAACCAACGCGGCCCGCTGTCGTGTCGCCGAATGAGCTTTCGACGGCGAGAAGCCGATCGAGAACGTCCCGCCGTTACTGGTCAGCGGGATCGGCTGGTTCGCGTAGCCACTCGGAGGAGTCACCCGCGCGGTGACCACGTAGGTTCCGGCCGGGAGTTGCCCTGTGGTGAGGGCCCAGCTCCCATCGGCACCGGCCACCGTCTCGCCCAGGTAGATGGACTTCTTGTTCTTCTTGTGCAAGGGCTGCCCGTAGAGCTGGACGAGTCCGAAGGCCGCGGCGGTCCCTCCGAACGTCGGCTGCCGTGTGGCGGTGATGCCCTGGGCCGCATCCGGCCCATTGTTGTAGACCGACAGCAGGCCGCCGGTGAAGGCGAAGGTCGGGCTAGGGCTGCCGATGGTCGCGGTGCTGCTGGTGCCCGCGGCCTGGTTGGTCACCAGCGTGATCACCTGGACCGTCACCGCGTACGAACCGGGACCGGCATAGGTGTGATTCCCGGCGATGGCGAATGCACCGTCGCCCTGCGCGGTGATTATGCCGGCGCTGGCCGCGCCGTCGCCCCAGTTGATCGTCGCCTGGAAGTCAGTCGCCGAATCGGAGAGATAGGGATCGAGGAATGTCGCGACGGTCGCATTCGTCAACGGGACGCCCGCGCTGCCGGTGATCGGATTCGGCAGCACATTCACCGGCAATTCCGAGACGACGGCCGTCGAGTTCACCACCGTCTGCTGGCCGCCCGGGGAGACGATGGTGACGGTCACGGGGAAGGTCCCGGCCTTCTGGTAGGTGTTGGCCCCGATGACCTGGAAACCTCCGTAGTACGTCGTGCCGATCGAGGCCGGAGTGTGGGTGTTCACTCCATCGCCCCAGTTGACGAAAGCCTGGAAATCCGACGCAGTGGCATACTGATTCGACGAGTAGAATGACGCGACGACGCCGGAGAACGGGGCCTGCCGCTGAGGATTGATCGTCGTCGTCGACCCGTAAAGCGCGGCGTCGGTCACCGTCGCCGTCCCGCTGCCCTGGGCGCTGGAATTGTTCGCGCCGGTCAACACGACCGTGACCGGGTAACTGCCGGGCTGCTTGTAGATGTTTGGAGAATAGATGGCGTAGCTGGACGGGCCGGTGGGGACGATCGTGCCGGTCGTGGTGAGATTCACGGCTCCCGGCCAGTAGATCGTCGCGTCGTAATCGGCCGTCGTCCCCTGGACGTCGCCGGCGGCGAAGGTCGCCACGATGCCGGAATAGCTCCGGCCCGCGACGACCGAGATCGGGCTGACCTGTAACGTCAGCAAGCAGCGAGTCTCCAGGCGCTGGACCCAGGCGAATAGGGGTCGAGAAGGGCGGAGCTTCGACGTCGAGCGGGCAGGCCAGTCGAGGATAGTCATGGTCCTCATTCCCCTTTCGCGGCGGGCCTCATGGTGGACGATCGGAATCGGCGGCCTCGACGGATCCTCCCCGAAGTCCCGGGGATGTATGTTGTGACGGTGGGAGCGGATCTTCCCTGCTCTCTACTTGCCGTGCTTCAGCCCGTGGAGGATGGCGATCCGAGCGGCCTCGATCGAGTTGTCCTGCCCGAGGGTGTAGAGTGAGACCGATGGAGCCGTCACGCCGGGCTGAGGGATCGTCTCGATCAACGAATGTGCGAGCGAGCCCGGCGGCATCTGCTCCTTTGCCCCGATGATCTTCTTGTTCACAAGGTGCTGCGGTACGGAGGCGTCCAGTAGTTGCTGGGCCAGCAAATTGACGCGCTGCGTCGTGTACAGCGAGAAGGCGGCCATCGTCGCCGAGCTTGGATTCGGCACGTTCTGGATCGAGGTCAGGTACGTCGAGCGCGACTGAATGTAATCGTTCTGGAACAGGTCGAACGCCTGGTTGACCTGGTCGGCCAGGGATTGGTGCGCCCCCCCCGAGATGGCCTGCGCGTTGTGCGCGACGGCGATCAGGGCGGGCGCCATGCGACTGAGGACGATCCGGCCCTCAAGCGGAACCGGCTGGCCCGGAATGAAGCGAGATCTGCGAATCATGGCGTGGCGACCCTGGGGGGATTGAGGCTCATCAGAAGAAGGCGCGGTCGAAGAAATGCGAGACCGGCCCGTGCCCTGGAGACGCCCTCTCGGACGAGAGGGCTCCGAGCGTCGCATACGGGGTATTGTAACACAGAGAGGATTGTGGTGGATAGAATCGGGTTTCCTTTCCGGGCAGCGAACAGGTGATCGATCCGACGCCGGTCTGTGTCCGCCCGACGGGGCAGTGCCGCCGGCGGAGAGCGCGCCCCGGGCGGCGATCAATAGTGGTGCCCGCCCGCTTCGGGGACGACCTTGCCCCGGAACGATCGGAACACCGTGAAGAAGTAGGCCGCCGTCAGCGTGGCGCCGACGGTCCACCAGGCCAGGGCGGTCCGCAGCCCGTGGGCTGCCGCCGCGGAGTTCTGCGCGGTCAGGCCGTGCGCCGGGTCGATCGTCGACCGCAGCCAGTACGGATAGTTTCCGGCCATCGCGGCTCCCAGCAGTCCCAGCAGCACCGCGCATGACGACAGGAATGCCGCCAGTTCGGCGCCTCGACGCAGGAAGTAGAACCCGCCCGCGGCGCCGCCGATCATCAGGAGGACGAACACCAGCGCCCACGGCCGGTGCAGCAGGTTGGCCATCACCTCGGGCCGGACCCACCAGGTTCCTAGCGTCGCCGCGACCCAGAACGGCACCGAGACCGTCCACGCCCGTCGCGCCCAGGCTCGGCTCCGCTCCTGGACGGCGCCCGTGGTCTTCCACACCAGGTAGAACCCGCCGTGGGCCGTCAGCAGGCAGAGCGCCAGGGCGCCGACGATGGTTGTGTACCAGTCGAAGACGCCCGGGTGCGGCCCGACACGCAGGTTGGTGAACAGCGGCAGAAAGAAGACGCCCGCCTCGTTCAGCGGCACCCCGCGCACCACGTTTCCGATCGCCGTGCCGAGCACCAGCGCCAGGAGAGCCGACGAGACGGAGAAGACCGAGTCCCAGAACTCACGCCACAGCGGGTTGTCGTGGTGCGACCGAACCGCGATCGCGACCCCGCGCAGGATCAGCAGCCACAGCACCACCATGAGCGCCAGGTAGAACCCGCTAAACGCCGAGGCATAGGTCTTCGGAAACGCCAGGAACAGCACGCCTCCGGCCGCGATCAGCCAGACCTCGTTCCCGTCCCAGACCGGCTCGATGCTCGCCAGCACCGTCTGGCGCTCCGCCTCGGTTCGCGCCACCACGCGGTGCAGGACACCCACGCCGAAGTCGAACCCATCCAGCACGACGTAGATCGCGAGCATGCCGGAGAGGATCACGAACCAGAGCGTCTCCATCAGCGATCCTCCCCTTCGGCCTCGGCATGAGATTGATGCGCGTCGGCCGAGGCCGACGTCGGGACGGGTCTGGGCTGGGGGCCGCTCCCGATCAGATGCACGACCTGCAACAGGAAGATCATTCCCAGGAGCAGGTACATCCCGGCGAAGCCGAGCGTCGTGAAGACGACGTCGCCGGCGCTCACCTGGGGCGACGAGGCATCCACGGTGCGCTGAAGCCCGTACACGACCCACGGCTGACGCCCCAGCTCGGCCGTCCACCATCCCGCCGTGTTGGCGATGAATGGGAAGGGGGCCGAGAGCATCAGGACCCACAGCATCCGCCGATTCTGCTCAAGGCGCCCACGCCACAGCAGGTAAGCCGCCGAGCCCATCACGATGAGGAACATCGTCCCCAGGCCGGCCATGATGTGATACGAGTAATAGAGCAATTCGATGTTGTGCGGCCAGTCCTGCCGGGGGAAGTCCTCGAGCCCCTTCACGGTGCTGCCGAAGCTGCCGTAGGCCAGGAAGCTGAGGATTCCCGGCACGACGATCGGGTTCTCGAGCCGGTGGTGAGGTACGTCCGGCTGACCGATGATCGCCAGTTCGGCCCGCGGCCCGCTGTGAAAAACGCCTTCCATCGCGGCGAGCGTCACGGGCTGATGCTCGGCGACCATCTTGCCGTGCTGGTCGCCCGTCGGGAACAGGACCACGATGCACGCGATGATCCCGACGACGACGCCCGTCCGCAGGGCGATCGCCGCCTGATCCTTCTGCTGGCCCATGAGGGTCCAGTAGGCGCCGATGGAGGCGACGATGAACGAGCCGGTGATGACGGACGCCGTCATGTTGTGGGCGTACTGCCAGGCCGCCCAGGGGTTGAGCACGAAGGCGGCGAAGTCGGCCAGTTGCAGGGTTCCGTCCTCGGCGATCCGATGACCGACCGGGTACTGCATGAACGCGTTGGTCGCGATGATGAAGTAGCCCGACAGCCACGAGCCGAGGAACATCGCGACCGCCGTGGCCAGGTGCCAGCGCGGGCCGAGCTTCCGCTCTCCGAACAAGAAGAGCCCGAGGAACGCGGATTCGAGGAAGAAGGCGAAGACGCCCTCCAGGGCCAGCGTCTGCCCGATCACGCCGCCCGCGTGCTGCGAGAACCTCGACCAGTTCGTCCCAAACTGGAACTCGAGCGGGATGCCCGTCACGACTCCCATGGCGAAGCTGAGCGCGAAGATCCGCCCCCAGAACCGCGCGGCGATGTTGTAGTTCTCGTCGCCTTTGCGAATGGCCCGGATTTTCCAGATCAACAGCAAGAGCACCAGGCCCATCGTGAGCTGGGGGAACAGATAGTGAAATGTCACCGTGAAGGTGAACTGGATTCGGTGCCAGATCAAGGCGTCGGTCATCGGGTGTCCCCGGCGGGCCTGGGAAGTTGCGAGGTGTTCGTCCCAGACACCTTAGCCGACGCGCCGGCTGCCGACAATGGAAAGGATCGCCTCCGCGAGGTGCGGTCGGCGGCGGCGCCCAGCGATGACACGCTCACGAAAAGACGCCGGTGGGAGTCGAACCCACTTCGGCCGGGTTGCAACCGGCTGCCTGGCCGTCTGGCTCCAGCGTCGGGAATCAGGGGTCCATTTGTCGAGAGATGACATGTCCTCGCCAGGAATCGAACCTGGTCTCCGACCTTCGCAAGGTCGTGTGCGGTTCCGGCACACTCCGAGGACGTGGTTTTCCACGACGGGCGGATGATCCGCCCAGGTCGCCGATCCCCCGCCCGGGAATCGAACCCGGCCCTGCGGCTTCGAAGACCGCCGTGCCGCCGACACACCCACGGGGATACCAAAGGCAAAGTCAAGTCAAGTGCCCTCGCCAGGAGTCGAACCTGGTCCACGACCTCCGGAGGGTCGTGTGCGATTCCGTCACACTCCAAGGGCGATCGCTCGTAAACAGCAGGGACGCAAGGAGTCGAACCCTGTCCGCGAGTTTTGGAGGCTCGCTGCTCTCCCAGGAGCACATCCCTCTCGAGCGACCGGCGGCGGTTGCCGCCCGATCGCCGGTCACTACGAGAGATGGACGCTCGAGGCACCGAAAAGGTTCGCGCGCCTGCTGCAAGCCGTCGATCATCGCGACCGATCCTCATCCAGCCGGCGACCGCCCCGGCCCGGTACTGGGGCGCCGGGCCGGGCGCGGTCGGGAGGAGGAGCTCCCTCCGACACGCGGGACTGGAATATTCCGATGCCGGAGCCAGGCTGGTCCGTTGGTTCAGTCAAGCTGGCCGATCGCCGTGAAGGAATGGTAGCGATTCGCGCAATCGTAGCCGCTGATCTCGAACCGCGCTCCGCGTGGCAGCGCAGAAATGGCTTGGGTCAGGCCGCGAGTGTTCCGGATCGTCCAGCGACGACCAGTCTCGGTCTCCACCAACTCGCTGATGATGTCACCAGGGTGGAGGCTCCGGACCCGACCAATGATGACCTTGCCGTCCTCACGCTGATACACCTGGCGAATTCGCGTGGCGGGCAGACCTGGATCGACCCGGGCGATGATGACTGCGCGTATCCGTCCGTTGTCGAAGTTGCGGGTCCAGACGCCGAGGCGAGGTCGAGGCTCAGAAGGAGCAATCGTGATGAGCGGAACGTGCACGGTGGCGCCCGCCGGCCTCTCCTGGGCATCGGTGACGGCCGGCGCCAGGAGGAGCACGGCTGCTACCCCGAGCAGGGACGGGAGTCTCTCGGATCGTGCAGATTTGAGGCGCATGAGGCTACCTCTACCGGTTTCGCGGCCGAGCCTCCGTGCAGCCAGAAGCCTGGGAGTGTTATGACGGCGGGCCCGGACCGAATGTACCGGGTCCGCCGTCGACGAGCAGTCGCCGAGGGCCGCGCGAGTCTTGCGGCATCGAGGCGACTGCTGAATGGTGATTACGAGCGGTCTTCCATACGCCAGGGCTAGGGCCGGGTCGCGTCCGTGCGGCGATCGGATCAGTAGGCGTAGTACAGGTACTCGATCACGTACGCCTTCTTGGCAGCGACGTTCGGATCGTTGTCGGCCTGCTCCTTCGTCAGGTATCGGGTGATGATCTCCGGCGCGCCTGTGACCGGGTTCGTCTTGTAGACGTGCCAGACGTGGTAGGTCGTCGCCGGCACATACTGCGCCGGGACGTAGTAACAGACCGGGTAGTAGCAGGTCTTGTGGCAGGCCTCGGCCTTGCCGGTGCCGCCGAATAGCATCGCCAGTCCGAGCAGACCGGACACGATCAACGTCCTCATCGCGCGCTCCTCCGTCGAGATGTGGGTGCCCTCGCACGGACGCCGGTGCCAGCCGGCCGCTACACTGGGGCTTGAATCCTCGCACCGCGGCCGACAATCAAGATGCGCGAGTGTTGCGGAACCTGCGCGGATCTTGCGGTTTTTTTTGCCCTCGACCGTGGGTCACTCAGTCGCGTGACGCGGTCGTCCACAGGAAGACCTCGCTCGACCCGTCGGGCCTGGGGGCGGCTGTTGCCAGGGTGCTGCCGTCGGGTGAGAACATGGCGTGACACACCGGCCCAGCGTGGAAGCGGAATGAGGTGAGGACGCGGCCGGTGGGGATGTCCCAGAGGGTGACCGTGCGGTCCTCGTCGCCCGCGACGAGGGTCCGGCCGTCGGGCGAGATGGCCAGCGAGAGGATGGACTCCGGGTGATGGAAATGCTCGCGAATCGGTTCCAGCGTCGTCGCGTCCCAGAGGACGATCTTGCCGTACCTCCCACCCGTCGCGAGTCGCTTGCCGTCGGGCGAGATTGCATGGCACTGGATGCCACCCATCTCGATCGTCTTCGCCGGGGATCGGAGCCGGCCCGAGGGCAGGTCGCAGAGCCAGAACCGATCCGAGTCAGGGCCCGACAGGACCGCGGTCTCTCCCGACGTTGAGAATGAGGCCCGACCGTCCAGCATGCCCTCGACCAGCTCGCTCCCGGTCGCGGATTGCCCGCCTCGGTGGATGCGGAACGCCTTCTCGGGACCTCCGGCGACGACCCAGCTCATACCGGGGGCGATCGCGTACCAGCGGCCCCGCGGGATCGGCAGGCGTTGCACCGTCCCGTCGGGGAGTGCCCTCACAGCGACCCGGTGCGAGGCATCTTCCCCCACCAGGAACCGGCAGTCGCGCGCGAGCGCGAAGGCCCGGATCGGCCCGCTGTCATCGGGCGGGATGGATCGCTTCAGCTTCCCGGTGCGGGCGTCGTGGATGAAGACCTGTCCCTGGGTGCCGACGGTTGTGACCTCGTCGCCGTCCGGCGAGAAACCCGGGCCGGATACGATGCCGGCGGGCACCGAAAGGGTGATGTGCGTCCCGTCGCGTTCGGCGTTCCAGATCCTCGCAACTCCGTCGTTCCCGGTGGTGACGAGTGCCCGGCCATCCGGCGAGAAGGCGACGCACCAGGATCGACCCTGGCCAGTAACGATATGGTCCAGGAAGTCGCTGGCGTGATCAATTAAGTGGACGATCCCTCGTCCGCCGATGACTGCGATGCGATTGCCGTCGGGGTGAAACGTAACGGATTCGGGATGGTCCGGGAAGCGCCATTTCTTGGGATTGGTCCAGTCCCCTCTTCTCCAAAGACAGGCACCTTCAAACCGGTCCGCTGCGGCCAGGCGCATGCCGTCGCGGGAGAATGCCACACAATTGGTCTGCCTGACGGATTCAGGGATTCGTTCAAGTTCGCGGGTCGCCAGGTTGTAGATCATCACTCCCTCGCCCGCCACCGCGAGAAGGGCGCCATCCGGTGAAACGGCCAGGCCCTGGAGCTTGGGTGAATTCGGGGCGTGGAATGAGTGGTCCCTGTGCCAGTCGTCTGTATTCCAAAAGGAGACATCGCCCTTCCTGCACGCGGAGATCAGAAACCGACCATCGGGAGTAAACACCGCCGCGACGACCTCGTCGCCCAGTCCCGAGAGCTCTTTCACTCTTCGGTTCGAGCGGTAATCCGTGACCTGAATGGTTTGATCGTCGCTCGCGCTGGCTACATTGTAACCGTGGGGCGAGAAGACGACAGAGTTGACCTCGTTCGTGTGATAAGGCGTCCGGCAGGAATTAGTTTCCCTACCGTTTCCTCATTACTGGCTTGATCGTGATGTCGTAGTCCGGCAGCGTTTTCGATCGATCGAGTCGCGCCTCGTGAATCCTCATCTCCTTGGCCGGGACGCGAACCCCG
>DAIDHB010000377.1 GCA_027452145.1 Planctomycetales bacterium
CAGCCGGCGCGGCCGCGCGAGTCGACGGAGGAACCGACCATGAGACAGTCTTCCAGGCAACCCATGGCGCTCACCCTGGCCGCGGCCCTCGCCGCGGCCGCCGCCCTCGCCACGATGGCGAGGGCCGACGAGAAGGTGGAACGCCCCGGCAACGGTGCCGCCTACGTCGAAATCGGCAAGCTGCCGGTGATGCACAACGGGCGGGTCAAGCCCCTGGACACCGTCGCCCGCGAGGACGTCAAGCAGGTCTACGGCCGCGAGACGATCGTCCTGCGCGACCCGCGCGAGGCCGTCGAGAGGATCCTCGACCCGGCCGCGGCACGGAGGTCCGACGCGTCGTGGAAGGTCGAGAAGTGGGGGCACGTCGCCGCGTTCCTCGGCTGGACGATCCGTCCCGAGTTCTGGGACGACCAGCCGATCATCCTTGTTGAGTACTTCCCGCTCCGCCGCCTGATCCTCTCCGGCACGATCCGATCGCGGCTCGACGGCATCGCCGCCAAGGAGACCACGCCCGCGGATGAGAAGGAGCGGCTGCAAGCCCTGGCCGTCGACCCCGAGCTGAACGCGCCGGCCTTGACCACCTTCGTCCGCGGCTCGAAACTGCCGATCGAGGATCGCCGGACCGTCGCCGAGCTGGCGGCGCGGCTCTCGGAGGACCACAAGTGGCTCTCGCCCCGCGAGCTCCAGGAGGCCGTGATCCCCGCGGCCGACGCCGACGGGCATGTCACCCCAACCCCTTTCCTGAGCTGGGCGAGCGCCGCGAATGACAGGAAGCAGAAGTTCGACCATAACCCGACGGCCAACGAGCGCCCCAGCGAGGTCGAGCGCCGCTCGATCGACGTGGCCGAGCGTCTGGTGATGTACCAGGCCTACAGCGGCGAGCGGTTCTCGTCGGCCGGGATCATCCTCATCCAGCCGCGGCCCTCGAACGCCGCCTACCTGGCCTTCACCGGGTCGAACTACCGCGACGCCCGGTCGGGCAAGAAGACCGAGGACTCGCTCACCCCGATCGAGCGCGACGCCCTGTCGGCGCTCATCTCGTACTGGAAGCTCATCCCCCGCGACGACCACAAGGTCCCCGGCGAGGACGCCGACGCCGACAAGCGCCTGTCGAGCTGGCTCCGCGACAGCTCGGCCTGGATTCCCCTCAAAACGTTCCTGAAGTCGAAGCCCGACGACCTGGTCGCGGCCGGCTATCCCGCCGAGTCGCTCAAGGCATTCCTCGATGCCTACAAGGCGTTCGAGCAGGCCGAGGCCCAGTATCCCGGGTCGATCGAGCCGGCCGTCGGCACCAGGCTCCTGACCGCCTCGCGTGCGCTGGGAGAGGCGGTGACGCCGCAGTATCCCACGGTCGCCCTGATCGAGCGCGAGACGCAGTTCAACGCGGTCAACCCGTTCTGGCTGGCCCCGTTCTCCTACGCGACCGCGCTGCTCGTGCTGGTTCTGACCTTTACCGCGACGCAGACGACTCAGGCGCATTCCAGGGTGCGGAAGGTGGCCCACGGCACGTACTGGCTCGGCGTGGCGGCGCTGGTCGGCGGCATCGGGCTGGAGGTCTACGGATTCATGAGGCGAATCCAGATCTCAGGCTGGGCACCCGTGACCAACATGTATGAGACGGTTATCTGGGTTGCATTGGTTGCGGCCGTGCTCGCCCTCATCTTCGAGGTGGTTTACCGCCCGGTGTTCGTCGGCATGGCCGGCGCCGGCGTGGCGTTGCTGTGCACCCTGACGGCCGCCTCGGTC
>DAIDHB010000378.1 GCA_027452145.1 Planctomycetales bacterium
CGGCCCCGCCGACCGCCGTGTCGTGCCCGATCGTCGAACTTTTGAGGATCAGCTTGCCGCCCGCCAGGTAGATCCCGCCGCCCCGCGCCGCCTTCCCGGCGCCGCCGGCCCCCGGCGCCTGCCCCTTGCCGCCCGCCGCGCCGGCCGCGCCCACCGCGCCCTCGGCAACGTTGTCCCGCACCGCGACCCCGGTCATCGCCACTGTGCCGCCGTCGATCAGGATCCCGCCCCCCAGTGCCGCCGAGCCGCCCAGGTTGCCCCCGCCCGTCGCGATGCCCCCCGCGATCGCCAGGTCCTGGAACACCACCGAGATCCCCGACTGCGCCGACGCCTCGACCTCGAAGATCCGGTCCTGCCACGCCGACGTCCCCGCCTGGATCGTCGTCGCACCTGCTCCCTGTCCCACCAGGTTCAGCGTCTTGTTCGGCAGCGTCGATGTGTTTTGAATGACGATCGCGCCCGCGGTCGTATCGGTCAGCCCGTAGCTCGTCGCCGCCAGCACGATCGTGTTGACCGCGTCGCCGTTGCTGTCGGCCGCGTCGATTGCCGCGCGCAGGCTGGCGTCGGTCGGCACCGGGTAGAATGTCCCCTGGCCGGGCGTCGGATTCGCGATGATCGAGAAGGAATCCGTATTCACCGAGCTGAACCCGTGGCTCCCAATGGTGAACGTGTACCCCTTGCCGAGATCGCCGATCGACAGCCCCTGGAACACCGCAACGCCCCGGCTGGCCGTCACGGTCAGCGTACCGCCGAGCGAGGCGCCTGTCGGGTCGTTCCCCATCGCGAGCGTGACCGAGCCATTGAACGACGGATCAACCTGCCCGGCCGGATCCACGGCCGCCACGACCACGCCGAACGAGGCCCCGGCGATCACCTGCGCGGGCGGCTGCGCCGTGACCGCGAGCCCCGTGGCCGCGCCGTAGGAAACCAGGTCGGGGATCAACAGCGGCGCATTGGGCGTGCCGCGGCCGGTGACCTCGTCGTATCCCGGCCCCGCTGAGAAGCCGCCGTTGCTCCCCTGGGTGATGTCGTGGAAGTCTCCCGAGGGCGCGTCATAGATCGCCGGCAGGGTCTGCGAGGGCCCGTCGAGCGAGGAGACCCCGGCGAGCGCCCGCCCCTGGTCGGCGATCGCGATCAGACCGGCCCACGACGGGGCCGCCGCGCTCGTGCCGCCGATCGCGTACCAGTCCCCCATGCCGTCGGTGTTGTCGTACGAGTCGTACATCGCCACGCCGGTATTGGGATCGGCGTTCCAGGCGACGTCCGGAATGGTGCGCTTCCCGGTGCTCTGGAACCCCTGCTGATAGGCCGGCTCGGACTCGTACTGGCTGGTCCCGCCGCCACTGCCCGACCACGCCGTCTCGCTGATGACCTTGTTGTTCGCCCCGATCTGGAGCGTCGTCCCGCCGGTCGCCAGCACGTTCGGCGAATAGGCCGGGTAATAGCCCGGCGACCCCGAGTCCCCCGTCGCCGCGATGAACGTCACGCCCTGGTGGCCGCTCGGCGTGGTGAACGTCGGATCGGTCGCCGGCTCGGTGGTAGGGGCCGACGACGCGCTGTTGAACTCGGGCGTGCCCCAGCTCATCGACACGACCGACACGCCCGGCAGACTCGCGGCGGTCTGCACGGCCGTCCAGAGGTCGTTGTTGTTAGTGTCGGTATTCGCCTCGACCAGGTCGATGCTCGCGCCCGGCGCAATCGCGTGGGCCCACTCGACGTCCAGGGCGATTTCCATCTCCCAGTTGCCGCTCAGGTTCCCCGCGCCGGCTGGGTCCGTACCCGGTAGGTTCGTGGTCTGACCGGTCTCGTTGTACTTGGTGAAGCTCGGCGGGTCCGGCAGTCCGAACGTTTTGTCGAACTGCGCCAGGTCGCTGGTGGAGAAGTTCGAGGCGGTGCTGTTCACAAATGCCGGATCGTCATAGGCATCGACGATCGCGATCGTCTGGCCCGATCCGTCGCCGGCGATCGAGCCGAACACGACGTTGTTGATGCCGTACGCCGCCCGAATCTGCGCCGGCGTGTAACCGACGGGCGTCGGCGAGCCGAAGTCCAGGGGTGCCGAGCCCGACGAGGGGTGGGCCTTCGGCAGGTCGGGCGCCTGCGGGTTGGGATCGTGCAGGATGATGGGCAGCTTGAACCCGGACAGGACCACGCGGCTCTCCAGGTCCTCCAGCACCACCGGGACCGACCGCCTGCGGCGCGGCCGCGCCCCCCGCCATCGCGTCGACGAGGACATGATGACTCTCCTGGATGATTGCGCAAGGCTTCGGCAAGGATGATCGGGGATGAGGACGCTGAGAGAATCGGATTCTGAGCGAGCTTGGAAGGCGGTCTCGAATGCCAACGGTATGGTCGAGTCCGGTGGGTGAAACCCACCCGTTGCCACGGCTCTCCTCGGTGGGTTTCACCCCCACGACAACGATCGATCCCGACCTCCGAGACAATTCCTCGACGCGCGCACGGCCACCGCGGCGGTAAGGCGGAACCCGGAACAACGCTGGCCGACCCTGAGCCCAGAATGATCCCGATGCCGCCGAGGATGACCCAGATTAACGACGGCCGGATCAGGACGCTGGCGCAGCAGGAGCAGGGCAGCCCGTTCAACACCGCCGACCGGGTCGCGACGGTCCGGGGGAGCCGGCGATGACCGCCGCCACTGACCCCGTTGGGTCGAGTCGAGTCGAGTCAAGTTCGTCTTCTGGAATCACCCTAGAATCTGGTGCGGAGGACGGCGGAAGTCAAGTCAAGTTGTCAAGAATCGTTAAGGATGCTGCCGGCGTGGGCAGCGTGAAGAAGACAGGCGTATAGACCGGCCTCGGGCGGCAGGGAGGAAGACTCTCGCCGAACGCCGCCCGACCCGGGCGGGTCCAGGCGTACCGGCGACGTCGGTCGTCGGGTTCCTCACCAACACCGACCACGCGACCCACGCATGATGACCCGGCGATCCCACAACCCACACATGATGACCCGGCGACTCACGTCGCCGGTTCGCCTGAGCTCACCCCCACCTCACTCGTTGCCTCCGTTCCCGCATGCCGCCATCCTCAAACCCAGCCTCTCCCAGTCCCGGTGACAACGCATCGTCGCGATCCGCCGAAGGAGTCCCGACCATCATCGACACCCTGGCCGCGGCCTGCGCGGAGGCGGGCGACTTCGACCAGGCCATGAGGCGGCAGGGCCAGGCGATCGAGCTACTCACCGACGCGAAGAAGAAGGAAGACTACGCCACGCGGCTGAAGCTCTACCGCGAGAGGAAGCCGTACCGGGAGGCATCCCCGTGACCCGGGCCGTTCCGCCCGCGTAGGTCAGCCTTTCCAGCCTGACGCCGGTCCGATCCGACCCGATCCCAACCCAACCCATTCCATTCCATTCCATCCGTTGCCTTAAGTCCCGTTCCGTGTCGGGCTGGAAAGCCTGACCTACTTCGGTCCCGGCCCGTCGGGCCGGTCGACGAACTGCAACGGCGGATCCGGCCCCTCGCGCTCTCGCTCGCGTCCCCGATCCCGGGCGTTTGCTCGGTGGCCCATCCTGGCGCCCCGAAGATGCTGCGCGGCGATCGCGGCCACGGCGACCGCGGCCATCGTCAGACCCAGTATCCAGTTCGAGCGGGACCAGGACGAGCGCCGGCCGTTCTGTCCGACTCCGCCCACCTCGCCGCCGATGGCCCGCAGGACATCCCCCTCGCCGGTGGCCTCGGCCGCGCGAGCCTCGGCTGACCCACCCGGCGCCCTCACCAGGGCAGGGGGGCGGTCGCCGACGATCAGCGGGGCCAGGCGATCGCCGTCGCCGGCCGCGTAGCGGACCATCTTCAAGAATGTCCCGGTGAACTCGACCGACTGGCCCGCCGCCCGGTCGCCGAGCCGAAGAGGATGCTGGCCCTGCCCTGGCGCCGGAACCTCTTCGCGCGCACCCTCCCGCTCGCCCTCGTCCGACCGGGGATACACCACGCACAGCGGATCTCCCGAAGCCGTGAAGACCCAGGCCTCGACCAGCGGCGGGAAGCTCCCGACCGCGCCCTGGCGAAACGTCCGCTCGATCCGACCGCGGACCGTGACCCGCCGGCCGCGATAATCGTCAGGCGCCTTCCACAGCTCGCGGAATCCGACCTGCGCCGGCGGGTCTGACGATCGCGCCCGGTCGCCCGTCGCCCGGCCCGCCAGCGCCGCCCGATACGCGGCCAGATCCGCCAGGCCCAGCCGGTCCCGGTCCCGGTCCTGATCCTGATCCTGCGACTCGCCCAGCGCGTCGACATCGCGGCTCGCCGAGGGCGACGGCGACGCCTCCTGGCAGACGGCGATCGACGCCAGCCCGATCGTCATCCCCAGCCATGTCGCGGCCAGCCGACAGGCCCGCGGTACGGTGACGGTCCGGGACGAACGCAGGCCGGCCCGCATCGCAGGGCCGGGCCGGAACCATCGGCGTTTGTCCGCGGGTGACGCGGATGGGCGCAGATGACCTCGCGTCCGCTTGCCGGAGGCCGACAGGAACCGCTCCAGGGGGACCGGACGGATCAGGCCGGGGCATCGCCCCGGGCGATCCGGCAAACCCAGCGGAAGAAGCCACGAAGCTCCGTACATAGGTGCGATCGTTCCACCGATGATCGATTATCCAAGCGGGATCTCTCGCCTTTGGGCCAATCCGGCGATGCCGACGGGCGGCATCTTGCCGCCTGCACCGGTCCTGGCCCCCCGGGGCACTGCAAAGGTCGCGTCCCCGCTTTGCCCCGTCCTGCGCCGACGTTTCTCCAGCCTACCCCGGATCGCGTCCGGCGAGCAATTCGATGCCGTTCGTCGGGATCAATGTCCCTGTCGCGCCGTCTCGGAGCTCGGCTCAAGGGACAGACGACCGAGCCCGGCGCAGGGATCGAACCGCACCGGCCGGGCCGGAACCAGGTGGTTCTCGGCGAAAGGTGTCAGAATAGTCACGAGCCGAGATTCGGAATCGACCGTCTTCCACCCCGATGGCGAGGCCCCACTGATGATGTCCGAGCGCGACCGGATGCTGGCGGGCGAGCTGTACAACCCGATGGACCCCGAGCTCGTGCAGGCACGCGAGCGGGCGAGGGATCTGTGCCAGGACCTCAACGCCACCCGCGAGGCCCAGGCCGACGAGCGCCGACGGATCCTCGTCGAGCTGCTCGCCGCTGGCGGCGAGACGGCCTGGATCCAGCCGCCGTTTTACTGCGACTATGGCTCGAACATTCATCTGGGCGAGCGGGTGTTCTTCAATTTCAACTGCGTGGTGCTGGATGTCTGCCGGGTGACGATCGGCGATTACACGATGTTCGGGCCGGCCGTGCAGATCTACACGGCCACGCATCCGATGGACGCGATGCTCCGGCGCAAGCAGGAATTCGCCCGGCCGATCGAGATCGGTCCGGACGTGTGGGTGGGCGGCGGTGCGATCGTCTGCCCGGGCGTACGGATCGGCGCGAGGTCGGTCATCGGGGCGGGCAGCGTCGTCACGCGAGATGTCCCCGAGGGCGTCTTCGCGGCCGGCAACCCCTGCCGGGTGATTCGGACGATCGAGGGATAACCCCGGAGGGACATTTTACGCAGAGAAGATGCGGATAAGTGTTTCACATAGAGATGCAGAGAGAGCAGGGGCGCAGCGAGGCGAACCGTCAGTCGCGGTCGGTTCGATTCGTCGATTCGATTCGATTCAAGTTGGCGGCCGCAGCCTTCACGAAGCGCTCGCCCGGCGCCGCTCTCCGGACTTCTCTGCGTCCCTGTTATCTCTGCGTCTCTGCGTGAAATCCGGATTCCGCCGTCCCCTGTTTTCTCGGCGTGAACTCCGGCCTTCGCTCACACCGGATTCCTCGGCCGGAAGCTGCGCGTGAGGACCCGGTCGAGCTGGTCGGGGATCTCCAGGCCGAGCGAGAACAGCTCGTGGTTCAGCTCGCCGGCGTCGGAGAAGTTGAGCTGATGGCCGAGCGGGGCATGCCAGAGGATGAAGTGCTCGGAGCCCATGAAGTCGAGGTGCGCGATCACCAGGCTGTTGTCCTCATACACCCAGATGGCCACCAGCGCCTTGCCCGACGAGCCCCTGGTGCGGACGGTCGGCGTGGAGAGCTCGATCTGCTTGTGCGGCATCCCCTGGATGGCGATCTGGCCGGCGGTGCGGCCTCGGACCGAGGGGATCACCGTCAGGCGATACGGGCCGACCGGGACATTCCGGTGCGTGGGCGGCCGGGATCCCGGGCGGGCCTGCACCTGCTGGAGCGCCGCGATGGCCTCCTTCCACAGCTCGTGCAGGTCGGTCTGCGAGAAACGGAGCGGGTCGAGGGCGATCAGGCGGACGGCCGCGCGCTCGCGGCTGTCCGAGCCGGGCTCGGCGATCGCCTCGAGGCTCGCCCGGTTGCCGCTGACCGAGATCGACGCCGCCAGGCGATCGGCCTCGTCGGCCGGTGCCGCCATCGGGTCGGCCTCCTCCTCGTCCAGGCGGGGGGATTCGACCAGCAGCTCGAGCGAGTCGTCGAGCTGGGCGGCCAGGGGCGCCGGCACCGAGCGATGCATCGCCCGGTCGAGCTGGACGCCGGCATCCGGCACGCGCAGCACCTGGGCGCACAGGTAATCCCAGACGGCCTCGAGGCGGGTGCGGAGCCGCCGGTGCAGCCGGGCGCGCTCGATCAGGGGATACACGACCTCGGGCCAGAGCGACACGCTGGCCGGGTCGCTGTAGGCGTTCGTCGTCGCGTAGCGGAGCACGGCGTGGCGGAACTCGGGCTCGATCCGCCAGACCTCGGCCACGCGGTTCCAGCGCTCGACCAGGACGTCGTCCACCTCGGTGCGCGGGGGAGCGATATGGTGCAGGTCCTCTAGCCGCTGTGGCATCAGCCCGGGGTTGAGCACGCCCTTGACGTCGAGCAGCCGCCGCTGGGCATACTTGCTGGCCTGGGCGATCGCCTTGCGCGTCTGGCGAAAGACCCGCCGGCGCGACGGGCTACTCCGCGCCTCGAGGTACTTGGCGACCACGACGGGCGACAGCGCCGGCCGCACGTCGATCCGCTGGTCCAGCAGCGCGGCCGCGTCGCGGATCGCCTGGCGGTCGGACCCGGCGAGCAGGGCGTAGGTCACGCCCAGCATCAGCCGGGCGCGGTCGGCGTTTCTCGGCTCCATCGGCCGGCGGAGGAGCAGCCCTCGCCGCCGCGAGCCGCTCAGCAGGAAGGCGAGATAATGGCCGGTGAGATAGCGCTCCTCGGCCGAGAGCAGGATGGGGTCGGCCAGCACGGTCGCGAGCATCTGCCGGACCAGCGGCGAGCGGACGATCACGGTCAGGCCGCCGGTGGCGCCCGAGAGCGACGACGGCCGCGAGTCCCGCGCCTGCGGCCCCGGGGCCATCGACGCCGGCGCCGCCCGCGTCATCGACGCGGCCGCGCCCGGCACGGCGCCGCGGAGTTCGCGAGTGCCCTCGGTCGGCGCGTACGCGGCCGCATCGGAAGGGACGGCCGCCCGCGACGGCGATGCGCCCGGGACCGCGGCCCGCTCGGTCCCGGGCGGCGTCGTCGGCGCTCCGTTGCGCGCCGAGGCCGGCTGGCCCGACGGCGCGGCGACGTTCGCGGCCGACGCACGGGTCGTCATCTCCGCCGCCTGACCCCCTTGCCGACGGTCGGCCGCCAGCCGCTCGACCTCCCGGCGCAGCGCCTCGGCCACCGCGGTCCCCGACCTCGGCCGCTCGTCGGGACGCTTGGACAGCAGCGACAGGATCAGCCCCTCCAGATCCTCCGAGATCCACGGGTTCCTCGACCGCGGCGGGTTCGGCGGCGTCGACGCGTGCTGCGCCATGACCGCCATGGAGTTGCCGGTGAACGGCGTCGCCCCGGCCGCCGACTCGTAGATCATCACGCCCAGCGAGTACAGGTCGCTGCGGTAGTCCAGCGGCTGGCCCCTCGTCTGCTCGGGGCTCATGTACAGCGGCGTGCCCCGGATCACGCCCGACTGGTCACCCTGCTCGACCAGGATCGACAGCCCGAAGTCCGATAGCTTCGGCACGTCGGCCGCGGTCAGCAGCACGTTCCCCGGCTTGATGTCGCGATGGACCACCCCCTGGTGGTGCGCGTAGTCCAGCGCCTCGGCCACCTGGGCCAGCACCCGCAGGCGCTCCTCGATCGTCTGGTGCCGCCACCGCTTGGAGTAGCTGGTGCCGTCGACCTGCTCCATGATGAGGAAGCAGGTATCGCCCGCCTCGCCGATGTCGTAGAGCGTCACCACGTTCTCGTGCATCAGCCGCGCGGCGATCCGCGCCTCGAGTTGCAGCTTCTTCTGGACCTCGGGGCCGCTGCTCTCCTTCAGCACCTTGATGGCGACTCGCCGCTGGAGCTTCTGGTCGGTCGCCGAGTACACGGCTCCCATGCCGCCGCGGCCCAGCTCCTTCTCCAGGAGGAACCTCTGGTTGAGCGTCGTCCCGATGTCGATCACCTTGAAGGCCCCCGTCGCCGCCCGTCCGCCTGTCTATCCGTCTCGATCGTTGGAACTGAACAAGAGATCCTGTCCTGTGAAGGGAATGCTCCGTCGCGCCACAGGGGCGTCTTCGCCCGGATAGTCCGTTTCTCCGCCATATGTTAAGATACCGAGCCTACATCCACAACGAGTCGGTCGGCAGGAATTGTCCTGAAGACCCGGCGCGGCCCGCCCGCCCGTCCGTCCGCGTCTTCCTGACCGCCCGTCCCCGGGAGCCCGCAAACATGGACGGCCGACCACTGCGGAAGATCCCGCCCTGGGCGATCGGCGCCGGTGTGCTGGCCGGTACTCTGGGGATGCTCGCGATCGCGCCGCCGGCCCGGGGCCAATCGCAGCCCCCGCCGCAACCGACGCAGCCGGCCCGACGTCCGGCCGCCGCCCCGGCGAAGGCGAAGGCCAACGGCCAGAAGCCCCCGGCCGCCGCCGCCGCGGCGCCCGCCGCCCGTCGCGAGCCCAGCGAGGAATTTCAGGCGTCGATCCGCAAGACGGTCGAGCAGCGCCGGCGTCGACGGGCCCGCCGCGCCGCCGGCGCCGCCGCGGCGGGTGGCCGGGGGCCCGACGACCCGCGACCCGTCGGCGCGATCGTCCCCTGGCCGATGCCGCCGGCCCTCATCATCCGCCAGACGCCCCAGGTCCACGACGAGGTCGGCAGCTTGCTGGATGGGCTCCGACGCGGGGGGTGAGGACTCCCGGTCGGTCGTCCGCTCTCCCCGCCACGTCGGCCTCCCATCGCATCCATTCACCGATCGGGTCCCGACGACCGGCCGACTCCGATCCGCCCGCGTGATGCCATGGTGAGCGGAAAGACATCGAGTACAATGGAGGAGAGGAGACTTTCGCCGGTTCAGCTCGCGGGTGGAGATATCGATGGAGAACGTGATCACGCAGCACATCACCAGGACGCCGGGTGTCTGTGGCGGCCGGGCCTGCATCGCCGGTCATCGCGTCCGGGTCATGGATATCGTCGGCTGGTACGAGCAGGCCGGCTACTCCGTCGAACAGATTATCGAGATGTTTCCCGGAATCTCTCGTGCCGATGTGCATGCAGCTCTAGCTTACTACTTCGACAACGTGGAGGAGATCGAAGGCGACTTCCGCAGCGATCAGGAATGGGCGCGCTGGGCCGACGCGAACCTGCCCTCGCTGATTCCCCCGGAGCTGAAGGCAAAGGCCCTCGGGGAGCTCGATGGCTGAGCCGATCCGCTACTACATGGACGAGCACCTCCCCGCCCAGGTGACCCAGGGTCTTCGGCGGCTCGGCATCGATGTCCTGACGGCGCAGGAGGCCGGCCGTTGCGGCTTACCCGATCCGGACCAACTGGCCTTCGCCACCGCGCAGGAGAGGGTGATGGTGACGTTCGACACGGACTACCTGGCCCTGCACCGCGCCGGTGTCCGGCACGCGGGCAGCGCCTGGACTCCCCATCGAAGTACCAATTCGGGGTGCTCACACGGCTCCTGGAACTCCTGCACGCCGTCGCCGATCGCGACCAGATGCGCAACCGCGTGGAATACCTGTAAGCCGTCGGGACCTCTCGGGCGGAGGGACGCGGGGAAGGCTGCGATGAACGTTCGCGGCGCCCGGGCTGACGGGCCGGCCAGCGTCGGATCCTGGCTTGCTGATCGACCTGGTGGCAGTGCTGGAGTCTGCCGCAGGCAAACCGGGTCGGAGAACTGGCGATTCGAGGAACTCGACCCACGACGGTCGAACGGGATCGGGCCGGGCCCGAGTCAGGCTGGAAAGCGTGACCTACGACGGTCGGACCGGTCCGGTCCGGACCGGGTCCGCGTCTGGCCAGGAGGAAACGCGGACGAAATCACCTCGCGGATCCTGGGGATAAGTGGCGGCGGTTCCCGGGACGACGGGCCACGATGCCGGTATCCGGGCGACAGTCTCACGGACACCCGGCCTCCCGTCCCGCGGCGGCGGATCCGCGCAGCCCGGTGGGCCGGGAGCCAGACTGCTGCGGCCTCCTCCTCTGCCGCGGATCCTGCCGGCGTCAGTTGCTCTGGCCGCTGATCCCGGGCACTCGTCGGGGGACCGGCCCGCCGAACCGGATGTGCTCGACGTCGTACAGCGTGGTTATGTGGCTCGTCGCCGCTGGGCCGCGCGGCGTCACGATCACCTGGGTTGCGTCCGTTGTCGAATGAGTGACCGTGTACCGCGACCGCCGGCCGGGGAAGATGGCCGTGTCGTGGCCCCCGTCGCCGTAAATGGTGTTGACCAGGCCGGCGACGTGGATTCGATCGTTGCCGCCCGCGGCATACACGACGTTGTTGAACGCCGGGTTCAACCGGATGGCGTTGCCGTTCGTCCCGCCCCAGACGGGCATGCCGGCGATCATCTGCGCGACACCCCAGCCGCGCCTGCCCCACGAGATCTGGTCGAACGAGTCGTCGGCGCTGTCGCGGATCAAATTATAGTTGGGCGTACCGTTGGAGCTGTACGCGGGCAAAAGCGTCAGGTTGTGCTTGAGGAACCCGATCGACCTGGTCCATCCCGCTGGCAGCACGGCCGACTCGAAGTTGCTCTGGACCTGCGACGAATCGGTCGTACCCGACGCCTGCATGATGAACCGATCGCCCCAGGGATCGGTGATGAAGTACCGCTCGATCGGCGCCCCGCTGGAATCGCGGGCGTAGAAGGTCATCTGCTGGTTCTTGGTGTTGTCCGTCCACTTGATCTCGCCGGGCGGGGGCGTCGTCTGGAGAGCGGCGGCCTCGTACCCGCTGGTGTAGTTCTGGCCCGGGTAATCCGCCGGGTTGAAGGGCCAGTTGGAGCTGACCGTGCTCGCGATGTACTCCCAGGTGTATCCGTCGGACGTGGTGATGTACGTATAGCCCGTCGAGTCCGGGCTCGAGAACAGGATCTGCGAGTTGAACTGGAGGTTCCTTGGCGTATTCTTGATGTAGCCCGGCGGCGGGACGTAGGTCGACCAGGCGTCCGCGGAGATCGGGTTGGACCCGCCCGCGAGATAGACCTGAATCGGCCCGGTGTAGTTGGCCCCCAGGTTCCCCAGATAGGCGATCTCGTAGGCCGTCTCGGACGACCCGGACAGGGCGATTCGCGGCTCCAGGGGGGTCAGAGGTCCCTCCGGCCGGAACGCCCGGGGCCTTCGCGGTGGGTTGAGGATCAAACGGAGGCCCGAGCGATTTTTCAGGAAGCCGGACAATGCCTGCGAGAACATCGTGTTGACCTCTGGCAGAGCGCAGGACGATCCGATCATGCGGGGACAACCCCGTCCCGTCCTTTTGGGATCAGCTCGCCACCAACGTCAGCGGCGAATCTCGTCGACAACCATAGAACATGGTGGAGCGAGTTCGGCGTATCGGGGTGGAATTTCAGGGGAAATGACCATGGTGCGTACGCTGTGGTCGTCGCCTGGGACGGCTCGATCGACCTGGCCATGCGGCACAACGTGGCGCGAATCTGCGAGAAGGACGGCAAGCACCAGGTCGCCTGGCTGGTGCCCGAGCCGTTTGTCCGCGCGAAGCCGGAGCCGGAGGGCCTGAAGTAGCGGGCGGTCGCGGTCGTGCTGATCGGTCGGCGGCGGTCGGCCCCGATCGGTTCTGCTGTAGGAGCCGGCTCCGTCCGGCGACCGGACGGGCAGACCGGATCGGCGGACGGAGCCGCCTCCTGCAGAGGCCCCCGGGTCGATCGGGGGCCTGGTGCCCGTTTGGTGAGCCGCCTGGGGAACTCGATCATCCAGTACCAGTCGAGGAGGGACCTTTCGATGAGTTCGGTGCCGCGAATGATCCTTGGTGTCGCCCTGATCCTGATCGCAGCGGGATTCCTCGCCCTGGTGCCGGTGTTCGCGGGCGCAGGGGAGGCGTTTCCGCGGCAGACGACGTACATCCTGGGCGGCCTGGCGGTGTTCTGCGGCCTCGGCGCGGTCGCGTGCTTCTCGTACGCCAGCCATCCGATCACGATCCGGATCATCGGCGGCACGGTCTTCGCCGCGTGCCTGGCGTACGTGGTCGGCGAGGCCCTCCACGACGCCCCGGCGCCCCCGAATCTGGCCCGGGCCGGGAATCTGGTGGCGAATCTCGTCGAGCGAAGGGGCCGCCCGAGCCTGGCCAATAGCATTGCGTTCTTCGTCCTCGTCGGCCTGCCCTGTGGATATGCCGCGGTCGCAGGCCGCTATCCGAGCTGGGGCCGGCACGCCGCCGCGTTCGGAGGCGATCGTTCGAGGGATGGAGGCCGGCGCTGATGAAGAGGTGGTCGCGCGGGCTGACCCTCCCGCAGACCCTCACGGCGATCGTCGTCGCGGCCGTGGCCTGCGCGGTCCTGAGCCCGTGGATGGCGGGCCTGGTCGCGGCCGTGGCAGTCGTCGGCTGTCTGCTCGTGTCATTCCGCCGGGCTTCGGCATCGGACCTGTTCGTCTTGCTGGGGATCGCGCTGGTGCTCGGCGGCCTGATCACTGCGGCCGAACGCGGACGACGGCACCCCGTCCCGACGGCCCGGCGGCCCTCGCCGGCGGCGACGGCCGTCGGTCCTGCCGGCCCGGCGCCCGGCGGCTCGGCCCGTTGAGCCAGCCCTGCGGCTTCCGGCCGGGTCATTCGTGCGGATCGGTCCGGTTCGGCTCGTTCGATCGGAGGGAGACGAGCCAGGCAGGCGATGCAATCGATTGCCTCCCGTGTCTCCTGGTATCCTTGAGGAAGGTCCCGGCGAACCAGCGACGTGAGTCGCCGGGTGACGACCCCCACGGACCGGCGCCACGCTCCGCACCAGAACCACCTTCCCACCTGAGGACCGAATCGGGAAGCCCAGAGATGACTGTTCAGACGTTTCGAGAACTGCTGACCCAACGACCGTTCAGGCCATTTCGCCTCGTCATGTCGAGCGGCCAGGCCTATGAGGTCCGCCACCCGGAGATGGCCATGTTGACGAGGACGAGCATCCTCGTCGGCATCGGCGAGACGGATGAGGGTGTACCGGCCGAGTTCAAGATCTGCTCGTTGCTCCACGTCACAGCGGTCGAGCCGCTGAGCCTGGGCGAGCCGCGCCAGGCGGGGATTGGCTGACGTCCGATGGCCGCGGACCCGCCGGGCGGGCCGGACGGGCCGCGGGACCTTCGACGCAGAGCACCGTCGGCATCTCGACCGTACAGACGTTGCTCATCTCTCCGACGGCTTCAACGACCGCTCTTCCGAGTCGTCCCATCCAGGGCCTGCTCCAGATGTCCGAGCATCCTCCGCGACGACTGGTAACCCTGTACCCGAAGGACAGTCTCGCCCGTCGGCGAGAGCACAAGCAGGGCCGGCAGACCCTCGAGCCGGTATCGGTCGAGCCACTCGGGATGCCGGAGGCCGTCCACCTTGAGGGGGATGAAGCCTCGCTCCACCTGAGCGGCGACGGCCGGGTCCGACCAGGTCTCGCGCTCCATCTTGCGGCAGTAGCCGCATCCCGGCGATGCGATGTAGACGAGCACGGGACGACCCGTGTCACGCGCCTGCCGGAAGGCCTCGCCGGACGACTCGACCCACCGGATCGCCTGCGGATCGGCCGAGATCGCCTCGACGACACCCGCGAGCACGGCACCCAGGCCAAGGCAAACCACGAACATACGCCTGCGCATATTGTCATCCTCCGCCGCGATGTCGCGGCTGAATGAAGAAGACCGGGCGCCCGTCGGATCGGTGGATCAGTTCGGGCGCCACGGACGGAGAATTATTTCGAATGCCACGGATGGGGACACGTCCCCGCCGCGCACGACGGGCCGGCGTCGCTCGACGCGGGGGAACTCGCGGGCTTGCCGCAACTGCCGCACTGACAGCCCGCCTCGAGAAGGGACAGGGCAAGGACCAGCAGCAGGACGAACGTACGAATTCGCATTCGAGACTCCTTTCTCGTCGTCGAGGGTCGGGCCGGCGCGGATGGCCGGCCCGGGATCGGGCGATCCCGTCCTGGCCGCGCACGCCCGGGCCATCCGGCCGGCCTCGCATTCCGCTACCTTGAGAGGTATTCGCGCATCAGCACGCGGGCCCGGTGGAGGCGGCCCTTGACCGCCTCGCGGCTCAGGTTCAGCTCGTTGCAGATGGCGTCGACCGTCATGCTCTGTATGTCGCGCAGGACGACGATCTGCCGATAGTGCTCGGGGAGCGACTCGATGGCCGCGGCGACGTCCAGCCGCAGCTCGACGTCGTGGCGGGACAGGATGGCCGAGTCATCCAGAAGCGGCTGATGGTGCCAGCGGCCCGCGAGCCGGGCGCATTCCCGCCGCGCGATCGCCATCAGCCAGGCCGGCAGGGTTGCGACAGTCCGCAGCGCGCCGATCCGGCGGTAGAGCTGCCAGAGCGTCTCCTGCGCGGCGTCCTCGGCGTCCTCCTGGCTCAGGCAGTAGTACCGGGCATAGCGCCGGATGTCGGGCTGGGCGACCGCCAGCAGCGACTCGATCGCCGCCGGATCGCCGTCCATGGCGGATCGGATCATCTCGGGCGCGAAGCCGTTCGTGGACATCGCGGGTTCCTCCCCTGCGGTGGGATCGCGGGTCAGGTCAGGGCCTTTCCGGCGACCGGGCGCCGATCATGGCGCAGGCCGGGCAGTAGCCGGTCAAACCGGTGAGCAGCCCCATCGCTCCCATCGCGGCGAGCACGTATCCCGCGGGCTGACCCTGGAATAGCATAACGCCGCCGACGGCCATCATCCCGCCCGCAATGATCCGCAGCACCCGCTGCGCGGTCCCAACATTCCTGGTGAGATGCAACATCGATCACACTCCGCTCGCCTGGAGAACAGCCGCGGCGAATCACAACCTCGCCGCGCTTCACACAGGAAAAGAGGAGACCTCGGGCGATTTCGGTTCGCCACCAACCGGCAAAAAAACCGATTGGCCGTTTCTGGTTGTAACGACGTCACTTGTGAGCCATCCAGGTCGAGCCTGCCCGGCCGCGGCGATCGGATGACGCTCCTCGGCGAGTATCGTCGCCGAGGCAAGCGCGGGAGGCGAGGCAACGCAGGGGATATCCCTCGTGCTTCACCGTCCGTCGGGCCCGTCCGACCCGGCCCGGCCCGGTCCGGTCGGGACGTCGAGTCCTGACGCTTCGCCTTGCGGCCCTGTCTCACTCAGGAATCCGCGTCCTTCCACTGCCGCACGCGGCCGCTCGAACCTCTCGCTCGCCGCCAGGACCCGACTCACCCGAGGCTGAGCCGAAACGCGCCGGCAAGGGAGTGCCGCACCCGATCGCTCCGGCGGTCGTTTCCAACCGGCCGGCCGCCGGACGGCCTTCCCCTGCTCGACGCGCGCCTCTTCGTTTCAATCGAGTTGAGGTCCACTCATCTTAGAGCGCACTGCGGTTGCGTGGCGCACAGGCGAAAGACGGCGATGAGAGTCTGTCGCGGAAGCCCACGAAGTGGGTGCCAGGACGTAGCCGGGGGGCGTCAGCCCCCCGGAACGCCGGGCGATCCCCCATCTCCCCGCCATCGTGTCTCCCTCCCGGCCGCGACCCCGCCACGCGGGGTCGCGGCCGGGAGGGTCCGTCGAGAGGAAGCGGTGAGTGGCGCTGCGGTCCGATCCCGGGGGGCTGACGCCCCCCCGGCTACGTCCGATCGCCCCCTGGCGGGGGCTCGGAGCCCTGTCGGCACAGACTCTCAGCCGGCCCGACCCCTCCGTGAACCACCCATCTGCAATGCGCTCTAGCGGACGACGGGACTCAGGCCGTCTTCGCGCGGCGACGGCGGCGGATCGACACGCCGCCCAGGGCGAAGGTCGAGCCGCAAATCATCAACGCGAGCGTGCCGGGCTCCGGTACGGCGGCCGACTTGACGTCGATGTTGTGGATGTCCTGGATCGTGTTTTTGCCACCGGTCGAATCCGTGTAGGTGATGACGATCTTGGTGATCCGGTCGTTGCCCGTGGCCTGGGCGTAGTAATCCTGGTTTTCACCATTATTACCATTCCAGGGGAAGTTGAGGTTGCTGGCCGAGTAGATGCCGCCTGCGGCGGTATAGGCCGTCAGGGTCAGGTCGCCCGTGAGCGGCTGCTTGCCGTTCGTCGAGTCGAGGCGGAAGTCGATGAACGTCCAGTTGTATCCCGATCCGGCCTGGGGCGCGATCGAGATCGAGCTGAATCCGGCCTTCTTGTTGTCGCCGTTCTCGACGTTCGAGCCGTTCGCGTTGAGGTTGATCCCCTCGAGCGAGGTCACGTCGACGTTGTATTGCGGATTGGGGTTCGTGTCGCCAACGACCGTGATCGCATTGGGCTGGTTCAGGAAGTTCACGGACTGCAACGGCCCGGTTGGATTGAAATTCTCGTAGCCGAGGACGATGCCGGCCCGCGCGGGCGCCGCCCACAGCGCGAGCCCCAACATGCCGGCCAGGATGCTGAGATTTCGACGATGACGCGCCATCGTCGGTACGGTCGGGTTTTCCCTGCGTGACATGGACATGGTTCACTCTCCGTGATGCTTGGGTTGCGTTCAATCCTTGGTTGGATTCGAGGCCTGGCGGAAGCATCTGCGGCACGGTCCGCTGAGCGGATACCCCGATGGGGAATCCGGTCTCGGGCTTCCGGGTCGAGATCTCTCATTCGCCGGGCCGGTGCGTGCGCGCAAAGCGATCGGTCCGGAGCTCTCCGGATGAACCTGCGCTTTGGCGACGGGAATTCAGGGCCCGTTCATGGGGCGTGGCGAGTGCCGCAGCCATTACGGCAATTCGTGCGGGACGATTGCCCCGCAGAAGATCTGTCCGCCCGGGGGCTCGGGTCGTCCCGCGGAATCTTCCGAGGGAAAACCATGAGCCGATCGCCGGGCGTGTGCCGCAGCCATTGCGGCATTTCATGCGGGACGATTGCCCCGCTGAATAACTTGTACGCACGAGGGCCCAGGTTGTCCGGTGAAGGATCGCCCGATTCTTATCAGGATCTGGGAGATGCCAGGCGAGGCAATAAATAGGAAAGAATTGGGGTCTTGCGCGGCTGCGAGTGCAGCCAGGAGAGAACATTTGTGGCAAAAAGTGCACACCGCGGACGCGGCGAGTCTTGAGCCGTCGGTCGCCGTCGCTGCGGAGCCGACTCGTGGGTCGCGGGTTTCACGATGGCATCCTGGTTGACATTCGGGCGATGTCGTCAAATGTGGGTACGACGATGTTGGTTCTATCTGCGCAATGAGGGACTTCCATGCGAAGCCCATCGGCGCCTTCGGTGGCCGGTTGTCCTGGATTGAACCGGCCCGTCGCGAGGCGATAGATTGTGAGCCCAAACCTTCGGAGGGCGTCGCGGCATGGGCGAAGACAGAGGGAAGCTGGCGATTGTCACGGGCGCGTCGAGCGGCGTCGGGGCGGCCGCGGCCCGGCGGCTGGCCGAGCGGGGCTATCGCGTCATCCTGGTCGCCCGGCGCGCGGCCGAGCTCGAACAGGAGGCCGCCCGGATCGGCGCCGTCGCGGTGGCCGATCCGTGCGACGCAGCCTCGGGCGAGCAGGTGCTCGCGCTGGCCGATCGGGTCCGCCGGGATTACGGAGTTCCCGATGTGATCGTCCACTCGGCCGGCGCCGGGATGTGGAAATTCGTCGAGGAAACGTCGCCCGCCGAGGCCGTTGCCATGATGGGGGCACCGTACCTCTCGGCGTTCAACGTGACTCATGCCTTCCTGGCCGGCATGATCGCGCGAGGTTCGGGCGTGATCGTCCACGTGAATTCGCCGGCGGCCTTCTTTCCCTGGCCGGGCGCCACCGGATACACCGCATCGCGATGGGCGCTGCGGGGCCTGCACGAGGCGCTCTGCCAGGACCTCGCCGGCACGGGCGTGCGCAGTTGCCACCTGGTCCTCGGGCGGGTGGATAGCCCGTACTTCGACCACAACCCGGGCACGACCGACCGCCTGCCGGGGATTGCGCGGACGATCCGCAACCTGCCCACTGATGAGTGCGGCCGCCTGATCGCCCGCCTGGCCGAACACCCGCGCCGCGAGGTCTTCGCCCCGCTGATGCTGCGACTCTACGCGTGGACCCATCGCCTGGCGCCGCCCGTGGTGCGTGCCGCGCTCAGGTGGACCGGCGCACGGCGTGAGCCGGCGACGACCGGCGCGGATCGCTGATTGAGCGAAAGCGAGCGACCCGCCGCCGCCTCGTCCACCGGCCCAGACCGGTCTGTTGCAGGAGCCGGCTCCGTCCGGGCGGATCGGATCGGCGGACAGGACAGGACCGGATCGAGTCGGCGGGCGGGACCGGACCGGATCGGATCGGCGGACGGAGCCGCCTCCGACAGGGACCGGACGGGCCGGAACGGGTCGGCAGAACCTCGGTCGTTTCGCAATGAAAGCTCGGCCGACGCAATCAAGGTGCCCCGGGCCGGATGGCGCGAATTGCGGCCTCGGCGGAGCTGCGGATCTCGGGGTCCTGGTCATTGCGCAATCGGCCCAGGTCGTCGAGCGCGGAAGTGGCGGGCGGCCCGACGGCGCCGAGCGCCTCGATCGCGCTGATCCGCGTGAGACGCTCCGGGTCCTTCAGCGCCCGCACGAGCGCGGGGACAACCTGGTCGCTCGCCGCGCCGATCTTCCCCAGCGCCCGCGCGGCGTGCCGGCGGACGAACGGGTCCTCGTCGCCGAGCGACTGGAGCAAGGGCGGCACGGCGGATTTCCTCATGGCGTCGATCAGGCCGGGCAATTCCCTTCGTTCTCCAGTGCCAATCTGGCTGAGGGCCTCGGCGGCCTGCTGGCGGACGATGGGATCCTCGTCGCGGAGGGCCTCGAGCAGCGGGATCATCGCGGCGTTCGCCCTGGGACCGGCCCCGACGGCCCCCATCGTCTCGGCGGCGGCCGCGCGAACCGCCTCGTCGCGGTCCTCGAGCGCCCGGAGCAACTCGGGGATCGCGGCGGCCGCCTTCGGACCGACCTTCTCGAGGGCGGTCAGTGCGCGGACGCGGACGGTCGCCCGCCCGGTGCGCAGCATGGTCACCAGCGCGGGGACGGCCCGCGGTCCGATCGAGCCCAGGGCCTCCGCGGCCAGGTCGGCGATCTGGTCGTCGGCCTCGGCGACGGCCAGATGCGCGAGCGCGGGGACTGCCGGGCCGGAATCGGGGCCGATCGCGCCCAGTGACGCGGCGGCCTCGCCGCGAACCCGCGAGTCGGCGTCGGTCAGCGCGCGCGTCAGATCGGGGACGGCCTCGCGGGCGTCGGGTCCGATCGATCCGAGTGCCACGGCCGCGGCCAGGCGGATCGGGCCGTCTTCCTTCGAAATGCCGAAGCCACCGAAGTGGGCGTACGTGACCGGCCTTCCGGTCGCGGCGAGTGTCGAGCCCAGGGCTGCGATCAGCGGGGGCACCGCCGCATTCGCCTTCGGCCCGATCTCCCCCACTGCCGCGGCCGTGTACCAGAGGAGCCGCGGGTCCTTCTCCTCGCGGAGGATCCGGACAAGTTCCGGGACGGCCGCCGCGGCCCTGGGACCGAACAGCCTGAGCCCGTGCACCGCGGCGAGACGGGCGGATTCACCGTCTCGTTCGTTCCAGCCCAGGTGATAGTACCCGATCGGGTAGTATTCGGATTCCACATGCGAGGGAGGCATCAGATGCTCGGAGATCGGCGTGGTGCCCGACTCGGTCCTCATCATCTCGACGAGTGCGGGGACGACCCGGCTGGGCTCGGCTCGGAGAGTCCCCAGGGCGTGCGCCGCATTCCAGCGCACCGAGGGGTCGGCGTCCTTCAGCAGCGGCAGGATCGCGTCGGCGGCCTGCGCCCTCAGCCGAAGATCCCGCGCCTGGGCCAGCCGATCCTCCGGGGTTGGCTTTTCGTCCTCGACCTCCGCCTCCTCCGGATCCGGCTCGCTATACAGATCCTGCGAGAGCGGGGCGATAACGCTGATCAGATCGGCGCGGAAGACCGGGTCGGGGTCGTGCAGCTCCTTCAGCATGGCGGGGATCATCGTCGGCTTGAGAGGCCAGTCCGGTACAGGGCCGTCCATCTCCTGGGCGCGGAGGCCCCGGAGGTAGAGCCGGACGGTCTCCTCATCGCGATGTTCGAGCGTGATCAGCAGCCGGATCGCATTGCGCTCGACGGAGGGATCGATATCGTCGAGAAGAGATCGCAGGACGGGGATCGCGGCCTGGATTTCGGGTCTCTCGGGAACCCTGGTGTGCTCGGCCCGGATCTCGCCGGCCCCGTATCGGCCCTCGAGGACGTCGAGGATCTCGATCCGTAGCATGCGAGAGGTTTTCGGGTCGGCCAGGAGACGAAAGAGCCGGGGTGTAAGCCTGGCATCGAGCTCCGACAGGGCTTGCCTGGCGGCGTCGCGGACCGGTTCCTTCGCGTCGCCAAGGAGCACGATCAAGCGATCCGCCGCCTGCGATGTCGTCTCCGGACTGATGGCACGAATCGCCCTGAACGCGTCGCGCGGAACCGAGGACCCGTTGACGCGAATTCCGGAGGGATCGGTCAGGGCGTCGAGCAGCGCGGGCACAGCCGGCCGGGCGTCGGCGCCGAACTGGCCCAGGGCACTGGCCGCGGCGAGCCGCACGGGGACGCTGGGATCTCTCAGCCGGGGGATCAGCGGCGCGACGGATTCGCGCGCCTCTTGCTTGAAGACGGACAGGATCAGGGCGGCCGCCGTGCGGACCTGCGGGTTCGGGTCGCCGAGCGCCTTCCGCAGGGCCGATCCGGCGCCGGGTGAATGGACGAGCGCCTCGTCGCTCAATCGATATGCTGGAATCGGCCGCCCGTCGAGGATGATTCCTTGCTGCCCCTTCGCGCGTAAAACATTTGCGGCCGCCCGCGCGCGGACCTTCGGGTCCGAATCCTGGACCGCCGCGATCAGCTCGGTGGCGAAAGCATCCGAAGGCGCCATGCCATGCAAAAGTGCTTCTCCGACCCGTCGGAAGCGGGGGTCGGGGCCCTTCATGAGACGCTGGATCGTCTCGCGCGCGTCCATGGGTACGCCGATTCGCCGGAACGATCGGAGAGCTGCCAGGCGGACCTCCGGGTCGTGGTCTTCGAGCAGCCTGACCAGGTCCGGCCTCGCGCGCCGCGATTCGGAGCCGATATCGCCCAGGGCGGCCGCGGCGCAACGGCGCACGCGTGGGTCGGGATCCTTCAGGGCCGCCATCAGCGGGGCCACGGCGCCTAGGGCGGGAGTCGCGCCGCCGAGGGCCTCCTGATTCTCCCAGCCGACCCGCCCCAGCGCCTCGGCTGCCTTCGCGCGGAAGGCCGGATCCGGGTCCTTCAGCCCGTCGATCAGGCGGACGATTGCCTCACGGTTGCCCCAGGCGACCTTGCCGAGGGCCTCGACAGCCTCGAGGCGGACATCGCGGTCGGCCAGGTCCTCGAGAAGGAGGGAAATCGCCTGGCCTGGGTTCTCCCACGAATCATAGTACCCCAGCGCCCGCATGGCCTGGACCCGCGCCTCGCGATCGCGGCCTCTCAGCCGACCGACCAGCGCCGGGATCGCCGTCTCGCCCATGTCCTTAAGGACTGCGTAGATACCCTGCGGCGGCGGCTCCTCGCGGTTCTCGTCGTCCGCCGGATTCGGACTCGAGGGCGCCGGATCGTCGAAGGGCTGAGCCTGGAAGAGGGCGTCGATCAGGGCCGGAGCGGCCGGGCCGGCTCGTTCACGCATGTGGCCCAGCGCGCGGGCGGCGGTGCCCCGGACGCGCGGGCTATTGTGCCGCAGGGCCTGGGTCAGCGGATCGATCGCCTCGCGGACGATGGCGGCCAGGGCCATCGCGACGGCCCATCGGACCTCGCGCGCCGGGTCGTCGAGACGCGCCATCAGCGCGGGCATCGCGGCTTTTGCCTCGGGGCCGATCCGGGCGATGGCCTGGGCGGCTCCTTGTCGCCGGGTCGGGTCGGGATCGGCCAGGAACTCGAGCAGTGCGGGCAACGCCGACGCGCCGATCGACCCGAGCGCAGTGAAGGCCGCCTGGGCGGCTCGGCCGCGATCCGCTCGCACCATGGCGGCGAGTGCGGGGATGGCCGGCCGGGCCTGGGGCCCGACGGAGTTCAGTGCCCAGGCCGCAGCATTCCGCACCTGGAGATCCGGGTCCGCCAGCGCGGCCGACAGCTCGGCGACCGCCGAGCTCGCGCGAGTGCTCCAGTGCAAGGCTATGGCAGCCCTCGCGCGGACCTTCGCGTCGCGATCGCGGAGCGCCTTGCGGAGCAGCGGCACGGCCTCGTCGTGCCAGACCTTCTTGCGCCCGATTCGATCCAGGATCGCGAGCCGGGTCGGCACGTCGGCGGTCTCCCACCGGGCCTCGAGATCGGCAATCCGGTACCTCGGGCCTTGCGTCGCGACGGCCGCCGGAGGCGATGCCTCCTGGCCCCGCCCGCCCGCGGCGAGCCCGGCCAGGATGGCCGTCGCAAGGAACCCCAGGCGCGTCGCGAACAACAGGCATCGCATCGTCGGTCGTCTCCTCCGGGTGCATCGCCGCACGGCGATAGACGAGGAACGACGGCCGATTATTCGCTGGCCGGCCCGGGACGGTCAATCGAGTCCTGTCAGGCCACCTCGGCGGTCCCTTCCTGCGGCAGGCCCTCGCGCGGGTCGACCAGAAGCACCTCGAGCCAGCGCGGGTGCGGCAGGTGGAGCATCCAGCGTCGGAGGCGACGGCTGAGCATCGCGCGGGCCCAGCGGAGCAGCAGCGCCGGCCGGGTGCGCGAACGGGCGGGGGGTGAGGACAAGGGCAACGGAGTGATGGCAATGGGCGCCAGGGTCACGAGGGCGACCGGCCGCAACCGCGGCGACGGCGCGGGGATCACCACGCGGAGCATGAAGTACACGTGGCTCGCGCTGCCGGCGATGACGAACAGGTGGAAGATCTCGTGGGCGCCGAACACGCCAGGGATGAGGACCGGCCACTTTAGCAGGTTGAGCAACGCACCCACTGAGTAGAACACGCCGCCGAGCGGCAGCGCCAGCAGCTTCCGGTGCGAGTGGGTCCGCGCCAGCTCGCGATAGCAGAACAGCGCCCCCCAGCCCATCACCAGATACACAGGCGTGGAGATCCAGATCGGCAGCACGCCGCCGTACCACTCTCGCACGGTGCTCAAAAGAGCGATGGTCCACACGGTCGAGAGCGTGCCCCAGAACCAGGGCCCTCGCATCAGCGACCAGACGATCGGAGTATAGGTCCCGGCAATCAGCAGGTAGATGCCGATATGGTCGAGCCGCTGATACGGATTGAGCGGGGCGCCGCGATACGGCACGCCGTGGAACACGGCGCTCGCGGCATAGCAGATCATCAGGCTCAGGCCGAAGATCAGGAGCGTCAGCGCCTTGAGCCGCTGGTGCCGGATCAGGGGGCAGGCACCGCCGTCCGTGCGGCAGCGCCCTCCCATGGCACAGCTCGATAACTGGCAAAGGTCGAGGTGCCCGCAGCGCGTCCAGAGCAGCCAGGTGATGGGCAGGGCCATCATCATCCCGGCCCCGTGGCTCCAGGCATTGACCGGTTCTCGGAGGTCGAAGGGGATCATGACGCCCTCGTGGAGAGGAAGACCCGTGAGGAGTCTTTGGGGCTGGGGCGGCAAGACGAGTCGCGGTCGGTGCTCACTGATCTTTTTCGACTCGTCAGCGTTCGTCCCTTGATTTTTACTACGCACGCCGCGCATCCCTGGGTCGGAGATTATCGCGACGTGCCAGCCCGGTTGCCGATCGTGAAATTCCTCACAAAATGCGCCCGCCTGACCGCACGGCGAGCGCGGCGCGAGGGAGGCGCGCTTCGCTCGAAGACCCGCAATGGGCGACGCTCGGGACCGCGGACGCCACGTCCGCGCCCCCTTCGCGGGGGGCCGTTCCCGAACGGATGGAGTTGCCGTGCAAGAGGGCTCGCTACCACTATTCTAGGGCGCAAGTCTAGTGGGCAAGTGACGTGCCGGATTCGCGCGAGCTGCGAGCGATCGGAGGGATGCAACAGGCAGGCGGGTTTCGGCGAGGGTGCGGGCTCAGGCCGGGGGTGCGGTTCGGCGCGTGCGCCGCAGCGCGGCGGCGCCGCCGAGGACGAGGGCGAAGACCAGCCAGGCCGAGGGTTCGGGCGCCGGGACGGGCAGCGGGGCGCCCGCCGTCGGGCCCGTGGACGAGGGGACGAGGAACTGCGGCGCGACGTGCAGGCCGCTGGGTGTCGGCGTGACCTTGAGGCCGGCGAGGCGAAGGGTTTTGGTCACGCCGGCGACGCCGAGCGACGACAGATGCGCCAGCTCATTGGTCCCCGTGTTGACCCATTTGGAGATCTGGCTGCCCGGAATGCCCTGGATCGTCCACTGGTTGATCGAGGTCGGCAGCCCGAGCGCGGCGAGCGGATTGGTCGGCGCGGTGGGCGTGCCGGGGGCCGACGTCGACGCGGGCGGGGGCGTCGCGTGAGCCAGGGCGCGGGAGTACCGCGGGAGGAACGCGACGGCGAACGACTGGCCGGGCGCGTTGACGATGGCGAACCGCGACGCCTGGATGTCGGCGTTGAGCGCCAGGACATCGGACGGGGTCAGGTCCATCGGGCCGACGCCCTGCTGGCCCGGCGTCTGGCCCGAGGCAAGAGTCGGGACGCCCGAAGGCAGGTGCTCGCCGCCCAGCAGGGGATAGGCCAGGTACGCGGGGACCGTGCCGGACGCGATCAGCGCGGCCGGATGGCTCATCGAGCCCCCGGGAATCGGGGCGCCGGTCTCCGACAGGATGATCGGCTGCGCGCGGTCGCGCGGCGTCAGGGCGCGGAACAGGCCCTCGGCGTGTGCGCCTGGCGCAAGTCCAGTGGCGGCTGCCAGGACGAGAAGGAACGTCCGCGGCACCGACGGCCTGGAGCGGGCCGTGGGGCCGCTCATCGACGTCGCACATCGAAACCCAGACCGAAACCGAGCGAGGACACCATTCCGTGCCATCTCAGACCCTTCCCTGGGACCGACCGGACGAGACCGGATCGGATCAAAACCGACGAGACGAGGGGACCAGCGAGAATTCCGACTTCTGGAGATGAGAAAGGCTCAAGTGGAGGGCCCATGTATACCGAAAACTGGAGGTGGGTCAATCCGACCCTGGGCCGTCGATCCGGGTCGGCCTGCGCCCGCCCGGATCGACTTTGGCCGCAAGGCACGGGTCTCAGCGGATTTCCTTCAGCTCGACCTCGAAGAACAGCGTGGCGTTGGGCGGGATCAGGCCGCCTCCGGCGCCGCCCTCGCCATAGGCCAGCTCGGGCGGGAGGATCAGCTCACGCTTGCCGCCGGCCTTCATGCCGGCCACGCCCTCATCCCAGCCACTAATCACCTGCCCTGCGCCGAGCTCGAAGGGGAACGGTCGGCCGTGCTTCCTGGAGCTGTCGAACGACCGTCCCTTGGCGTTATCCACCCAGAGCCAGCCGGTGTACTCCATCACCGCGGTCTGGCCCTTCTTGATCGCGGGGCCGGTCCCTTCCTTGAGGTCGCGGTACAGGAGGCCGGTCTTCGTCTTGGTCCACTTCTTCTCCTTCGCCTTCGAGTCCTGGGCCGCCGCGGGGCGGTCGAGCATCGCGGTCGCGACGAGCGAAGAGGCCATCACCGCGAGCGCCACGGGCGCCGCCAACAGGAGACGCGAGGGCAGGGTCCTGGTCATCATGTAGATCGAACTCCCTTGGGGTCAGTCGCCGGCGGCCGGAACCATCCTCCGGCGCGTCAGATCCGGCAAATCCGCCTCGACGCTATCACAAATCGGCCCCGGCGCGGAGAGTCCGGAGGACGGGCGAGGCTCGCCCCGGTTGTAAGCCGGCCGCAGTTTCTGCTCCAATCGATGCCATTGCCGAGAGTCGGGATCACCCTTCACCACGCTCGACCACACCGCATCCCGCATTGACATGAGCGACCAGACCCGCATCGAGTGGACCGACGCAACCTGGAACCCGATCCGAGGCTGCACCAAGATCAGCCCCGGCTGCGCCCACTGCTATGCCGAGACCTTCGCCGAGCGGTTCCGGGGCGTGCCGGGCCATCCCTACGAGCAGGGCTTCGACCTGCGAACCGTACCCGCCAAGCTGGCCGAGCCGCTGCGGTGGCGGACGCCGAAGATGGTCTTCGTCAACTCGATGAGCGACCTGTTCCACCGCGATGTCGAGGACGCCTACATCCGCGAGGTCGTCCGGATCATGATGCGGGCCGACTGGCACACCTACCAGGTGCTCACCAAGCGTTCCGAACGGATGCGCGACCTGTTGAACGGCCCGCTGCGCGAGGCGGCCGAGGCCCCTCAGATCTGGTGGGGCGTGAGCGTCGAGAACCGCCGCGACGGCCTGCCGCGGGTGGACGACCTGCGCTCCTCGCCGGCGCGGACGCGGTTCCTGTCGGTCGAGCCGCTGCTGGAGGACCTGGGCCGGCTGGATCTCTCGGGCATCCACTGGGTGATCCTCGGCGGCGAGAGCGGCCCCGGCGCCCGGCCGATGCGGCCCGAGTGGGTCGAGTCGATCCGGGATCAGTGCGCCGAGGCGGGCGTGCCGTTCTTCTTCAAGCAGTGGGGCGGCACGCGCAAGGGCAAGGCCGGGAGGAGCCTCGACGGCCGGACGCATGACGACAAACCCCCGATGGCGACCAACCCAGCGCCCGACGACGGGCGCCGCACGGCGATGCTGGCGGAGGAACTGGCGCGGGTGATGGCCTGAGGCTGAGAGCCTGTCCCGGAAGCCCACGAAGTGGGCGTCAGGACGTAGCCGGGGGGCGTCAGCCCCCCGGAACGCCACGCGAACCCGCGCCCCCCCCCGAGATCGTGTCACCCTCGCGGTCGCGAC
>DAIDHB010000379.1 GCA_027452145.1 Planctomycetales bacterium
TCTGCCGCTCGTCGTCGGTGAGGGTCAGCACGGGCTTGGGGCGACCACCTTTATTCATCATGTTTCTCCTTTATTGGATTATATGATGAATCCTGCGATAGAACAAGGTTGGTCGGCGAATTTCTAACTCAGGACACTAGAGCCTAGGATCCACCGGCTCGCTCTCCAGCGCCAGGACGCCGAAGACGCACTCGTGGACCCGCCGTAGCGGCTCGCGCCGGACGAATCGCTCGAGGCCCTCGACGCCCAGGGCGAATTCCCCCAGCGCCAGCGACCGCTTGCGGCTCAGGCCCCGCGACCGGAGCCGGGCCAGGTTCGCCTCGGCCGTGTACTCGGGGCCGTAGATGATCCGCAGGTATTCCCGCCCGCGGCACTTCACCGCCGGCTGCGCCAGCCCGCGCCGGCCCCTATGGAGAAACGAGAGCGGCTTGACCACCATGCCCTCGCCGCCGCGACCGGTCAGCTCCTCCCACCAGGCCGTCCCCGCCGCCTGGCTCGCCGGATCCGTCACGTCCACGACCCGGTACGAGGTCGCCAGGAGGATTTCCGCATCGGCCCGGCAGACCTCGGCCAGCGTCTGGAGATGCCAGAGATGATCCCGGTCGGTATGCACGCGCCCCTCGGTCGCCAGCAGGTGGAACGGCGCGAGCTTCAGGTCGGCCAGCGACTCCACCGGCCAGCAATACTGCCGGTAGGCGGCCACGAACCGGGCCACATCCTGCTCGCGGCGGCGGTACTCGTTCTCGAGCCCGAGTAACTTCTCCCGCTCGGCTTCCTCCAGCCGGGTCGCCGCCCGCTCGAGCGCGGCGACGGCCTGCGGCAGCGAGGCCCGCCCGGCCGCGCCGACCGCCGCGTACTGCGTCCGCAGCAGGTCCTGCGCCTTGGCGGACCACGGCATCAACTCGCAGTCGAGGCAGGCCCAGGAGGTTTGAAGCGTGCCCCAGAGGTCGGCGGCGGTCAGGGCCGAGCGAACGCGGTCAAGCAACCGCCGCTCCAGGTCCGCGTCGTTGAAGAACCGACGGCCGGTGCGGGTGGTGACGATCCCGACCTCGCCCGAGGTAACGCCGAACCGCTCCCGGGCCGCATCCTCATCCCGGCAGACGACCACGACGGCCCGCGAGCCCATGTGCTTCTCCTCGCAGACGACCTGCGGGACGCCCTCGTTGCGGTAGTAGGCGAACGCCTCGGCGGGATGCTCCAGCAACCCCGGCTCGGTGCTGGTCTCGCAGGGCGACATCGTGGGCGGCAGGTAGATCAGCCACCTCGGGTCGGCGGCGAACCGGCTCATGACCTCAAGGGCCGCCGCGGCGTTCTCCTCGCGGACCGTCACGTTGCCGCGCAGCCGGGTCGGGATAATCCGCTTGCCCAGCACGTCCTCGGCGTCGAGCACCTCGTCGTGCGCCTGCTGGGCACTGAGGGGCGGGGCCGGTTGCTCGGCGGGCAGGAACGGGCGAACCGGCTCGCAATACGTCCGGGCGGCCGGAACCGAGACGAACTCCTTCTCGGGGTAGCGGAGTGCCGTCAACTTGCCGCCAAAGACGCAGCCGGTGTCGATGTTGACGGTGCGATTGAGCCACTCGGGCTCGGGGACCGGCGTGTGGCCGTAGACGACCATCGCCTGGCCCCGGTATTCCCTGGCCCAGTCGTGGCGCACGGGGAGGCCGAACTCATCCGTCTCGCCGGTCGTCTCGCCGTACAGGGCGAAGTCCCGGACCTTGCCCGATCCCCGGCCCTGCATCTCCTCCTTGAGTCCGGCGTGGGCGACGACGAGCCTGCCGTCGTCGAGGACGTAGTGGCTGACCAGGCCGTCGAAGAAATCGGCGGCAACGCGGCTGAAGCCGCGGTAGTGCTCCTCGTACGCCTCGAACTGGTGGAGCGAGTCGGCCAGGCCGTGGGTGAGCTGCACCTTCTTGCCCCAGACGGCGCGCATGAACTTGACGTCGTGGTTGCCCGGGACGCACAGCGCCGAGCCCGCCGCGACGCTGTCGATCACAAGGCGAACGACGTGGGGAATCTTCGGACCACGATCGACCAGATCGCCCACGAAGACAAGCTTCCGTCTGTCTGGATGCGACCAGGCCCCGGCCGGGCCGGTCGGCGCGTACCCGAGCCGCCCGAGTAGCTCCTCCAGCTCATCGCAGCAACCGTGAACATCGCCGATGATGTCGAACGGTCCATGTTCGTCGCGCCGATCGTTCCACAGCGGCACCCGCTCAACGACGGCCGCCTCGACCTCCTCGGGCGTCGCCAGGGTGAATACATGGCGGAAGCCCTCCTTGCGCAGCCCCCCGAATGACCGCCGCAGTTGCGAGGCCTGATTGCGGACGACATGCGGGCCGAAATTCCGATCATCCCGGCCCTGATTCCGCTCGTGGCAGACCCGCTCGGGTAGGTCCAGTACGATCGCCACGGGCAGGCAGTGATACTGCCGGGCCAGCTCGACAAGGGGCTTGCGGGCCTCGGGCTGGACGTTGGTGGCGTCGATGACCGTCAGCCGCCCCAGGGCCAGCCGCTTGCCGGCGATGAAGCGGAGAACCTCGAACGCGTCCTTCGTGACGGCCTGGTCGTTCTCATCATCGCCCACCATCGCCCGGCAGGCGTCGGAGGAGATGACCTCGGTTGGCCGGAAATGCCGGCGGGCGAACGTGCTCTTGCCGCACCCGCTGGGGCCGATCAGGACGACGAGGGACAGGTTCGGGATCGAGATCTTCATATCAGGCACGTTCGCTCGCTGGAAAGGAGAACTCGCTGGGACTGAACTCTCGGCTTCTAAACCCGCATTCACCATCTCTCGATGACGCCACGGTCGTACAGCCAGTCCGCCCTCCGGACGCGGGGGTGGCCCGCGTCGGTTGGCTCGAAGAGACCTTCGACATCCGAGGCGTCATCGGACAGGAAGACGACCACGCCATCGCCGGCGCGGAAGAATCCCAGGAAGTACGCCCACCCGTCACTCGGGTGGATCGATCCCATCAGGCTGGAGAGCCTGATCCCGCTCGGCTCGGGCCTTCTCAGGTGCCGGCGGCGCACGACATAGAAGTTCTCTTCCATGTAGGGCCACGCAGCGCCTGCGATCGCGTCGAGTTCTCTCAGAAGGCGCATGGCCTCCTCCTCGCTCGCGGTTGCGGGGAGTGCGACTGCTGGTGCCCCCGAGTATCCCGTGCTATCCCGGCACATTTCCACGAACGGGGCGTCGTAGGCCGGCTGGTATCGGGCGTATTCCCTGACATACTCGGGATAGTCGGGGAACGGGGTGTACCTCGGTGGTTCTCCGGTCGTCGGCGCGAGCGACGAGGTCCAGAGCTCGCGGTCGGATCCGTCGGCCGACTGCTCGAGCCGCCTCTCGGCGTAGACGGCGATGAACTGTCCGCGACCCATCGCCAGATCCCAGATGTGCGAGTCCGTCTCCTCGCGCCGAAACATGACGACCCCGTGGTTCATACCCTCGCCCCACCTCCAAACCTCGACACGTATCCTCCTCATCGCCCGTTGCATCGACCGCCCGAGGCCCTTCCGCAGGGCGTCCCGCTGTTGGGCGAGCGCAGGGGACGTTGGTGGTGAATAATCGCCAAGGATCATCGTGCGGCTGCTTCCTCCTTCGGGGTCGTCAGGCCTCGGAGGAACGCCGCGTAAGCGTCCTTCACGGGGAGTTCGAGATCGCGGCGGATCCTCCGCCGCCAGGCCGCCACCTGTTCGCCGGTGACCGGATTCACGCCGGGCCGCTCGTAAGCCTCCCAGTACAGCGCCGAGCCCCGTTTCTGCCACGCCGGGAGGTCGTTGAAGTTGATCCCGTTCTCGAACAGCAACTTATTCTTTCCCCCAGCCGGCAACCCCCGCAACGCCGCATCAGCCGCACCGGCATCCCGGCCCAGCCGCCGCAGCAGCCAGTAGCAGTGGGCGTTGAGGGCGTTGCGCCGGGCGTCCTCGCCCCGCCATCGGAAGTAATCGACGACGATCTCCGCCGAGGGCAGTTGCGCGATCCGGCAGTCGAACACCGCGATCGCGCCCAGCAGCAGCGAGAACCGGGCGCTGGCCTCGCCCGAGAGGACCGACAGCAGCTTGCGAAGCCTCCGCCCGAAGCCGTCCTCGTCCGGCCCGAACAGCAGGGAGACCTCATCGCTCTGGACGTGGGCGTAGGCCACCTTCAGCCCGCAGCCCGCCATCAGGTGCTCGGCCGTTTGCAGCATGTACTCGTGGAAGCGGCGGTCGAACGGGGCCTCGAACGGGTGAATCTCCCTGGTCAGCCGCGTGAAGTTGCGCCCGTCCAGCCGGGCGACCATCCAGACGCCCGGCAGCACAGACGGGTCCAGCGCCGTCTCGAACGCCCGCATCCGTCCTTCGAGGTCATCGATCCTCATCGCACCAACCCTCGACCACGAACCCGCAGATTTCGTCGATCCTGACGTAGTGGAGTTCATCGAACCCCTCCCCGATGGAGGGGAGTTCCATCCGGCCCGCCGTCCCCACGAGACCCTGGTACGGCACCCGCTGGGGAACGGGCCGTTGTTCGTTCCGCCGCATGCAGTCCTCGACTCGGGACTGGAAGTAGTAGCCGACCACCCGGAAACCGGCCTCCTTCGCGGCCTGGATGTAGACCGCCCGATCGGCCCGCGTGGGATTGGTGTTGTCCACGACAAACCGCAGACGACTCTCGACGCAGACTTGCAATAATCGCCGCTCCCGGTGGCGGGTCCTGAACTGGTCCAGGTTGATCCGCAGGTGGGTGTGGAAGAAGCGTTCGAGGTAGAACGAGGACTTGCCCGCGCCTTGCAGGCCCACGAAGATCACCGCCTCCACGATCTCACCTCCCCGTCGTCGTCGGCTCGTCGAGGGGCAACCATTGGCGGTGGTCATCCCGCCGGGAGCCGAATTCGAATGCGGATTCTGGCATCAGGGTTCGGTGGCCACCTCGCGGAAGGCCGACGTAGCGGAAGCCCACCCAACGGCCGCGAGCCGACGGGCGCCGCCCGCGTTGGAACGATTATCACACGCTTTCGAACACCCCCATCTGCGTCGGCGCCCCGACCGCCTCGTCCACCGGGCCGATCGGCTGGAACCGAACGGCATAGCCGAACCGCCCGGCGATCCCCTCGGCCCAGGACTGAAACTCGGCCCGGGTCCACTCGAAGCGATGGTCGGGATGCCGGAAGCGTTCAGTTCCGACGTTCTCCCACATCACGTTGTACTCGCGGTTGGGCGTCGTGAGCACGACCGTACCCGGCCGGGCGAACTCGAACAGGACCCGCTCGAACGCCGTGAGCCGGGGAAGGTCGAGGTGCTCGACGACCTCCACGACAGCGGCGGCATCGAAGCCCTCCAGCCGGCGGTCCCGGTAGATCAGCGACCCGTGGATCAGCTTGATCCGGGCGGCCTGCTTTTCGGGCATCCGATCCAGCTTCAGCCGGTCGCGGGCCGACTCGAGCGTGCGGATCGAGACGTCCAGGCCGACGATCTCGTCGAACTGCCGGTCGTTCAGGAGTTCTCGGAGCAGCCGGCCCTCGCCGCAGCCGAGGTCCAGTACCCGGCGGGCGCCGCTGGATCGGATGGCCGACAGGACGGCGCCGAGCCGCTGCTCGTTGAGGCTCAGCGGGCGCTCCAGCACCTCCTCGGCCCGGTCGGCGGGCCGCTGGTCCTCCGCGCTCGCCTCGGACGGCTGTTCCTCCTGCACCAGCCGGGCGAGCGCCTGCCGGTAGAGGCCCGGCCGGAACTTCAGGTAGCGGCGGGTGATCTCGTCCTTCTCGGGATGATTCGCCAGCCAGCCGCCCCCCTTCGCCAGCAGCTTCTCCAGCTCGTCGTCGCCGACGAAGTAGTGCTTGGCGTTGTCGAAGACCGGCACGAGAACATAAAGATGGGTCAGCAGCTCGGCGAGCGTCGTCTCCCTGGCGATGGTCACGGAGAAGTACGGGCTCTCGCCCCACTCGGGAAACCGCTCGTCGAGCGGGTGACGCCGGGCTTCCACCGTATATCCGAGCGGCTCGAAGACCGACCGCAGGAACCGCTCGCCACCTCGCACCGGCAGCACGTCGATCCGGGCCTCCAGCGGGATCGGGACGGCCGTCAGTTCGGACCGGTCCTTGCACCGGCCCTGGAGCGCCGAGCCGTAGACCTGCGCGATCGCCACGCTGAGGAACGACGACGCGACATACGGGCGATCGTTGACGTACTGGTCCAGCAAACCCTCCTCCGAGCCCTTGCCCCGGACGATCCCCACGGGATCGACATCGAGCAGCAGACACGCCGTGCAGCGTCCCTCGGACGCCTCCGGATAAAAAACGTGCGCCTTGCCGAAGCTCAGGTCATAGCCCTGAACTCGCCCGGGGTGCTTGTGCAGCAGGTAGCCCAGGTCGGTCGCGGGCCGGTGCGTGGTCGTGATCGTCAGCAGCATCGGGTCGTCCAGAGGGCGGTGAGCAGGAATCTCCCCATCATCCACCGGGAAGCCGGGGAACGGAATGCCCGGGCGCAGCTTCCCCTCCATCTGAGAACTCATATCGGCTCGAGGTTCACGTTCCTGGTCCTTCGATGGCAACTCACGCGGGCGCCGCTGGAGCGATCCCGCTCGTCGTCGTAGGATGGGCTGGCGAGACCGGGTTTGGCCGACAATGCGAGGGTGGATCATGCGGCGACGAACGCTGGGTGCGGATACAGGCGGGATCGAGGTCTCGGCGATCGGGCTGGGCTGCTGGGGGATGTCCGGCTCGTACGGCCCGGCGGACGAGGCCGAGTCGGCCGCCACGCTGCACCGGGCGCTCGACCTGGGCGTCAACTTCATCGACACCGCCGACTCCTACGGCGACGACGGCCACAACGAGTCGCTCATCGGCCGCGCCCTGGCGGGCCGCCGGCATGAGTACGTCCTGGCGACCAAGACCGGCATGGTCCGGCGGCCGGGCCCCGATGGCACGACGATCGTCGAGGTCGACGGCCGCCCCAGACGTATCCGCTCGGCCTGCGAGGCCAGTCTCGCCCGGCTGCGGACCGACGTGATCGACCTGTATTACCTCCACCGAGCCGATGCCGACGTGCCCGTTGAAGAAACCGTCGGCGCGATGGGCGAACTGGTCGCCGCCGGCAAGGTCCGCCTCCTCGGCCTCTCGGAGGTCTCCGAGGCCACTCTGCGGCGGGCGCACGCCGTCCACCCGATCGCCGCGCTCCAGTCGGAATACTCGCTCTGGACCCGCGAGCCGGAGGCGACCGTGGTGCCGGCGTGCCGGCAGCTCGGCGTCGCCTTCGTGCCGTTCAGCCCGCTGGGCCGCGGCTTCCTGACGGGGACGGTCGCGGGGCGGGATGCCTTTGCACCGGGCGACTGGCGGGCGAACAACCCTCGCTTCTCCGGAGACAACCTGACGCGCAACCTGGCCCTCCTGCGGCCCCTGGAGGAGATCGCGCGGCATCATGAGGTGAAGCCCGCCCAGGTCGCGCTGGCCTGGGTCCTCTCCCGGGGCGAGAACGTCATCCCGATCCCCGGCATGAAGCGGCGGGCCCACCTCGATGAGAATGTCGCGGCGGTGGATATCGAGTTGACGCCCGATGACGTCGCCCGGCTGGACGCCGCCTTTCCCGTCGGCACCGCGGCGGGAGCGAGGTACAACCCCGAACACGCGCGCTGGGTGGGCCGGTAATCGACATCAAGTCCTCAATCGCGAGTAGAACAGCCGGGCGATCGCTCGGCCTGGCCGAGGAGGAACCGGCATGCAATACGAGTTCACCGCCATCCCCGACGATCGGGTTCCGCAGGCGGCCGACCCGTTGTTCCAGCACCTGATCGCGACGTATGCCAGCGAGACCAACAAGACCGCGAGCCTCTGGCGTGCGATTCCCGACGACCTGCTGGACTACAGACCGCACGAGAAGACAAACCCCATCCGGGCCATCCTGATCCATCAGATCCTCTCGGAGCGGCGGTTCTTCGCCCAGTTCGTCGGCACCGAGGAGCCGGCGGTCGAGGAACTCGTGCCGACGGGCGAGGGCCCTCCGGTCCAGGCCTATCTCGATCGGTACGTCGACCTGACGATGCGGCGATTGCCCCAGCTTGCGGCGGCGACGGCCGAGTGGTGGCTGGAGGAGCGGCCGTTCTTCGGCGGGCTGAGGAGGCAGCGGATCTGGACGTTCTGGCGGCGGGTGCTGCACACCTGCCATCACCGGACCCAGGTCCAGACCTGGCTGCGACTGGCGGGGCGGCACGTGCCGGCGATTTACGGGCCGTCGGGCGACGTGACCTGGGACGAGGCCGACCCCACGTACTCGGTGGAGGCAGCCGCCCGGGAGGCATGAGGCCCGCTCTCGCCGCGAACCGGTGGACCCGGACGACCGCCCACTCGATCAGCTCGCGGCGAGCCTTGCCGTCGGGCCGTACAGGCCAACCGCCCGGAGGCGCGGCGGATGTTCCGGGGACGGGTAGGAATCGATTGCCTCGCCCATCCAGGAGCGCCGCGAGGTTGCTGTCGCGACAGTTGCCGGGGCGGTATGGTTTCGACGAACTCCGGCGCGCCGGCTCGGGCTTACACCTCGAGCACCCGGATCTTGTAGCCACCGACGAGGATCTCGTCGCCCATGGCCTGATACTGCTCCGGGGCCTGGCGGAGGGGGGTGCGACCGTCGAGCTTGATGAACGTGCCGTTCTTACTGCCCAGATCCTCGAGCCAGCAGGTGCCGTTCAGGATTCGCAAGCAGGCGTGGCACTGGCTCACCCACTCGTCGCCGGACAGGACGACGTCGCACTCGGCGCCGGTACGGCCGATGCGCGTGCCGCGCTCATCGCGCCGGGTCATGGGGAAGGTCAGGTAGGGTCGGCCGTCGGGCCCGATGAGGTCGATGAAGCCGACGGGTACCAGCACGCGGCTCTGGAAGACCTCGCCCTCGTCCGAGCGGAGCGGGACGCACTCGGCGGGCGGAGGCGGGAGCCGGAACTCCAGCACGTGGCGGCCGACGCGGAATCGGGCGCCCGGGGCCAGTTCCTCGCGGTGATTCGGCTGGAGCTTGCGGTAGACGCCGTTGAGCGTCTCCAGCGGCTCGACGTAGAGCTCGAGTCCGTCGAAGCCGAGCTGGAGGTGCTCCTCGGCGAGGGACTCGGGGTTGGAGTTCCATCCCTGGAAGGTCGAGCGGCCCAGGACGATCCCCTGGGGGCCCACCTCCCCAATGTCCGACCACCGGCCGATCGAGTTGTTGAAGAACTGCAGGATCGACCGGGTCTCCACGGTCGCCGGTCGGAGGCCGGCCATGACCGTATATCCGGCGTTGCGGGGGTCATAGGTGGGCTCGGGCCGGGCGACGCCGCCGCGCGGGGTATCGGCGGTGATTCGCCTGGGATCCTCATCGGAGCCCGGGAACGCGCGAGGCGTGTCGTCCCGGGTGTCACCCTCGCGCGCCTGGGATCGCCGGGCGACCGGCGACTGCGGCGCGTGGAGAGGAGGCGGGCTGACCACCGAGCTCTCATCGAGGGGCATGCCCTGGTCGCCGCGCGCCGACGCGGGCCCGGAAGGCAAGGCGAACGGCGGGCTCGCCCAGGGCTGGCGGTTGGGCGGGAAGGCGGTGGCGTAGTCCGGATCATCGAGCGCCCGCTCGTTCATCAGGGAATCGCCCGCTCCCCGACGCTGGACGACCGGCCGATCCGGCGCGGGGGCAGGCTCGCGACGCGGGGCGAGCGACTCGCGGCCGTCGACGGGCCGAGCCCGGCGGTCATCGCCCGGCGGCGGCTCGGCACGCCCGGTGGGCCGACGAACCGGCGGCCCTACGGTCTCCCCGAGATCCCGTTCGAGCGGCCCCGCGGCGGGGCGTCCGGGCGGCGCGGCCCGCCGGGGCGACTCCCCGGCCCCGAGCTCACGCGGGTCCTTCCCGGGACTATCCAGGCCCGATCGCCTCGCCGGCTCGGCGTCCTTGAAGACCCGCGGCGAAGGACCGCGCGACGGTGGGATCGTACGAAGATCGTCGTCACCGGTGGTTGACATGGCTCACCCCGAATCCGCGCCCCGGCCCCGACCGACCGGCATGGATGTATCGACACCCGTCCATGATGCCGCGGCCCACCTCTTCCTGGTGGTACCTCTTCGACTCCCCACGGTCGATTGATTATAGTCACACAATCGAGGACGCGTCAAAACCGCCGATCGGGCTTTTCGCGACATTGCGAAGCGAGGTGAGGCGGTGGGCATCTCCCGGGCGTACGGCACCGATGGCGGTTCCAGAGCTCGAATGGCGATCCAATCGACGAGCGAGCGATCGCGTCGGGATCCTTCCGGCGATGCACTTCGCTCGGAGGAGGTCTGCCGCTCCCCGCCATGACCGCCCGCCCGCCCGGGACCGGCTCCCGCTGGTCGGGCCCAGCGGGACCGAGGCCATCTCCGAGCTCTTTCAGATCCCGCTCGACGCGATCGCCACCAGCGAGACGCCGGCCCCCTCCGACTCGTCGCCCTCTCCCGGGCGGTCGCTGGAGAGCCCGGCACGACCGCCGATCGACCCGATTGCTCTCCTCCATCCGCGACAGTAGTCTGAACGGCGGGCTGATGAGAATTCCGACCCGGCTTGAGCCGGAGAACCAGAACCGCGAAGTCTCGTCCTCTCACGAGAGGCCCCGACTGGTTCCTCGCAAGGGGAAAGTCGGGTGGGCCTTGCCCACCGCTCGAGGCCATCGCCGGCGGGCAACGACCACCCTACACCTCGCCTTCCCCCCCCTGCGCGGATCGATCAAGGGTCCTGCCGGTGACTTGACTCGCTGAGGAGCCAACGATGGGCGTCGATTCGGGAGCCCTGGTCAAGACGTTGAACGCGACCTGCCTCGAGGCGCTCCACGGGGCCGCGGCCCTGTGCTTCGGGCGCACGAATCCGTCCGTGGAAATCGAGCACTGGCTCACCAAGCTCGTCGAGCCGGCGAACGCCGACCTCGGCCGGATCTTCGCGTACTTCGAGGTTGATCCGTCGAAGGTGCTCCGCGACCTGACGCGGGCGATCGATCGATTCCGGACGGGCAGCAATCGCACGCCGACCCTCTCGATCAAGATCGACGAGCTGATCCGCGGCGCGTGGGTCCTCGCCACGATCCAGTACCGGGCAGAGACGGTGCGCTCGGGCGTCCTGCTGCTGGCGCTGCTGGAAAACCCGGACCTGGGCCGGCTGGCCCGCGAGGCCTCGCGCGAGCTGGCGAAGATCAACGTGGAGGTCCTCCAGGCCAACCTGGAGCAACTGGTCTCCGGGTCCGTCGAGGACGAGGGTCCGGCGGGCCGGGCCGCCGGTCGAGAGGGTGGCGGCGCGATCGAGCCGGACGCGAGGCGGGGCGGGGTGAGCAAGACTCCGGCCCTGGATCAGTACACGATCAACCTGACCGAGCGGGCCCGGAATGGGGGGATCGACCCGGTGATCGGCCGAGAGGCCGAGGTCCGCCAGATGGTCGACATCCTCATCCGACGGCGGCAGAACAACCCGATCCTCACGGGCGAGGCGGGCGTCGGCAAGACGGCCGTGGTCGAGGGGCTGGCCCTGCGGATCTCGCAAGGGGACGTGCCCCCCGCCCTGAAGAACGTCGTGATCCGGACGCTCGACATGGGGCTCCTCCAGGCCGGCGCCGGGATGAAGGGCGAATTCGAGAACCGGCTCAAGCAGGTCATCGCCGAGGTCAAGGCGTCGCCGGTTCCGATCGTCCTGTTCATCGACGAGGCGCACACCATGATCGGCGCCGGCGGCCAGGCGGGCCAGAGCGACGCCGCCAACCTGCTGAAGCCGGCCCTGGCGCGCGGCGAGCTGCGCACCATCGCCGCGACCACCTGGGCCGAGTACAAGAAATACTTCGAGAAGGACGCCGCGCTGGCGCGGCGGTTCCAGGTCGTCAAGGTCGAGGAGCCCGACGAGGACCGCGCCATCCGGATGATGCGCGGGATCACCGCCACGCTCGAGAAGCACCACGCCGTCCGCATCCTGGACGAGGCGGTCGAGAGCGCCGTGAAGCTCTCGCACCGGTATATCCCCGGCCGGCAGCTCCCGGACAAATCCGTCAGCCTGCTGGACACCGCCTGCGCCCGCGTCGCCATCAGCCAGAACGCCATCCCGCCGGCCATCGAGGACGCCCGCCGCCGCATCGATCACCTCACGCTGGAGCTCGAGATCCTCGACCGCGAGGAGGCCACCGGCGGCCGGCACGCCGAGCGGATGGCCGAGATCCGGCAGGCCCTCGACGACGAGCGCGGGCGGCTCGCCGCGCTGGAGGCGCGATGGGACGACGAGCGAAAGCACATCGAGGAGGTCCGCGCACTGGCCGTCGAGATCGAGGATCGTTACCTCGAGGAGAAGAAGGCCGCCTCCGGCGTGGGCGACGGCGACGGTAAAGGCGAGACCCGGCCGTATCAGCCTTCCGCCGAGCTCGCGGCGATGCAGGCCGATCTGACATCGAAGATGGACGCGCTGCGCGGCCTCCAGGGCGAGGCGCCGCTGCTCCAGGTCTCGGTCGACTCGCAGACGATCGCCGAGGTCATCGCGGGCTGGACCGGGATCCCCGTCGGCAAGATGCTGGCCAACGAGATCCAGACGGTGATGAACCTCCAGTCGAAGCTGGAGGAGCGCGTCATCGGTCAGTCGGCCGCGATCGACGCGATCTGCCGGCGGATCCGGACCTCGCGCGCCAACCTGACCGACCCCCGCCGGCCCGTCGGGGTGTTCCTGCTGGTCGGGCCCAGCGGCGTCGGCAAGACCGAGACCGCACTGTCGCTCTCCGACGCGCTTTACGGCGGCGAGCGGAACCTGATCACGATCAACATGTCCGAGTACCAGGAGGCGCACACCGTCTCCAGCCTCAAGGGCTCGCCGCCGGGCTACGTCGGCTACGGCGAGGGGGGCGTGCTCACCGAGGCCGTCCGGCGCCGGCCGTACAGCGTGGTGCTGCTCGACGAGGTCGAGAAGGCGCACCCCGACGTCCTGGAGCTGTTCTTCCAGGTGTTCGACAAGGGGACGCTCGAGGACGGCGAGGGCCGCGAGATCGACTTCAAGAACACCGTCATCCTGCTGACGTCCAACGTGGGCACCGACACCATCCTGGCCGCCTGCCGCAAGCCCGGGGCGACTCCCACGGTCGACAAGCTGGCCGAGCTGATCCGCCCCGACCTGCTCGGCGCCACGTCCGAGCGGGGCGTGCCGATCTTCAAGCAGGCCTTCCTCGGCCGGCTGATCGTCGTGCCGTATTACCCGATCTCCGACGCCGTCATGCGGCAGGTCATCCGCCTCCAGCTCGACCGGATCGCGCGTCGGGTCCGCGAGAACCACAACGCCCGGTTCACCTACAGCGACGACCTCATCGACGCGATCGCCGTTTGTTGCCGCGAGGTGGAGAGCGGCGCCCGGAACGTCGACCACATCATCACCCGCACCCTGCTCCCCGAGATCTCGCGGGAAGTCCTCGGCCGCATGGCCACCGGCCAGGGCCTCCGATCCGTTCACGTCGGCGTCGACGACGGCGGGGAATTCCAGTACGCGATCGAGTAGCGTCGCCGCCCGCGGCGGCTGCCACAGACTTTCCCGAGCGGCGAGCCGGGGCGTCACAGCCCTCTGCTTGACGCAGAGAAGAAAGGGGGCTCACGCCCCCGCTCGCCTCTCCCGGGACAGCGTCTCATACACGGACCCGCTGATCCTGTCTGGTTTCGGGAGGGCGAGGCTCCTGCCGAGCCTTCCCCCGCGGCTCGGCAGGAGCCTCGCCCTCCCGACGCAATCGGAAAGCATCAGCGGGTTCGTGAATCAGTCGCCGATGACGCCCGCCGGAAAGCCGAGATTCGTCTCCTGCGAGAAGCCGAGCTGGGACGAGCCGGTCGGCCACCATTGCGACGACGGACGAACGGCGATGCAATTGCCTTGCGGGAACGTGCCGCAATTGCCTTGCGGGAATGTCCAGCAATTCCCGCTGGGGAACGGGCAGAAGCCCTGCGGGTAGTAGCAGGCGCAGGGCGACGAAGCCTGAGGCGAGGCATACTGGCCGCTCGCGAACGACTGCGGCGTGCCATAGCGCGCCTGCGGGGCGGCATAAGCGGACTGCGGGGCGGGGGTTACCGCCTGGGGCGTCGCCTTGCCCGGCGTGATGCCCTGGGCCCGGGCCGGCGCGGAGAGAACCGCGAGAAGGCCGAGCGCAAGGCAGGCGGCCGCCATGGGGAGGTTCCGGAAGTTTGCGGGGGACACTGGTTATTCACGCGACGTCGCCGCGCGTGCCTCCGAGGATGTTCGTCGAGGAGATGGGCCTGTTCGGTGGCTGGGCGGACCAGCCAATCTACGGGTATTATACCCGATGATTCCGGACATGCCCCGCGCACCGGCAGGCTCAGGTCCGTTGCCCTGCCGGGTGCCCTGCCGCGCGGGAGGTGATGGATCGGAGCCCTACGACTTCCCGGTTGGACTCGCCGTCCGCTTGCCGTCGAGCCACTGGTTGACCAGCCCCGCCGCCCAGGCCAGCGTGAGGGCGGCCAGGCAACTCGCGGCGCCCCAGAAGGGGGCGAGGTGCTGCCCTCGACCCTCCCACAACGGCCGAAGGATCGCGAAGTACCACAGAGGCAAGGTGATCGCGGCGGTCGCCACGGCCAGGGCCAGGGCGATGCGGCGGTATCGGCGGTCGATCGCGTCGGCCGTCTCGGACCAGGTCGTGTAGATCGAGTCCGCGATCAGCTTGCTCGCCTTCCCGTTGACCAGCCCCGCCGTGAACGCCTGGTGACGGGAGTCGGGCCCGCAGGCCGCGAAGTAGCATCCGCGGACCAGGATCGGCTCGACGCGCGCGTGGGTCGAGAACGAGGCGTCCAGCAGGTGGCAGATCTCGGGCAGGTCGCGCCAGAGCTGGGCGTTGAGCATCACCAGCCGGGCGTTCCCCTCGGTGTCCTGATAGTCGTCGGTCATCAACTGGATCGACCAGGTCGAGAACCACTGGACCAGCCACGACAGGCCCTTCAGCACCGCGGCGCGTTCGAAGACCTGGGTCGTCGGGACGGAGAACCCGCACCGCCGGATCCGCACGTTCGACGGGATCCTCGCGGCGTATTCCTCGAAGCCCGCATAGCCCTCGCGCGAGCAGAAGACGGCCAGGGTCGGGCAGCGGAGGTGCAGCTCGGCGCGGATCGTCTGGAGGTCGTTGCGCAGCGAACCGATCCCCTGGATCAGCTCGGGCGAGGTCGCCCGCTCAAGCGGGTAGAGCACCGCCATCCCGCGGAGCACAGGCTGCTCGGGATTCAGGGCCCTGATCCGCCGGCAGAGCGCCACCAGCCGCTCGGCCCCCTCCTCGCTCCGGCCCCACGACGAGGCCCCGGCGCAACTGATGAACAGCCCGTCGGCCGTGGCGTAGGCGTGGATCGGGGCGTTCTCGTCCACCGGCGCCTGGGCGAAGAATTGCAAGCCGGCGCATCGGAGCAGCGACGCCGCCAGCCCCTCCTCGGGCGTCAGCAGCAGGAACACCTTCTGCCGTCCGGCGTCATAGTGCGCGCGGCTCAGCCGGATCTGGATCTCCTCCCAGGCGCTCTCAAGGTCCGGGAACTTCCCCGGCTCGGCCGCGGCCTCCGACTCCGGCCCGCGCCGGGCGCGAAGCCAGGTCGTCACCAGGTGGGTCGAGAGGTACAGCGCCAGCAGCGACAGGACGAGCACCCAGCCCAGGAAGTACGGCGGCATGAACGCCTTCGGGAGCCCCTGATCCAGCTCGTCGGGGCCGGGTATGTTGCCCCGGTAGATGAAGGCCAGCAAGAGGATCGCCACCGTCAGCGCGGCCAGGATCCACCGCACTGGATGCCTCGACCAGAACCACGCGACCCCGGCGATGAGCGCTGCGATTACCGCGGTGACGATCATCATCCCGTAGGACGATCCGGCGTTCTTGAAGGTGTTGATGATGCTCAGCAAGAAACCCACGATCCCGCTCCCTTCCTTCCGCCTCGGACCGGCCCGACAGGCTCCCCCCTGGAATCACTCCGACGCGACCCGGACGGCCGACGGATTCGCCCCCGCGCGGACGCTCGCCGGGGCCGCGGAGTCCCCCTGGTGTTTCGAATCGTAGAGGACGTGTACCGAGAACAGGTAGGCCGCCAGGGTAAACAGCGCGGTGATCGACGTGAGCACGCTGACCGTCAGCAGGATCGACGGGCCCCGCAGCGGCGCGTAGGCGTCCTGCCGCGGCACGTCCTCGCCGAAGGGTCGATCGGGCACGCTGGCCGACTCGCTGATCCGCTCGTACACGCGATGAACCCAGTTGGCCAGCTCGGGATCGCGGTTGACGTACTCGCCCCGGAAGCCGAGCGTCACGGCCAGCAGGTAGACCTCCAGCGCGTCCATGTCGCCCGCCTCCTCGGCGTCGCGCGCGTGCTGCTTGTAGAACCGCCAGGCCCGGTCGTGGGTCTCGAACAGGTCCCACTCGAGGATGTTGTCCTTCCAGCCTACGACCCGGCCCCCCTCCGACTCGGTCAGCACCTCGTCGAGCCAGGCGACGAGCCCGAACATCGCCAGGCCGTAGGACCGCTGGAGCACCGGGGAACCCAGCGATCGCCGGCGCGCCTCCTCGATCGCGGCGGCGAGCGACTTCTTGACCTCGTCCAGGCTCGGCGCCTCCCCTCCCCGGGAGAGCCGATCGTGCAGGGCGAGGCCCTTCCGGAAGACGGGCATGACCAGCTCCGCGAAGGCATCCGTCATCGGCGCGAGTCTCCTGTCTGTCGGACCTCGGGGGACGCCCGCGGCGCGAAGCGGGCGGCCGCCCGGGCCTCTCGATCAACGCCCCTTGACCACGAACACGGCGAATTGCAGGTCGTAGCTCCGCCCCGACTGGGCGTCGGTCAGAACGACGGTCTGGTCCCCCTTGGCCTTGGCGCCGGTCACCTTGAAGCGGATGCCCAGGGTCTGCGACCGCACCACGTCCTTCCAGTGGGCCGGATTGCGCTGGATCGTGAAGTAGACGAAGCCGGTCGGCAGCGTGGGCGGGATGCGCGTCAGGGGCTCCATCCGGAGTCCCTCGAGGGCCTGCCTGTAGATCGCCTCGACCTCCTCGGCGCTGCCGAGCTTCCACTCACACTCCCGCATCAGCCGGTCGCATTCGGCGTCGCTCAGCGCGGCGGTCTCGACGCCGATGTAGACCTGCGTCGTCTCGATGGTCCAGTCGGGGTCCAGGTGGACGACCAGGCGGCGGCTCTGGGGCGGGAAGCGGAAGTAACGCTTGTGGAAGGGGACCTGCCTCAGCTCGCCGAGCAGGCGCCGGATCTCGCGGATGACGGACAGGTAGATCGGCCCGATGTTGTCGTGGTCGTAGCCGGGGACCTTCATCGGCCGCCGGGTCTCGCCGAAGATCGAGAGCTCGCCCAGCACGCGGCAGAGCTCCTGGTACATGAGCAGCGGGTGGAGTCCCTGGGTGAAGACGACCGCCTGGAGGACCGCCGAGGCCGTGTTGAGCGTCGAGAGCCGGAGGATTCGCTCGGCATCCCCGAGGACCTGGCTGTCGAAGGCGAGCTTCCGGCCGACGAGCTGGTCGGCCTCCTGGTTGATCCACGCCTCGATCTGCCGGAAAAGGGCCTGGACCTCGTCGTGAAGGGGAGCCCAGGCGTCGACCCCGAGGATCGGGGGCACGAAATCGCGGTCCAGCCGTGGCGGCGAACCCGCCGCCTCGGACCGGACGATCCGCGCCAGCGGGAGCAGCTCGTAGCCCGTCAGGTCCGGGTCGTCCAGCACCATCCGCACCTGGAGGTAGCGGAACTCGATCTCCTCCTCGTCCGCGCCGGTATTCTCGTCGGGCCGCTCCATCGCGCCGACGAGGAAGCGCGGATTGTGATCGGACTTCGCCCGCTCGGCGTTCGCCCGACTCTCCTGCCAGGCCGGGATCGCCAGGTAGACCGTCGCGTCCCCCTTCTGCGCAAAGGCTTCGCGCAGATCCAGCGGGTCGACCGAGGCCTCCTCGGGCACGCTCACCGTCGTGCCGTCCTTGAAGCGGGCCTTGCAAGAGGTCAGCCGGATCGCGTAATTCGCGATCGCGTCCTCGTCGAATCGAACCGATCGCAGGCCCCAGTCGTGCGGGTGCAGCCAGTCCTCGGACTCCCGGATCCGCTCGCGGAGGTGGCGGTCCGACGCCTGGAAATGATGGGGCTTGAGGAACATCCCCTCGTACCAGTGGACTGGCCGCTTCGCCATTGCCGATGCCCCTCCCCCGCCCGATAACGAGCCGTCGATCCTGGTGTTCGCGAGTCGCGGCGCCCGATCTCGGCGCGGGCCTCGGGCCCCGGGCCGACGATGGGCCTCTCAATCTACCATGCAGACTCACTAGACACGAGAGGGCTTCCGCGACCTCGCCCGCTCGCCTCGCCCGTCGCGCCTCAGACCCTCGGCCGGAAGACCGCGTCCTCGACGTCGGGCCGGAACTGACTCCAGGATGCTGGTGTCGGCCGGGCCCCCGGATGGCCCCATGATTCCCCCACGGCCGTGCCTCAAGCCCCGGGAGTCAGGCCAAATCCCCAATCCTTAACCGGACACGAATCTTGCCTTGCTTGACAACAAAGGCAAACCCAGTACGGCCTGCAACACACCAATCAAACAATCACTTATAATGCATGAAAGCAATTGAATTTGGTTAAAATGAGGAGTTTGGTTGGTTGCTAGTTTGACTAGTCATATTCAGGAGGCTATAGTCGACACCATATCTGTCGGTATCGACTGCCTGTTCGCACAGGGACCGCGAAGACATTCTCATGGAAGAAGTCGACGGCGTGCGACAGTCGCGGACCACCGACTGCATGGATTGCCCAGAGGTCTCCGACGGAGTGGGATCCAGGTCATCGATGGGGGCGGACGTCGAGTCTTGACGAGGGCCGCCCTGGCGTGGGGGCATCCCGGCGGAGGTGCCGGGGTCGCGGTCAACTAAGGATGTGCTGACGGGAGAGACCGACCGACATCCTCGAATTCTCTCGGGGAATGTCCTTGGCTGAGATAAGGGACTCGCCGGCCTGTCGACGCCCCGGCGCGGGGATCATCCCGCCGTCGGGCCGGTCTGCGACGACGGCGGGATCGCGATGGACGCCGTTGTTCGGGGGTGGCATGGACCCGACGGGGGGCGGGCCGCGCGGCGGCACGTACCGACCGGGTCGGGTCGGTTGAGTGGCGGAGAGGCCCGGTGGTCGGTCGTTCGGGGTGAACGCAAACCCAATTTCGCGAGAAGCATCACCGTGGCGAGGGGTCGGGGGCCGTGAACCGGCCGCGATACGCACCGCCTCGCAGCGGAGGAGATACCGATGAACGTCTTCGGCAAGGCAGGGCGGCGTGGACGTGGGCGTGGTCGGGATCGCAACCGGACGACGCGGATCGGTTTGGAGCTCTTCGAGCAGCGGACGCTGCTGTCGCAGGTCGCGATCGTGACCAACACGAGCGGCGACCCGACGGTCTCGGGATCGCTGGGCTTCGAGCTCAACTACGCCCAGGGCCATTTCACGGCCGCGAACCCCGGCACGATCGAATTCAACATCCCGGCCGGCCCGTTCGTCATCAGCCCGACGGCGACGCTGGATGTCCCCGCCAACACGACCGTCGACGGATCCACCGAGGCCGCTTTCCTCGGATCGCCGGCCGTCATCCAGATCAACGGCGGGAATCAGTCGATCGACGGTCTGACCGTCGTCGGCACGAAGAGCACGATCAATGACCTCGAGATCGTCGACTTCAAGGGCGCGGGCATCCGGGTCGAATCGACGGCGGCCACGATCACGGCCAACCTGATCGGCACCGACGGCACCCCCGCCGCCAACACACTGGGCAACCAGGTGGGCATCTGGGTCGACGGGTCGGCCGGCGCCGCGACCGCGGTGATCGGCGGGGCGACGCCCGCGCTGGCGAACACGATCGGCTTCAATTCCTCCGCCGGCGTCTCGATCAGCGGCGCGGGGGCGACCGGCACGACCGTCCTCGGCAATGACATCGGCACCGACGCCACCGGCGACAACCTGGGCAACCTGGTCGGCGTCTCGATCGCCGCGTCGAACAACATCATCGGCCAGGCCGGGGCCGGCAACACGATCGGCCACAACACCACCGATGGAATCTCCGTGACGTCCGGAACCGGCAACGTCATCAGCCAGAATATTTACGTCGGCCTGAACGGCACCGGCTCGCCGGTCCAGGCGAATGACATCGCCCTGGCCGGTGGCGTGACCAATCCGCAGTCGCCGCCGAAGATCCTCACCGCCTCGTACGACCCCTCTTATTCCACCCCGCTGGTGGTGCAGGTCGAGGCAACCCCGGTGACCTCCTCGTCGCCCCAGACGCTGGAGGTCTACAAGGTGACGGCGGCCGGCCGGACGCTCGTTGCCACGAAGCCGGTGACGGGGCTCTCGGCCTCCTCGCCGACGGCGGTGTCCCTGTCGTTGGTGCAAGGCGCGACCCTGAGCGGCACCGAGAACCTCGTCGCCACGCTGACCGACTCGGTCGGCGGGACGTCGGAGTTCTCGGGGTCGGTGGGGATCTCGTCCGGCAGCGTCGTGACGACCGCCGCGGACGATGGGCCGGGGTCGTTGCACTCCGCGATCAACTTCGCGACCGCCAACCCCAACACGAGGATCACGTTCGCCATTCCGGGGACCGGCCCGTTCAACATCAACCTGACAACGGCCCTGCCGGTCATCCCGTCGAAGACGACGATCGACGGCACCAGCAGCACCGGCGGCCTCGTGATCCTCAATGGCGGCAACACCCTCGCCACCGGCCTGGCGCTGGCCGGCGGCAGCGACGAGATCCTGAAGCTGGAAGTCGAGAACTTCACGACGGGTATCCTGATCTCGTCGTCCGGCAACACGGTCGGGGGCACCGCCGGGACCGGCAACACGATCGGTCCCAACGGAAAGTACGGCGTCGACGTCAATTCCGGCGGCGGCAACGTCGTCAGCGAGGACACCTACGTCGGGAGCAACGGGACCGCCTCGCCGATCCAGGCGAACGACATCTTCCTGGGTGCCGGAGTCACCAATCCCCAGGCGGCGCCCACCCTGGCCGGACCAAGCTTCGATCCCCAAACGAATCAGCTCACGGTCGAGGCCTATGCAAACGGGCCGACCTCGGCCCAGCAGGTCCTGGAGATCTACCTCGTCACGGCCGGCCAGCGGACGTTCGTGAGCAGCCAGATGGTGCAGCTCAGCACGAATTCGGCCTCGCCCACGAGCGTCACCTTCAATCTCTCGCCGTCACAAGTCACCGGGATCACGACCGGATCCTCCTTCGCTGCCACACTCACCGACCCGACCAAGGGCACCTCGACCTTCTCGGCGGCGGTGACGATCCAGGGCGGCAATGTCGTAACCCAGCCGATCGACTCGAAACAATACGGCTCGCTCTACTACGCGATCAATTACGTCACCCAGAACAGCGGTTACAAAAACATCGTCTTCGACATCCCGGTGGCCTCGACTGCCACGTCGGTCACGCTCGACGAGTCGGGCGTCACGCTTCCGCCGATCCCCGTCGGCATCACGATCGACGGCAGCACCGAGGCGCAGAACGTCAACCAGACCGTCAGCGTCATCATCGACGGCAAGAGCCAGGCGAAGGACGGCTTGACCCTCTCCGGCGGCCAGGACAGGCTCCTGAATCTGACGATCGAGAACTTCAAGAACGGCGTCGTTGTCTCGTCGGGGGGGAACACTGTCGCGGACAGCACCATCGGTCCCAATAGCCAGTCCGGCATCGACATCATCTCCGGCAGCGGCAGCGTCGTCACCCAGGGTACCTATGAAGGGAGCAACGGGACCGGCACGCCCGTCCAGGCGAACGACATCGTCGTGGGTCCCGGGGTGACCAATCCCCAGTCGCCGCCGACGCTCCTCACCGCCTCGTTCGACTCCTCCTACGCCACCCCGCTGGTGGTGCAGGTCGAGGCGACGCCGGTGCCCTCCTCGTCGCCCCAGACGCTCGAGGTCTACACCGTGACCGCGGCCAGCCGGAAGCTCGTCGCCACGGCGCAGGTCACCGGGCTCTCGTCCTCCTCGCCGACGGCGGTGTACCTCTCCCTGGTGCCGGGCGCGACCCTGAATGGCACCGAGAACCTCGCCGCCACACTGACCGATTCGGTCGGCGGGACCTCGGAGTTCTCGGGATCGGTGCCGATCTCGCTCGGCAGCGTCGTGACGACGAAGGCGGACGACGGTCCGGGATCGCTGCGCTCCGCCATCAATTTCGCGGCGAACCATTCCGGCACGAAGATCACGTTCGCCATCCCGGCTCCGAACCCGAGCACCGGCACGTTCGTCATCCCCGTGGGATCGAGCAGCGGCGCCGCCCTACCGGCTCTTCCTGCGGGTACGATCGTCGACGGTTCGACCGAGGCTGGGATCGTCCTCACCAACGCGGGGGCGGGGAACAACGCCGACGGCCTCACGCTTCCCAACGGCAACGACAAGGTCCTCGGCCTGACGATCCAGGGGTTCAACGTCGGCATCCTGGTCGACTCCTCGAGCAACACGATCGGCGGCACGGGCTCCAGCGCCGGCAACACGATCGGTCCCAACGGACAGTACAGCGTCGACGTCAAATCCGGCAGCGGCAACGTCGTTAGCCAGGATACGTACGTCGGGAGCAACGGCACCGCCTCGCCCGTTCAGGCGAACGACATTTTCCTGGGCGCCGGCGTCACCAAACCCCAGCCGGCGCCGGTGCTGTTGTCAGCGACCCTCGGCTCGTCGTCCAATACTGTCATCCTTCAAACTAAGGACCCAGTGACCTCGAATTTAACCGTCGAGGTCTACGTGGTGACCAACGGCTCCCGTACCTTCGTTGGTGCAGCGAAAGGCGATCCTAATTCCCCGTCCCCGTTCACTTCGGTGACGACGACGGCATCGCTAAGCCCCGGCCAGGTCCTGGCCGCCACGTTCACCGACGCCACCAACGGCACCTCGATATTCTCGGATGCGGTGACGATCGCGGGAGGCAATGTTGTCAACACCACGAACGACTCGGGAGCGGCTGGCTCGCTCTCCTACGCGATCAACTACGTCGCCAACCCCGCCAATAAGACCACAAACATCGTCTTTGCCGTCACAGTGCCCCAGGGCCAAACGTCCGTGACGCTCAACGAGTCAGGCGGTCTGCCGCCGATACCCGCCAACATCACGATCGACGGCGCTACTGAATCGACGAATTTCGGCCAATCGATCAGGGTCATCATCGACGGGGGGACGAAGGCAATAAACGGGCTGACGCTGTCCGGCGGCGATATTATCGAGAACCTCACGATCCAGAATTTCGCCGGCACCGGGATCGTGGTCGCGTCGTCAGGGAACGTCATCGCGGGCGACACCGTCCAGAACAACAAAGTCGGGGTGTCGATTACGGGTTCGAACAACCTGGTCGGCGAGTTCGGCCTGCAACTGAAGTCCTGGGGGGACGGCTCGAATGTACCGACGAAAGGCCAGGATCTCGTCATCGCCGGCCTCGACAGCAGCGGCTTGCTCCACATCAGGACCTTCGATCCCGCCGGGGTCCTCACCAACGCGTACGAGACGGTCGAGAACGGCGACCTCTACCTCACGATAGCGGATGCATCCGGGGCCGTGCTGCAGAGCACGCAGGAAACGAAGCTATCCGCCGCCGTGGGACTGGCGATTTCGGACCTCAAGCTCAATCTCCCGAACTGGCTGCCCCCGCATGTTCTCAGCGGAACCGAGACGAGCCAAGCTCTCGGCGATGCTACGTTAATTACAGGCAAGCTGCTCCAAGGCAGTGGCAACACGATCGTCAACAACACCGTTGGCGGTAGCACCGCCGCCGGCATTCAAATCTCCGGCAACAACGACAGTGTCAATGGCAATTACATCGGGACCGATGCCGCCGGTAAAGACCAGGGCAACACGGTCGGTATCTCGATTACCGGAACGAGCGACACGATTGGCGGCACGGTGACTGGCGGCGCAGCGGCCATCGTAACCGCCAGCTCCTACTTCGGGCCGAGCAACATCCTCGGCTACAATGGGACCGGCATATCGATCTCGGGCGCCGCGAGCGATCTCGTCGTCCAGGGCAATTTCATCGGGACCGATCTCGCTGGTACCAAGCTGGCTACCGGGTCGGAGTTCGGCATCTCGGTCGACGGCGTCTCCGGATTGACGATCGGCGGGTCGAATACATCCTCGTATTCCTCACCGACCTCCGCGACGCCGAGCCTGACGAGTTTCGAGGGAAACGTCATCGGCTACGTCGGCACCGGGATCTCGATCTCGGGAAATGCTGGCGACAACGTAGAGGGCAACTACATCGGGGTCGATCCCATCAACCCCAAGATCGACCTCGGCAACGGCACCGGGATCCTGCTGTCTTCGAGCTCGAACATCGTCGGAGGTTCTGACCTCGTCGACAGCGTCACGCTGCCACTTTCGGGCTCGACCCTGGGAGCGACGGTGACCTCCAGTGCGAACATCATCGGATTTAACACCAAGGCCGGCGTCAAGATCACCAGCGACAGCAACAAGGTTCAGGCGAATTACATCGGCACCGAGCCGGGCGGCTATAACCTTGGGAACGCCGACGGCATCGACCTCTCCGGCTCCGGGGGCACCGGCAACACAATCGGGGGAACGCTCAGCCCCACCATCGGGGGCACCGGCGAGGCCGCGCTATCGATCGCCGCGGCGACGAACGGGAACATCATCGCCTTCAGCACCGGCGATGGTGTCAAGGTCGAGGCCGGTGCCTCCAGCAACACTATCGGCGGGAACTACATCGGGACCGATCCCTCTGGAGACGCTCTCGGGAACAGCAACGGCATCGAGATCACTGGCGGCACCAGTATTACCATCGGTTCGAGCAGTTCCGGCATCGTGTCAGGCTCGCCAGAAAACGGCGCGAACATCATCTCCGGCAATGCGAACGACGGGATCTTGCTCGATAACTCGGCGTCCAACAATTCCGTCGAAGGCAACATGATCGGCGCGGACAGCGTTGTCAACGCCGGCACCGCCAAAGACACCACATTCAGGTTCGGCAATGGCAACGGGATCGAGGTGAATTCCGGGGCTTCCGATAACACGATTGGCGGCAGCCCGAACATCGGACAGACTGGGGCGGTGTCTACCGTCGGCACCACCGCTAACCTAATCGCCGGGAATTCCGCCGACGGAATACTCTTCGGTCCCGCGTCGGGCGGCCCGGGGAAGACGAATACCGTCGTCGGCAACGTCATCTCGCTGAACAGCCACAACGGGATCGACGTGGCCGCGAATGCATCGCCCACGTCGAATACGATCATCCAGGGGAACCTGATCGGCATCGATCCCAGCAACGGGAACCCATACAACAGTCTCAACCAGTCCGAGGGGAACCTGCTGAGCGGAATCCAAATTGCCGGCAACAACCAGGCGACGATCTCGCAGAACGTGATCTCGGGCAACGGGCTCAGCGGCATTACGCTCTCAAGCACGTCGGGTGCTGGCGAGGGGAGCGTCCAGATCCGGACGAACCTGATCGGGACCGACGTCACCGGGACGGAGGTGGCGACATCCGCCGCAACCGGTGCGCTCCCGTTCGGCAACGTCCTGGACGGCATCCGGGTCGCCGACTTCACCGGAGTGACGATCGGCGGCACGGCTCCGGCCAACACGGTCGATTTGAATCTCACGGCGTCCGGCGGCAACCTGATCAGCGGGAACCTCGGTCGCGGGATCGAGCTGGACGGCGGCGCCTCCGGCGTCGCGATCGACGCCAATCTGATCGGCGTGCTCTACGGCGCCCAATGGTATGGCCTCCAACTCTTGTCCTGGGGTGACGGCTCGACGGTACCGAGCGCCGGCCAGAGCATCGTTCTCGTGGGACTCGACTCCGGCGGCCTGCTCCACATTCGAGCCTTCGATCCCGCCGGCGTGCGTACCGATACTTACGAGAAGATGGAGAGCAACTCGCTCCATCTCATCACCGCCGATGCCTCCGGCAACATCCTTTCGGACACGCCCGAATCCAATCTCTCCCTGGTGCAGACGCAGGCGATTGCAAGCCTCAAGCAGGAGATCTCCGACCTGCTCGCTCTGCGTACTCTTACCGTCCCCCAGACGTATCAGATTCTCGGCGAAGCTGCGGCGGTGGCCGGCCGCATGCTGTACTCTCCGGAGTACTCCGCGCTCAGCTCCCAGGATGCGCTCGGGAACAGCTCCGGGAATCTCTCCGACGGCGTATTCGTCTACCAAGCCACCGGGAATAGCATCACCGGAGACGTCATCTCGGCCAACCGCGGCTACGGCGTCCACGTCTTCGGCAATCAGCTTGCGCAGTCGCTGACCATTTCCAGCAATTTTATTGGCACCAATCAGGACGGCACGCAGGTCGTCGTCGCGGACACGTCCACCGGCTTCGGTAACGGGGCGGATGGGATCTTCCTCGATCAGGTCGGGGCGTCCGGCAGCCCGTCGCCCACCGTGCAGATCACCGGCAACGTTGTCTCGGGTAACCACGCCAACGGTGTTGATCTCCAGAATTCCGACGGGGTCACCATCGCGTCCAACAAGATCGGCACAAGCGTCGATGGCTCCGGGGCTCCCGGCGTCGTCGACATGGATTTTGGAAACGGCTCCAACGGCGTTTTCATCAGTCTGAATTCGCAGTACAACACCGTTGGCGGGACCAGCGCCGTCTCCAATGTGATCTCCGGCAATCACGGCAGCGGCGTGTTCGTGTCCGGCTCCTCCGGTTCCGTCGCGCGGTTCAACGTAATCGCGGGGAACTACATCGGCTACAGCCCCGCCGGCCTGGTGCCCAACGCTGTCGCCGGCATCATCCTCAGCAACGCCAGTAGCAACACGATCGGCGGTGCAGCCGGGACCGGCAATGTCATCTCGGGCAACTCGCTGGACGGGATTCTCCTCGTCAACACAGCCGAGTCAAACTCCATCGAGGGCAATCTGATCGGTACCGACACGACCGGTACCGCGGCCGTGCCCAACTCCGCCGACGGCATCCTCCTCCTCGGCGGCTCGATCGGTACAACCATCAAGGGCGTCACTCAGGGCGGCGGTCCGGTCGATCACAACGAGATCATCGGGAATGTCGTTTCAGGTAATAGCGAAAACGGCATCCAGATCTTCGGGGCTTACGCGAAGAGCAATCAGGTCCTGGGCAACACCATCGGCCTGGCGAAGGGCGGCTCGGCCATGCTGGGCAACCAGGGCAACGGCGTCTACCTCAACAACGACGGTGGCAACAACGTCATCGACGGTGGCAGCAACGTCAACTGGCAGGTCGGCGATCCGAACGTGATCTCCGGCAACGCCCAGTCGGGCATCCTGATCTTCGGGACCGCCGGGCAGGGCGGTCACGACGAGATCGCCGGCAACCTGATCGGGGTGGATTCCGGCGGGATGAATGCGATGCCTAATGGGGGCGACGGGGTCTTCATCTACGGCACGCCGAACAACTCCGTGACCGGGAACATCATCTCGGGCAATGCCCAGGCCGGGGTCCAGATCTTCACGCCCGTCGATAACGCGTCGGCCGAGGACAACACGGTCAGCGGGAACTACATCGGCGTCGGCGCCCAGGGCACCAACCCGATCGGCAATGCCTCCGATGGCGTGCAGATCTTTAGCGCCAGTCACAACATCATCGGTCCGGGCAACGTCATTTCCGAGAACCGAGGGAATGGCATCCTGATCGCGGAGGTCTCCACGTCTCACCCCATCGGAAACACCATCCAGGGCAACCTGATCGGGGTCGGATCGGACGGCTCGACCGCGCGCGGCAACCTTCAGGATGGCATCCTGGTGAACGGCGGCTGGAACAACACGATCGGTGCGGTGGGGACCTCGGTTTCCCCCACGAGTGTTGCGAGTGCTCCGACAGTCCCGAGCAATGTCATCTCCGGCAACGGCGCGGCCGGCGTCGAGTTCGCCGGCGCCACCAGCAGAAACACCCTCCTCGGCAACTACATCGGGGTCGCGACGAACGGCACCCAGGCCGTTCCGAACACGTCGTCGGGCGTCTTTATCGACAACCTCTCGACGCAGGCCAGCAGGGAGCAGATCGGCCTGCCGGAGGCCGGGGCCGGCAACATCATCGGCGGGAGCTCCACCAACCCCGCGGTGAACATCCTCGGGCCCGCGACTGGCGGCTTTGCGCAGAATACCGTCCAGGGCAACCTCATCGGCGTCGGCAGCGACAACCAGTCGCTCGGCGATCAGACTGGCGTGTTGCTCCAGAACTCGGCCGGAAACACGATCGGCGGCCCCGGTGCCGGGATGAACGTCATCTCTGGGAACACGCAGGCCGGCGTCGAGCTGACGGGCCTCTTCTCGACCCAGGAGCTCATCCAGTACAACGACATCGGCACGAGGATCGATGGCACCGGCCGGGTGGGGCAGCAGGCCTCGAATCCGATCGATGACGGGACCTATCCCGTCCAGAAATATGGCGTGTACATCCTCACGCCCTCGCCGTCGTCCGCCGACCTTCCCCAGAATAATCTGATCTCCTGGAATAAGATCTCAGGCAACCTGATCGGGATCAACATCACGGGCGTCGGCTCGGACGTGGGGACAGGCCAGAACGTCCCGCTCGGGAAGAATGTCATCACCAACAACAAGATCGGCACCGACGCCTCGGGCAACCCCGATCCGAACTTCGAGTACGGCGTCTACATCAACAACTCGGCCGCCAACACGATCGGTGGCTCGACCGCGGCGGGGAACCTCCTGGCGTACAACGGTGTCGACGGCGTGGAGATCTTCGCCGGCGTGACGCGGAGCAAGTCCGGGGCGCCGTCGGCCCGCAACATCATCTCCGGGAACACGATCGGCCTGCCCCCCGCTACGGGCAATCCGCCCGTGACGGTCGTGGTCCCCGACGGTCCAACCATCACCCTCGGCCAGCAGCTCTACGGCGTCGTCGTGATCGGGTCGTCGAGTAACCAGATCGGTACGAAGAGCGTGGGAAACACGATCCGGGGCAACGTCCAGGCCGGCGTCTACATCACGGTCAAGGATTTCCAGGGGAATGTCTACGCCACGCCCACCAACAACACGCTCAACGATAACCAGATCATCGCCAACGGCGTCTATGGCGTGTATCGGTTCGAGTCGCCCGACAACTCTGTGCCGATGCGGCCGCAGCGCCATCCCAACATCTTCCGGGGCAACCCCGTCCCCCTGGGCGATTACATCAAGACGCTCAACAGCAACACGCAGTTGCCGCGGACTCCCTCGAAGTACGCCCGCCACCATCACGGGAAGTCGGTCAAGATCGCGAAGCACCCGTTCGCCGGTCATCATGGCCGGGGCGCCCACCCCGCGAGGTTGTCCGGCCATCATGGGAAGGTGGCGGGGATCGCCAGGCCCTCGGCCCACGAGGCCGATGCCGGGGCCGGGGCCGGGGCGCAGCAATCGGTCCGGCCCCGCGTGCCGGCCCTCTTCCGCGACGGGGTCGATCCGCTGGTGATCGGTCACAACAAGCGGCACCACGGCCATTGAGAACGCCGCGTCGGCCTGGTCTGCGACCGGGACCGGCACAGAATGCCGCGAGGGCCGACCACCGGGTCGGCCCTCCGCGCTTCGAACTTACGCCCCCGATCCGTCGCGAGCGGACCGATCGGAGACATCCCGGCGATCATTGCACGACCGGTGGCGTGATCGGGACGGGCCGTCGGACGGTCCGGCCGAAGTAGTAGTTGAAGAACAGGACGAATTCGGTGTCGAATGGCTTCGGGCTGCTCACCGGCGTCACGAGGGCGGCCGTGAGCATCGACCGGCCGTGGAACATCATGTTGAGGCCGTAGGTCAGGTTCGTCGCGTTCGCCGACGCCGCCGGGTCGAACGCGTTGAACGGGTTCCGGTGGTCCAGGGGCGAATTCACGTGCACCTCGAAGGACGGCACGATCGCCGTGATCAGGCGGCTGGTGTCCGGGTTCTGGTACACGAAATAGCCCGTGCTGATGTCGTTGTACATCATCGAGACGTCGGAATTGGTGGCCGGGAAGATGAAACCGCTGAAGCCCTGGACGAAGAAGCGGTCCTGCCTCCAGAGGTAGGCGATGAACGGCTGGAGGTACGTCGTGTTCAGGCCGTAGAGATACGGGGCCCCGGCGAACCGCCCGGTGGCCGTCGGCGGGGAGATCTGGAACCCGGCGGTGAGCACGCTGCCGGTCTCGACGTTCTGCTTGAGGATGTACTTGGCGAAGATATCCAGGTTGCCCAGGGCCGTCGAGGTCGGCACGGCGATCGTCGTGCTCTGGCCGGTCAGCGAGTTGAGCGGGAGCCTCATCCCGATCGAGCCGTTCCCGTCGTCGAAGGTCTTCTCGAAGCCCCACATGTAGATATAAGCGTTAAGTCGATTGACCGGAGACCGCAGGGCGGTGTTCACGGTCGAATTGACATTGGTGTAGAAATTGTAGTCGAAGAAGACGCGATCCTGCGGCCGGGGCGACTGGTTCTCGGAGACCTTGAAGTTGCGCAGGCTGGGGTAGAACAGCGCGTTGCCGTGCTGCCCCGGCGGCAACGGCGGCGAGTGGCCCGGTCCCGCGGCCGAGGCCATCGGCGAGTGCGAGTAGAAGGGGCTCATGTCGCCGATGACGCCCGGGGGCAGATCCGCACCCGACGAGGTCGTGCCGAAGCCGAAGCCGGAAGCGGTCGGGCCTGACCCTGCGCCGGCGACCAGGTCACCGAGCACGCGTGACGGGCCCGTATCGGTCGGCGTCGTGCCCGGGCCGGTCCCGAAATCCGCCCCCGCGTCCGTCCCGGTCCCGGCTGTCGCGGGAAGCCCCGCCGACTCGCCAGCCCCCTCGGCGCCGATGCCCGCCGCCTTCCCGGCGGGCCCGCTTGGGAACCCGTCCATGGCGCTCAACCCCTGGCCCGTCGCCGATCCAGGCTGGAGCTTGCCCCCCTGAGCCTGGAGCGAAGGGACCATCGAATAATAGGGCGCGGCTCCCGATGAGGGCCCCTGGGCGCTACCCTTGTAGGGGGTCGCGCTCGGGAACGGAGCGCTCGGTCCCCCTAGGGGGCCCGAGACGGCCTGGGGCGTCGCGGCGTAGTAGGGCCCTGACGCCTGGTAGCCGCCGGGAAACGTCGATCCGCTCTGCGGGTAGGGTACCGGCGAGGTTTTAGAGCCCTGCGGGAGGGCCCCGGGCATCGCTGCCGGGGCGCTGTAACCCCGGGGAAATGAAGCCGCGCTCCGCGGATAAGGGATTCCGCTGGCGGTGGCTCCTCCGCCGGGAGATGCGGCCTGAGGCGCGGAGGAGTTGAGCGTGGCGGGCGCTTGATAGCCGCTGGGAAATGCCGGGCCGCCGGAGGGCGTGAGTGCAGCGACCCGACCTGGACTGTCGCCGCTCGCCTGACCATAAGCGCAGTTCGCCAGAGATAGGCCGGTTATGGCCAACCCCGTGAGCACGCAGTTCCCGATGATTCGCCTCATGCCACGACTCCATGACTGGTCAGAATCGACGACCCACCTGGTCCCCTACGAGGCCCGGTCGTACGGCGATCCCCGCCGGCTTTTCGATCGCGAGCGGCCGCCGGATCCGTCGCCTCCGAGTCCCCGCATCCCACGACGGTCCGCCCTCGCGTCTTCCGCCGACCCGGCCGGACCGACGCCGAGTCCTCCGAGAATCTCGCGTATCAACCGCCCATGCGGCGGCCCGCCGAAGACCGGCTGGCTGTCGCGCCCAAGAGTCGGGCGCGACCGGGAGAATTGTTAGGGGCGAACCCCCGACATCGGGTTATCGCTCCGGCACCGATCGCGGAGCCCACGAGGACGTTGCCGGCTCACCGGCCCTCCCCGACCAGCCTCTGCGCGAATCTGTGACCGTTGTATCGGTCATTTGGACGCGGATGATTGCTCCGATTTTGCCGAAAGACAGGATTTCGCCGACAGCATTTTGACTTTATGCGTGCTATTGGAGTCCTGCTGAAGCGATGGGAACCGCAGCCTGAACCCCGGGATCTCGCCGACGTGGCTCCTGACTGAAAGGCAAGGGGTCGATACCCCTGGAGAAGGCAGCTCGAGACAGTCGCTCGCAGGTCGAAGTTCTTCCCTTCGCCATGCGTTCTGGTGATCGGACTCGGGACGAGTTACAATCGTGGATGCTTGAGCTGGGCATCAATCCAGGGGAAGGCATCCTGAATGGGAGACCTGGCGATGAGCTGCTTCTGGGATGATCACCGGTCGGATACGGAGATGAGGCGGGCCTGGGAGGATCGTCGCCCTCACAGCAGCCTGTGTCTGGCATTCCTGGCGATGCTGCTGGTGCTGACGGCCTCCGGCCCGTCCTGCGGGCAGGATCTGCCTCGGGACTTTGAGTGGCCCAAGTTGATGTTGAACGGACAGGCGGGGCACATCGCCCCAGCCTGGGCCGTTGCTTTCAGCCCGGATGGGAGATACCTCGTCTCGGGTGGCGACGACAAGAGGATTCAGGTGTGGGAGTTCCGGGAGGGCGAACCGCGTCTCGATCGGACGATCCGTCCCCCGCTTCAACGGAACGGCGGGGATATCCGGGCCCTGGCAATTTCGCCCAGGCCGGACCCGACGGACGGGCATTTCCTGCTGGCCGCCGCGGGCCTTGGCGCCACCGGGAAAGGCGACATTCTGATCTACCGCCTCTCCGGCCGGGCCGATCAGGTTATGGATGAGCTGGCGTTCGAGTTGAAACAGGGGAAACCGAGCCAGAAGGCCGCGGCCGATGGGAGATCGGGCGCGACGCCCGGCGGAGGTGTTGCGCCGCTCACCGGCCATTCACGGATGGTTTATGGATTATCCTTCTCGCCCGACGGCCGCCACCTGGCGTCCTGCGGGGAGGACGGGACGATCCGGATCTGGGACCTGGGTCGTGACGAGGGCGACCCCGCGCAGGCCCGGCCCGCGGGCCCGCAACGATCGGCGACCGGCGTCATCCGCGATCGTCGCCCGGTACGAGTGCTGCGTGGACACGCCGGCCAGGTGCGGCACGCGATCTTCCTGGACGACGACCGCCTCGTGAGCTTCGGCTCGATCGGAGATGGTTCGGTCCTTTTATGGTCCTGGAGAGAATCGGATCGGCCGTCTCTCGCGATCCATGTGCCCGATTCGGAGCACGTCCGGCGCGAGGGGGGGGTGGCGGTACAGATCAACGCGATCGCGGCCGGCACAGCGAGCGACGGCCGCCGGTTTGTGGTCACGGGCCGCGAGAGCGGAGAACTGGAATTGTTCCGCGAGTCCGCGCGCGGGACGTGGAAGCGGGCGCACCTGAACCCGGATGACTTGTCGCAGCATCGATCCATCGAGGGATTGGCCCTCAGCCCGGACGGGAGTTGGCTGGCAGTCAGCCAATTAAAGGAGCCGCTGCCTCCGGCAAACCTCTTGCCCCGCACCGAGTGCGAGGTCACTCTCTGGAAGCTCCAGCAGGCAGGGCCCGTCCAACCGATCCGGGTCGCGGCCGACGTGGTCCGGGCCGTGGCGTTCAGCCCAAACGGCCGGTTCCTGGTCACCATCGGCGGCGAGGCGCAGGAACTCGTCGTGCACGAACTGAGGCCGGACGGCCGCAAACCCACATTCGAGGTTCGAGGTCCGGGCACCGAGCTTTGGGATGTCGGCTTCCTCGGCGACGCGCCGAACAGTCCGGCGATCGCCTTCGCCCGCAACCGGCCCAGGGGTCAGGAGGTCGCGGCCTGGGAGGGCTTCGACCTGCCGGGGCGGCGGTTCGTGTCCATCGATCGCCCCGACCAACTGCACCGCGCGATCATCCAGTCCGACGACGGCTGGACCCTCCGGCCCATCAGGCTAACAGAGCTCCTGGCTGAGCGTCCCGGGTCGGAACCGGTGCGGCTGGTCCTGGACCGGACCAACGTGCGGTGGACGGCCTACACCTTCATCCCCCCCAGTGCCGCCCATCCCCGGCTGTCGGTGGCGATCGGCTGCCGGGAGGGGATGGTCGCCATCTATACCCTTCCCGATGGAAAGAAGACGCGCGAGTTCCTTGGGCACGCGGGACCGGTTTATGGCGTCGCCCCGTCGCCCGACGGTCGATGGTTGCTCACGGGCTCGGCCGACCAGACGATCGGACTCTGGAGCCTCGCCGGGTGCGACGTTCGCCCGACGCTCGGCGCCCGGTTCGAGCCCGACGCCCAGGGGGCCTTGGTCGTCCGAGAGATCACCCCCCGCGGATTCGCCGACCAGAGGGGCATCAAGGTCGGTGACCGGATCACAAAGGCCGAGATCATCCAGGGCGCGAGGGTGAGCGGTCAGATTCCGTTGGAACCGGGTCGGCTTGATGCCTTCGCCGAGGAGGCCCGCCCCGGCGCGGAGATTCAGCTCCTCCTCACCGTGCCCCGGCCCGACGTCCCCCCCATAAGGGTGGCGTTCAGTCGTCGGGACCAGCCCCTGCTGAAGCTGCTGGCGGCCACCAACAAGGAGTGGATCGCCTGGATGCCCGAGGGCTATTACGACACCTCGATCGCCGGTGACCGCCGGCTCGTGGGCTGGCACGTCAACAGGGTCGAGCGATTTCCCAACGGGGACCTAGGAATCCTGCCTTCCGACTTCCATCCGATGTCGCGGTTCGAGCGGTTGCTCCACAGAAGGGACGCGATCGACCGGCTGCTGGCGACCGGTGACCCTGGTATTCCCGCGCCGCCGCCGCTGGCCAGCCTCACGCCCCCGGCCATCCGGTTCTTCCAGGCCGGGCCCCAGGGGGCGCCGATCGCCGAGCCGGTGCTCCAGGCCCAGCAGCCCGCGCTGGCGCTGCGGATCGACGCCATCGGCGCGCCGGGCCGGCAGGTCGCGTCGGTGCGCGTCTTCAACAGCAATGTCCCCAACCCGCCGCAGAACCTACCGCCCCGGGCCGGCCCGAACGCGGCCCAGAGCCTCGTCGAGACCATCCGCCTCTGGCCCGGCGATAATCTGGTCAGCGTCGAGGCCGTCGACAACCTGGGGATCGTCGGCCGAGGCGAGCTGCTCGTCCGGTACCAGCGACAGGCCGCGCCCACGGCGGCTGCCCGGCTCGTGATCCGAACGCTCGGCATCGGACAGTTCGCGGCGTCGGACATCCCGGCGATCCGGTGCGCCGACCGGGATGCCGAGGCCCTCGCCGAATTCTTCCATGCGCGCGGCGAGTCGCCCGCCCGCGATCGCCATTTCGACTCCAGCCGCATCGATGAGCAGGTCCGCAACACCCGGATCGAACCCCGCATGGGCTCGCGCGAGATCCGCCGGGTCTTCGACGATCTGAAGGCCGAGGCCGAGCAAGGGAAGCTCCGCGCGGGCGACACGGTCCTCCTGAGCCTGGAGTCGCATCTGTTCGACTTCGGCAACGGCCCGATCATCCTGGGTCACGACACTCGCCTGCAAGGCAAGGCCACGCCCGGCATCGCTTCCGAATCCATCAGCGAAGACCTGAAGTACGTCACCCGGGCAGGCGCCCTGGTCGTCCTCTTCCTGGACGGCATCCACGACGAGTTGCCCCTCCGGACCGAGCGCAACCTCACGGACTGGATCCGGAAGCTCCGCGACGAGGCCCGCGTCATCGTGATCGTCGCCTCCAAGCAGGAGAAGAGCGAGCCGGGCGATAGGGGCCTGAGCCGCTTCACCGAGGCGGTCCGAGAATCCATCACCGTCCGCGAAACCGGCCGTCGCCTCGAATCCCCCAACCTTGAAGAGTTCCGTGACATCGTCGTCCGCAGCGTACTCGCGCGGACAAGTCGTCGCCAGCATGCCGACCTTTACGCCCCCGATAACATCGCGATCCACCGTATTCGGATCTTCGAGCCGCAGCCGAGGCCCACGGACGACCTCGTCAGCAAGTAGACAGACGTTCGACGACCCCGGCTCCAGGACAGCCGGCCGCCGCGACGGGTACGCCGCGACGGCGCGTCGGTCACGGTCCGGAAACCGGCCGCGAGGCGCCGCGGGGCGCCGGAATGAGCAGGAACGACGCGGCCGGGGTGACGTCCGCCGCGAGCGACGTCGGCTCGGACGATTCGGGCTGCGATGTGCCGCGGAGGTGGCCCCGGAAGCGGTCGGCCAGGGCGGGCAAGGTGAGCCGGGCGTAGTTCCGTAGCTCGGCCGCCTCGATCCAGCCGTCGCCGTCGAAGTCGGCACCGGGGTATTTCTCGAAGATGTCCAGGCCGGCGGGTCGGGCAAGGTCCGGCGCACCCATGCCCCGGAGCAGCACGTAGGTCAACAGTCCGTGGCCCAGCTCGGCCGACTCGACCGCCCGCTCACCCCGCCGAGTCGCCAGGATGTACGAGGTGCGGGCGCGATGCGACAGCTCGTCAATGTGCCGCCGGTAGGCCCGGCGCGTACTCCTCGCCCGGCCGTCGACGACGTCGAGGATCGCCTCGGCCTGGCACGCGTCGATGATCACCAGCCGATTGAGGGCCTCGGCGAAGGCGAGCTGCGCGTGGATCCGGGAATAGGGCAGCACGTTCGGGTCGTCCGAGGCCGAGGCCCGGCGTGCCGTATCGGCTTCCTCGGGCCCGCGGAAGGCCAGGTCGGCCTCCGATGGCGGACGTTCGGGCAGGTCGGCGCCGGGGAGCAGCAGGCTGAAGACGCCCCGACGGATGGTCGCGTGCCCGGCCAGGAAGACGACCAGGATATCCTCGGGCCTCCCCTCGACCCGCTTCCGCAGTTCCTCAAACTTATCATCCACCGCCCGGATGGTGACGTCCGTGTCCTTGAGCACGATCGGCTCGGAGACCGACGCCCCCTCCAGTCCCCTGCTCCGTAGGAACTCGGCGATCGCCGCGGCGTCCTTGTGGGCGTATCGCAGCGCCTGCGACTTGTATTCGCTCACCCCGATCGCCAGGATGTGCACCTTGCCCGGCGGCTTCACCCGGCAGTCCAGCTCGACGATGTTCGACTGGGCGTCGGGCGATCCACCCCACTTCAGGACGTCGTCCTTCCGGCTCCCCAGCGCGTAGATGACGTTTTTCGCGTAGACCAGCTTCACCTTCGCCGTGTATTCGGCCCCACCTCGCCCCGCGGCGTCGGGAGTTGCAGCCGGCCTGGCCAGGTTCAGCGAGGCGCCGTTGTGATAGAGCCTCAGGTCGCGGATGTCGGGCTTGCTCGACCGAATCCGCAGCACGACCTCGCGCTGCGCGGGGCTCACGGCCGAGATCGGCTCAATGATCAGGCGGGGGGCGGCCAGGGTGTCGAAGCGGGGCGGATCCGGCTTCTGCCCTTCTATCGCCACTTTGGCGACCAGGTCGATGCGACGGTACGCGGGACCGAGCTGGTCCAGGCGTGCGATCAGCCCATCGCGCTCGCCCGGCCACCAGTTCGGGTCGAGCCGCCAGGTGACGCGAGTCTCCCCGGCGCGCGAGCCGTCGAAGAGCCCGTCGGGCGTGTAGGCGACCCATTCGGCGCCGTCGTCCAGGGCGGCCATCGTGGTGACGAGCCGCCGGTTCTTCAGGTCCCAGAGCCGCACGGTTGAGTCCATGCTCGCGCTGACCAGTAGTGGCCTGTCGGGCCAGAACGCCAGCGCGGCGATCGTCTCGTTGTGATTGGGACGTAGGCGCGCGCCGCCGCGGATCGTGGCCAGTGGCACGGGATCGTTTAGGTCGGCGGTATCGATGAGCGTGATCTGCGGATCGTCGCCGCCGGCGGCCATCCACCTCCCGTCGCGGGAGAACGTCACGGCCTTCACCGCGCCGGCCACCCGCCTGATGGTACGCGCCCTCGCCTCGCCGGGGCGCCACAGGTCGATCCGCCCGTCCTCCCGGCCCGCGGCGATCAGCGGTGCCGGGCCGGGCGACGTCGCCGCAGCAGCGACGGCCGTCGGTGCGGCACCGTCGGCCGGGGCCAGCTCGCGTACGGGCCGGCGCAGGACGGCCCCCTCGCCCGCGAGGTCCCAGACCCGGACCAGTCCGTCGTCGCCGGCAGTGAGGAGCGACCGGCCATCCTCGGAGAAATCGACGGCCCGGACCTTGTCGCGCAGCTCGTCGCGAATGGTCTTCTGGATCCTTCCGTCGGTCGACCAGACACACGCCAGCGGCCCGTCAAGGCTCCCGGCGGCGATGCGCCGGCCGTCTCTCGCGACGGCGAGGGTCGTGAATTTCCACGTGGACTGGCCTTCCCCGTCGGCGGTCCTCGGCTGCTCGAAGGACCTCCCGAGGCGCTGGAGCGTCCGGCCGTCGTGGACCACGACCGACCCATCCTCGTCGATCAGGACGAGCCGGCCGTCGGGCAGGAAGCCGCCGGCCTGAAGGAACCGGCCGGGGACCGGCCGCGTCCCGTGCTCGTCGCCGAACCGCCAGACGACCGCCTGCCCGGCGGAATGTTCCAGGCGATTCGACGAGACCTGGAGAAGGCTGAGGCCGTCGGGCGAGACGGCCATGTGACCGATCTGCGCGGCCGGCGCGGCGAACCGGGACATGGGCGTCCCTTCGGGGATATGCCACGACCGGACCTGACCGCTGCCGTCCCCGACCGCCAGCAGCCTGCCGTTGGGCGAGAACGCCAGCGACAGCCCATCCCCCTTGATCTCTTCGCTCAGGGGGATGTCCCGCCACTTCCTGTCGTCGGCAACATCCCAGGCCCTCACACGCCCCTGGGCCGAGCAGGCCGCGACGCGGCGGCCGCCGGCCGAAGCCGTGACGCTGGCGACAACCTCGCCAAGCGGCAGCTCGGTGGGCAGCCCCCGGTCGCCGAGCAGCCAGACGGAGCGCCCGCACCCCGCCATCACCCAGAGCGGCTGGACTGACAGGTGCTCAACACCCCGGGCATCGCGCGGCTCGTCCGGCAGCCGATGCTCGACCCCGACCCGGTTGCCCTGAAGGTCGCAGGTCACCACCCGCCCCGACGCGGTCCCGACGACGACCCGGCTCCCGTCGGCCGAAAGGGCCAGGGCCGTGATCAGGTCCGCCGCTCCTCCGGGCAGCGGGACCTCCGGCGGGGGCGGGTCGAATTCCTTCACGACATCCCCCGCGGCATTGCACAGCCGGATGGCCTTCCGAGGCCGGGCCTCATCGGCCGGCATCACCGCCAGGGCGAAGGCCACGGGCCCGGGTTCGGTCGCGGCGGCCACGAGCGCAACGCCCTCCTCCGCCGGCTCACGGGGCGAGACGCGGCGCGCTTCCAGGTCGACGTTCCACAGGACCGCCTTCCCACCGCCGTGGCTCACCACGTGATGCCCGTCGGGCAGTATGACCACCCGCGAGACCGGGCTTTGATGAAGCATCACGCCCGGCCAGGGCAGTCGGGTCTCGGTGTTCATGTCGTAGAACAGCACGTCCCCCTGGCCGCCGCCGGCGGCCAGCAGGCGGCCGTCGCCGCCGAGTACCGGGCTCTCGAACCCGTTGATCGTCCAGGGCAGGACGTTGAGCAGGAACGAGTCGGAGGCGCGCCAGATGCGCACCGTCGAGTCCTGCGACGTCGTGATGATCTGGCCTCCGTCGCTGCCACGGAACGCGATCCCGGTCACCCGGTCCGCGTGGCCGCGCTGGAGCAGCGGGTCGACGGGGGGTAGTGCGTGCGGCACGTGCCCCGGCCAGAGCGACAGCCCCTGGGGGAACGCCCCCACGATCTGAAAGCCCATGCCGGCCAGCGCCTTGTCTCGCCAGAGCCGCACGAGGCAGGTGTGCAGGTCGACGACCTCGCCGGGACGGCCCAGCGCCCGGAGCAGCGCGGCCGTCAGCGGCCCGCGGCCGCCCTCGTCGGCGACCTCGGCCGTGCGCTCGGTCGCGGCCATCCAGGCGGTGACCCCGGGCCAGCGCGCGATCCCCTCGAGCATTCGCAAGCGACGCTCGGGCGCGACCTCGCGTCCCACGCCCTCGATCCGACGCGGGGGCTGGACCCGGCCGGCCGGCGACGTGTCCAGCAGGCAGACGATCGAGGCTTCTCCCTTCGACGCCAGCCCGTCGATCGCGTCGCCCAGGCGCCACCACGTGTCCTCCCGGTCGGGGACCGCGTTCACGGGGATCAGATAGTCGCGCGACGACCGGCCGGCGCCGCCGCCCTCGGGCGGGTCCGGCAGGCTTACCGCCTGGCCGGCGAAGAAGATCAGCACCACGTCCCCGCGCCCGACGTTCTCGGGCAGCCACTCCTTGACGGCGCGGTCGAGCTCGCGCTGGGTCGGCTGCTTTGTCGGCGGTCGCCGCGCGGCGTCGCGGAACCTCACCGCATTCACCGGCTCGCGATCGACCAGGAGCTGGATGTGGTCCGGCTTCCAACCGGCGTCCTCGACAAGCCAGCGAGCCAGGGCCAGGGCGTCGCCGGCCGCCCGCGGCCTCGGGAACTGGACCTCATCCTGATACTGATCGATCCCGACCAGCACGGCCCAGCTCTGCGGCCGTCGACCGACCTCAGCCGGCGGCTGTCCCTGCGGGGGCTGCGCCGGACACCAGGCCGCGGCCAGATGGATCGCCGCCAGGACCAGCAATCCCGCGATCCAGGTTCCCCCCACGCGACGGCCGATCATCGTCCCACCTCCTCCCGCGCCGCGATCTGATCCGCCGACTTGCGCTCGTCGGGGCGTCGCAGGACCTCCAGGACGACCCGGAATCCCACATCGTCGTCGCTCTCGCTTTCTTTCATCTTCCAGGGACGGCCCTGGTCGTGCCTCCACGTCACTCGCCTTGACTCGGTGGACGTGAGGTACGACGCCCCCCGGATCGCGTAGTCCGGATCCGACTCGCCTTCCTCCGGTAGACCGACCGGGTCACTCAGTGCGGTGGCTTGATAGCCCTTCCAGACGTCCCGGCACCACTCCCGGACGTTACCCGCCATGTGGTAGATCCCCTGAGCCGTGCGGTCCTTGTTCCCGTCGAAGTGGACCTCGCAGGGGCCGTCATCCATGACGAAAACACGCGCCAGCCGGTTGCGATTGGCTGGGTCGATGTCCTCGGCGTCGGACCACACGAACCGCTGGAGCTTGCCGCGGGACCGCGCGGCATACTCCCACTGCGCCTCCGTCGGCAGGTCGCCTCCGATCCATCGCGCGAAGGCGACGGCCATCCGGTGCGAGACGTCTGTTGCCGGGTAGTCGTCGACCTTGTTCTTATCCGCAGCGCCCAACAACTCCACCTGCTTGTACCAACCTTTGTAGAACGATTCGACCTCGGCGTCGGACGATTTCAGGCCCTTGTCCTGGCAGAACTTCGCGAACTCGCCGATCGAGACCTCGCATTCCTGGAGGTAATAGGACGATAGCGTAACCATGTGGCCGGGGCGCTCGGTCAACTTGTCGAAATCCAGCGAGGGGTCGTCCTTGAAGGCACCCATGCGGAAATCCCCCCCCTCGATCAGGATGAACCGGCTACCGGTCTTCTCGCTCACGAGGACCTTCGGCAGGCCCTCGTCGTTCACCGCCGCCGAATCTTCGGTCCGGAAGCCCGCCGGCAGGTAATGAGCTCCGATCAGGACGAGCTCCCGGGCGGGGGGTCCCTTTCGCTTCACCCGCTCCGGCCAGGATTCCCGGGAGAGATTCGGGCCGACCGGGTCGAGCTGGTGCTGGTCGAGCCAGTTCTGGATCGTCGGAGGGAAGGCCGATCTCTCCGTGGAGATATTGCCGGACTCCAGGGACGAGCGCAGGACGAACCAGGCCAGGGCGGCGACGAGCAGCGACGCCGCGGCCGCGATGGCGGCCGGCCGCCACCAGGATGACAGGCCGGCCAGTCGCGGGCTTCGCCAGGCCCTCGCGGCTGAACCTGTCGCGACGGCGGCCCCCAGCTCCACCTCGGCGGGCCGATCGGCCGCGGGCGCCGGCGCCCTCGAGGCCGGGATGAAGGCGCGGGGCGCGTGGGTCACCTCGACGGCCTCGACGGAGGCGCAGAATGCCCGGAGCAGCTCATCGACCGACTGGAAGCGGGCGACCGGGTCCTTCTCCAGGGAGCGTCGGACGACCGCCTCGACTTCCGGGGGGATGTGGACCTCGGGCGCCGACTCCGAGAACGGCGGCGGCGGCGTATGCACGTGGTCGTACAGAAGCTTCGTCGGCATGCCCGAGAACGGCCGCGTTCCGACGAGCATCTCGTATAACAGGACGCCCAACGAGTAGATGTCGCTGCGAAGATCCACCGCAGCGGGCTCCCTGCGGCCCGGCAGCGGCAGTCCGAGCTGCTCCGGGCTGGAGTAGGGATAGGTCCCCAGGTAGCCCTCGGTCTGGAGGCTCAGCGAGGCGGTATCCAGGGCGGGGTCGCGGAGGATCTTCGCGATGCCGAAGTCGAGAACCTTCACCCGCTCGCCGCGCGGCGCGGACGGGTCGGGCACGATCATGATGTTCGTCGGCTTGATGTCTCGGTGCACGATCGCCCGGGCATGCGCCTCGCCGAGCACCGCGCAGGCCTCGCCGAGGAACCAGGCCACGTCTTGCAGCGTCATCAGGCCCACGTCATCGAGCCGCTGCTTGAGGTTCTGCCCCGGCAGGTAATCCATCTCGATGTAGGCGAACTTGCCCACCACGTCGGCGTCGTGGACGGGGACCGCATTGGGATGGCGGCTGAGCTGCGCAAGGATCTCGGCCTCGCGCTGGAAGCGGTGGAGGCCGGCGGCGCTCTCGGCGAGCTCGGACTTGATGACCTTCAGGGCGCTTTGGCGCCGGAGCCGCACGTGCTCCACGAGCCAGATGTGCCCCATGCCGCCGCTGCCGATCTTCGACAGGACTCGGTACTTGCCGAAGAGATTCCCCTGAGAATCGACGGGGATGACGTCGTCGGAGGACCCGAAGGCGTCTTGCGCCGAGGGATTGCCGCCGGACCACTCCGACCCCCGCCTCGCGGCGCCGCCGGACCCTTCCGGCCTCCGCCAGGCCGGGGTCTCGGGCTGGAGCTCGGTCCTGGACGGAGAGCCCGATAGACGCCGGGGAGGCGAGACTTCCCCGGAGCTATCGAAGGCCTGGTAAGTCGGGTCCGACTCGCCGCTCTCGTCCGCCATCGAATCGGGATCCATGGTGCACCTCCGGTCCGCGCCGCTTCGCTTCGCTTCACTTCACTTCACTTCACCGCCCCTGTCGGCGGCCTACTAGGCTCTGTCTGAGAAACGGTTTTTCAGTTATTATGAAGGTGGGAGGTTTCCGAAGGGAGGCCCACCATGCGACGCTATGAAATCGACCCTCGTCTCTGGAAGTGGATCGATCCGCTCCTGCCCCATCCGACCCATC
>DAIDHB010000380.1 GCA_027452145.1 Planctomycetales bacterium
CGACGGGGTTCGCGTCCCGGCCAAGGAGATGAGGATTCACGAGGCGCGACTCGATCGATCGAAAACGCTGCCGGACTACGACATCACGATCAAGCCAGTAATGAGGAAACGGTAGGGAAACTAATTCCTGCCGGACGCCTAATAGCTCGTCGGGGCCTCGGCGCGGAAGACATAGATCATCGTCCAGGCCGAATCGCCGGAGATCCCGAAGGCAGTCCCCATATTTAAGGCGCTCTGATAGCCGGTGCCGGTGCCGTAGTTGCCCCCTCCGGTATTGCGCGTGAACTGGATCGAAGGCAAGCCTCCGATCCCGTTGGTGACGTAGGTGCCGACCGAGGCTGCCGACGGCGATTGCGTTGCCGTGTTGCCGTTCCCGCTCAGGTCAGTCAGCGACGTGACCGCATTCCCGTTCGTCAGGCCCGTGAGCTGGGTCGCATCGTACTGGGTGACGAGACCGGCATACGTCGTCGGTTCAATCATCAAGAAGAAGGTGACTGCACCGATCCACCGGGCGGCACGCCGCAGTTTTGTTCCGGTCATGAATACGGACTCCTGGTGAGTTGGGAATCTCGGTTCAGGTGACGCCCGGGTAGAAAGGGCGCGCTTAATGGGATCCTCCCAAGGACGAAGACCACTTCCCGACGCGAGTGTTACACCTTCGACCGGAACAATTCCGAAAAGGCCGGATCGGCCGGCTGCGGGCGGCTCGCGGCGGGTCCGGGCCCGCCGGACCGGCGAAGAACCCCGGCGGATGATCCCCGCGCGACAGCCCTCCATCAGTAGAGTCCCATCCCGCCGTCGATCTGAACCGGGGCCGGAAAATCTTCCGACCGGTGTGCGGATCTTCCGATCCGATGAGGCGCCGGGCGGGCGGATCCCACGCGACGGGCCCGCGGCGCGGCCGCCGGGTCGGCCGCGGTGGTGCAGGACCGCGAGGTGATCGACGATCGCGCCCGCCTCGCGGCGGGTTCCCCATCCCCGAATCGCATCGGACCGGCCCGCCGAGATCATCGAGCCCGGCTTGCAGTCCCGTTGGACCGGCCCGGCCCGACCCGCCCGGATCGCGGCGGGGGCGGGTGTCGGGCGGGCGTGCAACCGACGCCGGGCCGGAGCGTGAAGGAACACGGGGTAATCGACGAGGCCGACCGACGCTGGCGATTCGGTTGGACAGGGCCTTCTCCAGGCGATAGCATGAACGAAGTCGCATTCGAGAGAGGACACGATGCCCCAGGTCACCGTTCCTGAAGAGACGTTCCGTCAGCTCGCCGCGAAGGCGGCCGCCCTCGACATCTCCGTCGACGAACTCATCCGCCCGGCTCTCGCGCGGCTCGCTGGCGGCGATACGTCCGCGGCCGAGCCATCGCCCCCGCTGACCGGCGACGCCTGGCAGGCCGAACTCGACGCCTGGAAGCGAGACGCGGAGGGCCGGGCCGGCCGATACCCCGCGGGGTTCGTCCTCGATGACAGCCGAGAGACCCTCTACCGCGAGCGAGAAGACGCCCAGCTTTGATCCTCCTCGACACGAATATCCTCCTCCGGCATGCCCGGCCCGCGGACCCGGCCTTCGCCGCGGCCGACGCGGCGATCCGCGTGCTACACGCCGCCGGCGAGGTGCTCTGCGTCGTCCCCCAGAATCTCTACGAGTTCTGGGCCACCGCCACCCGGCCGATCGCCTCGAACGGGCTCGGGTTGTCCATACCCGAGTGTCAGGCGGAGGTCGCTCGGGTGAAGCGTCTCTTCCGCCTGCTCCCGGACTTGCCGACGTTATTCGCGGAGTGGGAGGCGCTCGTCGAAGCCCACGCCTGTCATGGCCGCGTGTCCTACGACGCCCGGCTCGTCGCCGCGATGCGGACTTACGGCATCACCCGATTGCTCACGCTCAACGGGGCGGACTTCGCCCGGTTCCCAGGGATCATCGTCCTCGACCCCGTCGCCATCGCCGACCGGTCGACTCCGCCGACTGCCGCCCCATGAGAGACCTCACCGCGCCGGACCGGACCGGCGGCCCGTCCGTCCTGTTCGAGGCACCCGCGCCTCGCTCCGGCCGGCTCGCGGCGGGTGCGGGACGGGCGGAACGGCGGCTCGCCAGGATGCACGGAATGCGGACCGAAGTTGAGGATGCCCGCCGAGTTCCGTTCGGGTAGAATCGGTAGCGATGTTGATTTCCTGTGCGGAATGTCCGACCTTCCGGGTCCATCCCATGCCGACGATCCAACTCCAAGCCGAGGTCTCGCGCGATGCGCTGCTCGAGGCGGTCGGGCAGCTTAGCCCGCCGGAGCTCGACCAGTTCGTCGCCGAGGTGCTCCAGCTCCGCTCGCGCCGCGGTCCGACCCGGCTCGGCGCCACCGAGTCGGAGCTCCTGGCGCGGATCAACCAGGGTTTCCCCGAAGGACTGAGAGACCGTTACGACGAGCTGATCGCGCGGCGCCGGGGCGAGTCCCTCACGCCCGAGGAACATCAGGAGCTCTTGCGACTCACCGCCGAGGCGGAGCGCCTCGAAGCCGAGCGGCTGGCGGCCCTGGCGGAGCTGGCGAGAATCCGGGGAGTCCCGCTGCGGAGCCTCATGGACGACCTGGGGATCCCGGCGCCATCCGATGGCTAGGCCGCGCGTCCCCGCCCATCTCAAACGAGACGTCTGGCGGCTCGCCGCCGGGTGCTGTGAATACTGCCGCAGCCAGGCGCGGTTCGCCATGCAGCCCTTCTCCGTCGAACACATCATCCCCCGGAGCCGGCGCGGCGACTCCTCCCGGGGCAACATGGCCCTGTCGTGCCAGGGATGCAACAATCACAAATACAATCATACCGAGGGGCCCGATCCCGCGACCAGGCTCGCCGCCCCGTTGTTCCATCCGCGCCGGCAGCGGTGGAGCGACCATTTCGCCTGGAATGAGGACGCAACCCTCATCATCGGCATTTCCCCGACGGGGCGGGCCACCGTGGTCACACTCCACCTCAACCGTCCCGAGCTGGTCAATCTCCGGCGGATTCTCGCGGCGGCCGGCGAGCACCCGACGCCCGATACCTCCGGGTCCACCGCCGGTTGATCCGCCCGGCCCGGCCGGATCGCGATGGCCGGAGACGGGCGGGACGCCACCGAATCCCCGACGGTTGACCCCCGCGCAACGGGACTCCATCAGTAGAGTCCCATCCCGCCGCCGATCGGAACCGAGGCCGGCGATTCTTTCGACCGGCGGGCCGGCGTTCCACCGGGACGGGCCGCCGGGCACGCAAAGCTCACGCCCTGGCCAGGCAAGGCCGCCACGACCGCGCGGGGCCGTCGCCGCCGTCCGGCCCGGCCGGACCGCGGCGGGTGCGGGTGCCGGGCGAGATGGTGCGGCACGCGCCGGGCGGCGTAATTATCCCCGGCCTCGGAGCACTCAGGGATAAAGCCCCTGGGCGATGAGCTCCGCACGGACGTTGAGCCGGTGCCGGGCGTTCATCGCCAGGACGTAGACGGTCGTCCGCCCGGTGGGTGTCAGCCCGATGATGAAGGCGCCTCGCAAGGTGAAATGATCGACCCAGCGGTCGCGCCGGGATGGAACAGGGAAACGAGCGCGCCGCTGTCGGGATCGATTCCTGTAAGATTCGTACCTTTATGTGAGTTACAATGGATACAGGCGAGGGCGAGGTTGCCCGGGTCGTCGCCTCCGAAGTGCTGCCTGGCGACGATGTGTTCGACGTGATGGGTCGTCTCCGATTGCGCCTGCGGATACAGGCAGTACTCGCACCGATCGCCGGCGCGCTCGCGAACGAGCTCCCGGGTGACCTGATCCATCAGTCGGAACCCTGGTCCCTCAGGAACCGCCGCGCCTTCAACTTGATCAGGCTGACGATCTCGGCACCCTCGACGTACCCGTCGTACTCGGCACGCTCGGCCTCGGTGAGCTGGCCCTCGTTGCAGCGGTCGGCCAGTTCCTGGATCCGGGCCTGGATCTCGGGGGCGATGCGCAGGGCGACGATGCGCCGCGCCACCTCGGCGTCGAGGCAGTCGCTGAGGGGGTCGAGCATCCGGTCCAGCGCGGTCATGGGGGACGTCGTTTCCATGCCTTCCAGGGTATCAGAAGGCTCTGACCTGGCAAAGCGAGAATCCGGCCGTCTCCCAACTGACGGTGTGAGACCGGCCCGGTCGGATCCGGCCGGACCGCGGCGGGTGCGGGCCGGGCGGGATGGTGGGCGCAAACGACCGCTGCTCGGTCGGCGTAAGGTCGGCGAGACAGAGTCCGCGGTTGGATCGCCGGTCCGAACGAGGGCGATCATCGCCATTGGTTCAGCACATGAAGCTGATCCCGGATCGGCAGCCCCGACGATTCGAGCTTGCTGATCGCAATGCCGATGGCCCGGTTGGTCAGGCTCTGCCGCGGGTCCCGGCCGACGCGGACGATCAGCAGGCCCGAATGATGCCCACCGGCAGCCATGATCAGGTCGTGCAGGTCCTCGAAGTCCTCCGAATCCTGAGTCAAGACCGGCAACCCCTGTCCGATCGCCCAGATCAGGACCCTCGGATCCGCGAACGACTGGAGCCCGACGTCGATGGCCAGGATCGGCTCGTGCCCCTCAGCCCGCAGGCGGACGTCCAGGCTCCGATCGCACAGGTTTTCGTCGACCAGGAGCCTCATGATTGCGAGGGCCCGTCCAGCAGGCCCCGCGCGCGGAGGCTCGATTCCTCCCGCTCCCAATCCCCCTGGATGACCGTCGGATTCCGTTCCACATAATCCACGGCCTCGATGACCGCTTCCAGCGGAACGCCGAAGTCGCGAGCGACCTCTTCCGGAGTGCGAGGATCGCTCCCGCGGACGGCGTTGTACATCACCACGGCCCGGATCCGCCGGCCTTTCAGAAAAAGCTGGCGATAATTCGAACCCGGGCGGGCTTCAAGATACTGATAGGGTCCCTGCACTTCGGTCGCCATGGCATTCCCTCCGAATCCTCCATGAATTATAGGCCCGGCGCCCCGGTCGCACCACAACGAAACCCGCTCGTTCGATCGCCGAATCGCACCCGGCCCACGCCCGGAGCTCGCATCCCGCATCCCGGCCTGGCCCGCCCCGGCCGGACCGCGGCGGGTGCGGGCCCGGGCGGCGTGGTCTGGCCGGCACGGCTCGTCCGGGGCGGCCTCATTCCGAGACGCCGACCTTACCGTTGCAGCCGTAGATCGAGCAAGCGCCGACATATTCCCAGCAGTCGCGGTGATGCGGGGTATTGCACGCGGCGCAGAAGACGACGGCGACCGCGCCGATCGGCTCGCCGCAGACCTTGCAAATCGGAGGGCCGTTGTCCTCCTCGAACTCGTCGCCGCGCTCGACGATGGCGATCCCCTGGTTCATCCGGCGGTGGACGCCGGTCAGCAGGCCGTCGTGGACGATCAGCGCCTCGTGCACGGCGCGGGCGAGGCCCTCGATGCTCTGGCCCAGGTTGCGGTCGACCTGCACGAGCAATCGCTCGGGATTGATCGAGACCAGCATGCCCCCGGGGTGGACCATCCGCTGGAGGTTCTCGACGGCGGCCAGCACCTCGGGACCGAGGAAGTCGCGGGCCATCTCGTGATCGTTGGCCTGGACGGTGTAATGCCGGTCGAACCACGGGTCGTCGAGCCGGACGACCCGGGTGCCCCGCGGCGGCTGCGGCGGCGCGGGGCGGCAGGAGGGCGCCAGCTCGAGCCGGAACGGAATCCCCTTGTGGAACCTCGCCACGACGCGGGTGCGGGGGATCTGCTCGGGCTGGCCGGCGATCGTGGGGGCCAGCCCGACCCGCACGGTCGAGCTGTTGTGGATGAAGCTCACCGTGGGCGGGTCAGACAGGCCGCGGCTCTCGTACCGGCCGCGGTGCATCGCCGCCAGGCTGCGGTAGGCGCGATAGCGCTGACCCGTCATCCAGGCGCTGAAGGTCGTCAGCGCGCGGATGAAGACGTAGATGATCAGGATGACCAGCAGGAGGCCCAGGAGTTCCATGAGATGTCGAGCCCTGGCGGGCCCCGGTGGTGCCCTGGAGATCGGATCCGGCGGCTTCGCTCCGCTCCGTCCTGTTCAGTCTACGTCCACCGCCGCTTCGCGGGCAACGAGGCGTCAGCCAGGCAGACCCGGCTCGGGCAGGGGACCGTGTTCCGCATCGACGGCCAGCGCGGCGACGAACCCGGGCCGGGGTGCGGCCTCCCAGAGAGCCCAGCGATCGACGCGGTGCATCGGCCCGACCGGCTCGAACCGGGCCGGGAGCTCGCCCCGGCCGAACCCGGTCTCGTGCCGGGCGGCCAGGCCGGCGATGCCCGAGCCGAACGCCTTGAGCACGGCCTCCTTGCGGGTCCAACCGCGCAGAAACGCGGCGGGCCGCTCGGATTCCGGGATCGTCGCGAATGCGGCATTTTCGGCCGGGGTAAAGAACGACGCGACGATCCGCTCGGCCTCGCCAACGGCCTTCATTCGTTCGACATCCACCCCCACCTCGCGGCCGAGTGCCACGGCGATCACCGCCAGGTCGGCCGAGTGCGAGACGTTGAACCGGAGGAAGCTGGGACGAGCCGCTTCCGGGCCGATGCTTGCTTCTGGATCGAGCTCTGGCTTGCCCGCGGCGCGGGCGCGGAAGCGCAGCGACCCGGGCGGCTGGTCCAGCAGCTCGCCGAGGATCTGTCGCAGGGCCGCGCGGCAGCGGGCGAACCGCCGGCGCTCGCGCGCTCGCACGAACCGGGCGGCGCGGGCGCGCTCGTCCTCCGACAGGATGGCCAGTTCGGGGCCTGGCTCGATGGTGTCGGCGCCGGACTCGGAATCGCCGAGGATCCCCTCGTCCAGTCCGACGACCCAGACGCGGACCTCGTCGTCCGCCAGCGCGGGAATCCGAGCACCGGGCTCCCAGCTCACCAGCGTGGGCCTGGGGCTGTCGGTGGGGGGAGGGATGGGAATGCGTCCGGTGGTCATGGATCGTGGGTCGGGGTGAGGGCTCAGGGGCAGCGAGAGAGCCGGGTTGCGGGACTGGCCCGCGCCTTTGGCGGCTCGGCAGGAGCCTGGCCCTCCCGTCGGATCGCCGCATGCGGAGATCCTGTCGGATGAGCCGTCCCGCCTCAACGGATTTCGCTGGCGTCCAGTATGTTCGCTCCTCGGCAGCGTCGGCAACCCGATCCAGGTGCGTTCCTTGACAGCCGAATTCGCCGGGTTGACACTGGTCCTGGTCAACCTCGTGGAAGCCCCCGAGGAGCGAGCAATCGAGCCATCGCATGGAACGTCCACGCTTCCAGTTCACGATCAGGCGGCTCGTTCAGCTCGTCGCGCTGGCGGCGTTCGATTGCTACCTGTTCCACCTGGGATTCCGGCTCGTAGCCGCCGCGTGGACGTTGGCCTTGCCGGGGTTTTTCCTCGACCGGGCCCGGGGCGGCTCGGGGATCTTCGGCTCGATGATGGCGGGCCTGCTGGGCTTCGTGACGATCGCGGTCGCGTGCAACCTCTATGCGCACCTGGCCTGGGGCGGCACCGCGTTCGACATGACGCCCGGGACGCTGGTCACGACCTCGGGGATGATCGGCCTGCTCGGCGGGACGACCTTCGGCGTCTGTGCCTGGACGCTCCTGTCGCTCGGAGGCCTGATCGGCCGGCTCAGGGCACGCTGGCGCCCCGGACCGAAGCCGGACCGCGGTGATTCGCAGGATCCGACCGTGCGGGTCGGTGTGGTGCTCCCGGAAGGTAGGAACGAGTGAGGAGAGCAGAGTGAGGAGCGCAGCCGGCACGAGGCCGGCACACCCGGGCAAGATTCCGCCGGGCCGGCTGGGGTCTGGATGAACGGGCTCGAGATGCCCATCATAATAGGTGGCGGCGCCCCCGGTCCTGTCCTCCGCGTCGGACGCGTTCATGATCGCCTGGGCGGCCGAGGCGACGGGCTCGACGGCCGTCGCGGCCACATGGAGGGAACCTGACGTGAACCGATCCCGATCCCTGGGGCCATTCGCCCTCTGGCCGTTGATGCTCGGCGTGGTGATCTGCGGCGTGCTGCTGGCGGTCCTGCCGCTTCTGGTGGTCCTCATCGTCTTCCCGGCGGCCGGGTTCCCGCTGGCCGGGTTCGCATTTGCGCGATCGCGGGGTGGCGAGGGAATCCTCGGGGCGATGCTCGGCGGCGCGATTGGGTTCCCGACGGGCAACATCGGAGTGGTCATACTGCTGTCGCGGATGTATGGGCTCCCCGACCTGTCCTCGCCGGTGCCGTGGGCCATCCTGCCGGCGCTGGGAATCCTCGGCCTGGCCTGGGGCGGACTGATCGGCTCGTGGGCATGGTCGATCGCCCGGCGAGGCCGCCCGGCCGTCGCGGGGGCGTCGGCGAGGGGCCGGAGCACGGTGGGTCCGACGTACCGCCCGCACTTCGTGCGCAGGCGCTACCGCGAGCTGTGACGGGAGCGATGCCGATGTCCGGGCCCCACCTCACCCTGCGCCACCTGATGGCGGCGATCGCCGTGCTGGCGGTGGTCCTGGCCGTGATGCGTCAGCCATTCGGCCTGCCGGTGGTCTGGGTCGGCAGCATGACCACGGGCGCGGCAATCGCCTACCGTCGGGGCCGGTCGGGATTCCTGGGCGGGATCGCGGTCGGCGTGGCGGGGACGCTGGGGCTTGGGATCTATCAGCGCGTGACGCACCAGTATATCTTCGATAGCTCGACCGGCCCGGGGCCGATGGTGACGGCGATCATCCTGGCGACCTATGTGGGAGCGGGGGCCGTGCAGGGTACACTGGCCTCCATCCCGGTCTGGCTGATCGCGGGCGTCCATCGTGCCGAACGCGAGCGCGAGGAGGCTCGCGAAGCGATACCGAACGAGGCCGACGACGAGACGGGCGAGGGGGATCCTCTGTCGTGAAGCGACCCCGGGTGCAATTCACGCTGTGGCAGATGACGATCGTCGTGGCGATCTGCGCCGTGCTGCTGGCCGCGGTGCGGTCGCCGATCTGGCTCGCGGGTTTCCTCACGCCCCTGATGCTGATCGGCATCTGGCGGACGGGGAACGCCGAGGAGCGGCGGCGGGACGCGGTGGTCATCGGCGTGGTGCTGCTGGTGATCGTCACGGTGGGTATGCTCGACATCCTGACCGTCGTCCAGGGCTGGTGGAATCCCGCTGGGCTCGTCTGGTTCGATCTTCTGGATGTGCGGCTCCTGGTCCTCCTCGGCCTGCCGGTGGTCCTCCTGATCGCAACGTCTCTGGGGAGGTTCCAGCTCGCGGCGAGGACGATCGCCCGACCGCTCGATCCGACCGGGACGGCGGCGCGCGCACGACCGCAATCCCGGCACGAGGTCGGCACGCCATGAGCGGAACCGGGCGAATCCCCCGCATCACGCTCGGCCGCCTGATGGCGGCGATCGCCGTGCTGGCGGTGGTGTTCGCCCTGTTGCGCCTGCCGTTCGGCTTCATGCTCGCGGTCCCGGTGAGCGGGGCTGCCGGTGCGACCGTCGGCTGTCGCCGGAATCCCCTGGGTTGGGGCCGTTTCGCGGGGATCGTCATCGGTGGGGCGGTCATGCTCGCGGTCGGGCTCTCTCAGCGATTAACGCACGAATATCTGTTTTCAACCCCGGAATTCACCAGTATCTCCGCCACGGCGGTCCTGCTGGTGGTGGCTGTGTGCCAGGGGCTCATCTTCGGTACTCTTGGTAGCATCCCGGTGTGGCTCATCGCGGACATCCGCCGCGAGGAACGCGAGCGCGAGGAGGCCCGCGCGGCGATGGCGGTCGAGGACGGCCGAGAGACGGGCGAGGGGGATCATCCGTCGTGAAACGCCCCCGGGTGCAATTCACACTGCGACGGATGATGATCGTCGTGGCGATCTGCGCCCTTGTGATGGCGGCCGTGCCGTGGCCGCTGTTGATCCCGCTGTTCCTGATCGTCGGCCTCCCGATCGGCGGGTATGCCATCGGCCGGGCGCGGGGCGGGGTGGGGCTCGCCGGGTCGATGGCGGCCGGGGCGATCGGGGTTCCACTCTGCGGGCTGGGGTTCCTCGTGTTGCTCGGAATCCGTTCCCGGGTCCAGGTCCTCGACTCGCCATTGCCGTGGCTCGGGACGATGGTGCTGACGGTCGTCGGCTCGGGCTGGGGCATGCTGGTGGGCTCGCTGATCTGGTCGATCCAGCGGCTGGCCGACCGGGTCGACGACCCGATGCCCGAGCCCGAGCCGGCGGTCGGGCCAATCCACTGGAGCGGGTTCGACGACCACGAGCGGCCTCGCGCGCGGCCCGGAGGGAAGTCCCGATGATCGCACCCCGACAGTACACGCTGGGCGAGCTGATGGGCCTGGTGGCGATTTCCGGCGTGGGGTTCGCGCTGTTGACGACCGACCTGGCACTCCTGGGCGTGGGGTTGCTGGTCGTGCTGCCGGGCTTCGTACTGGGGCGCGTCCGGGGCCAGACGGGGATCGTCGGCGGGATGATTTCGGGGTGCGCCCTGCCGCTGCTCGGGACTCTGGCGTGGCTCGCGATCGATTTCCGCGTCCGCGCGCGCCCGGCGGGCGAGGCGTTCAACATACTGCCGGCGCTTTACATGATCTTGATGGTCTGCCTGATCTGGTCGGGGGTCGTGAGCTGCCTGCTGTACGCGCTGGACCGGCGGTTGCAGGGAGGTCCCGTGCTCGCGCCGGATCGGCCCGGCCCGCCCGATGCGGGCATCCGGTTCCTGTCGGACGAGCCCGCGCCGGCCGTCGATACGACGACCGGTAGGACGAGGAGAACCAGTCGATGAGAGCGATCGTGATCGCGGGTCGAGGCGGGGCCGAGGTGCTCGAGATCCGCGAGGTGCCGGCGCCCGAGCCGCGTGGCGACCAGATTCGCGTGCGCGTGCGGGCCTGTGCGCTCAACCGGGCGGACCTGATGCAGGCGCGCGGCATGTACCCGGCGCCGCCGGGCGCGCCGGCGGACATCCCGGGCCTCGAATATGCCGGCGAGGTCGATGCGATCGGGCCGGACGCAATCGGGCCGTTGAAGGTCGGCGATCGGGTTTTTGGAATCGTCGGCGGGGGCGGCCAGGCCGAATACGTGCTGACCCACGAGCGGATGGCCGTGCCGATCCCGGGCAACCTGGATTTCGTCCAGGCGGCCGCGGTGCCCGAGGCTTTTCTCACCGCTCATGACGCCCTGACGGCCCGCGGCCGGCTCAATCCGGGGGAATCCGTGCTGATCCACGCGGTCGGCAGCGGCGTCGGCACGGCGGCCGTGCAGGTCGCCCACGCGATGGGCTGCACCGTGCTCGGCACGTCGCGCACGGCCGAGAAGCTCGAACGGGCCCGCGAACTGGGCCTCGATCATCCGATCGATACATCAAAAGAATCGTTCGCCGAGGCCGTGAAAACCCTGACGAATGGGGCCGGGGTCAGCGTGGTGATCGACTTCCTGGGCGGCCCGGCGCTGGCGGCGAACCTGGCCGCGCTGGCCCCGCTGGGGCGCCTGGTGATCGTCGGCTATCTGGGTGGCGCCAATGCACCCGTTGACCTGAGCACGATCCTGCGCAAGCGATTGACGATCGTCGGCACGACGCTGCGTGCCCGGCCGCTCGAGGAGAAGATCGCCGCCACTCGACGGTTCGCCGAGCAGGTGATTCCCTGGCTGGCGCGGGGACTCGTGCGCCCGGTGGTCGATTCGGTGTTTGACCTGGACGACGTGCGAAAAGCCCAGGCGCGGATGGAGGCGAACGAGGTGTTCGGCAAGGTGGTGCTGCGGGTTGGGTGAGTGGCACGGAGGCGGGAGCGATATCGCCTTCTCCGTCCCACCCATCGTCAATCCCATCCAGGACATGAGCGACCCTCACAGGAGGGCGCGGAACTCGTCTGGGGTGAAGCCGGCGTCCCGGGCGATACCGCCCATGGTGATTGCGTTGACCGGGTTGTGTCGCGGGATCACAACCTTCCGTTCGCCGTTCGACATGATGATATGCCGACCCTGGCGGACAACGCGGAAGCCGGCTTTCTCGAGGGCGCGCACGGCATCCAGATGGTTGACGCCTGGCAGCCGGGGCATGGCTAGACCGCCACCTCGACCTCGCGAACCTCACCTCGATGTTCGAGAGATTCGTCGGCTTCCACCTCGACCTCGAGGTATTCGCGAATCGCCACGGCGATGTTGGCCAGGGCCTCGGACTCGTCGTTTCCCTGCGACCAGCAGCCCGGCAGGCTCGGTGCGCAGACCGCGACACCCTCGTCCGACGGGTAGAGAAGAACCTTGAACTTCATCGTCGGGTCTCCTCGAATTCAGAGCGCATCCCCATTCATTCGATCCGGCCTCACCTCGGGCTCAGGATGGCCGAGTAATCGACGGTCTCGGCGGCGTCGCTGCCGGCGAGCTGGCCGTCCTGGATCTCGAGGACCAGGTCGTCGGGAGTGATGAAACGGCGGTCGTGCGTGACGATCACCAGCGTCGTGCCGGAGGATTCCTGCATGCGGCGCAGGATCGCGTAGATCTCGTCCCCGGTGCGGCTGTCGAGCTCGCCGGTGGGCTCGTCGGCGAGGATCAGCACCGGCTGCTTCACCAGCGCCCGCGCGATGGCCACCCGCTGCTGCTCGCCGCCGGAGAGCTGGTACGGGCGGTGGTCGAGCCGGTCGCCCAGGCCGACCTCCGCCAGCAGGTCGGCGGCGCGCCGGCGCTGCTCGGCCGTGATCCCCCGGGGCATGAAGGGCACCAGCACGTTCTCGAGGGCCGACAGGTTGCTGATCAGGTTGAACGACTGGAAGATGAAACCGATCTCGTCCCGGCGATAGAGATTCTGGCGCGACTCGGACATCTTCGCCAGGTCGTGACCGTTGACCAGGATCTCGCCCGAAGTGGGGCGGTCGAGCGCGCCGAGCAGGTACAGCAGCGAGCTCTTGCCCGAACCGCTGGGCCCGACGATGAACGCGAATCGGCCGCGGTCGATCTGGCAGGAGATCCCGCGCAGGGCCTCGACCATTCGGCTGCCGCTGCGATAGGACTTGTGCACGTTCCTGACGTCGATCATCGGCAGCTCTCTGGTTCGCGGCCCGGGGCGAGCGGCGCGGGGTGACGCGGACACGATCGCGATCGAATCGGCGGCCATCCTGGACCTCCTAATTGCTCCGTCACATCGAGAATTCCATCCACGTTCGTCATCGCGCCGCGGTGGGTTGATACAGATTGATTCGCCGGGGATTCGGTTTTGGTTCGATTCGGTCGAGGGTGCGGTGCAACCGTCGGGGCCCCTGGATGGATCAGCGGGCGCCGACGCGGATCGCCTCCATGGGGGCCATTCGCGCGGCCTTCCAGGCGGGGTAGAGGCCTCCGAGGGTGCCGGTGGCGACCGCCAGGCCGATGCCGAGGGCCCAGAGCGACGGGGTGAGCCCGACTTGCAGGCCCCCCTCGACGAGCTGGTTGACCACGGCCGTGCCGGCCCAGGCGAGCAGGCAGCCGACGATCCCGGCGAGCAGGCCGATGTACGCGGATTCGAGCGTCACCAGGCCCAGGATATGGCCCCGCGACCAGCCGTTCGTCCGCAGCACGCCAAACTCGCCGAACCGCTCGGTGGTGCTCATCAGCATGGTGTTGACGATCCCCACGACGCCAACCAGAAGCGCCAGGCTGACCGTCATCAGCAGGAAGGTATCAATCTGTCCCAGCAGCGTGCTGAAACTCGCCTGGGCCTCGTCCATGCTCCGGGCGTCGAATCCGGGTTGGGCCTTCTCGATCGCCGCGATGAGCTGGTCGTTCTTGCCGGGGTCGTCGCCCTCGACGTAGATCGTCGACAGCGCACCCTCGGGACGATTCAGCACGCGGCGTGCCGTGCCGATGTCCATGATGATCACCACGTCGAGCAGCATCGAGCCGGTCTCATACAGGCCGACGATCGTGAACGGCTTGCCGCCGATCTGGAGGGTATCGCCCACCTTTTTCGGCCGGCCCTGTTCATCGGGGTGCTCGCGGGCGATCTTGCGGCTGATCACGATGTTGTTCGAGCCCTCGTCGCCCTCGCGGAGGAACCGGCCCTCGCCCTTGTCGTGCAGCGCCTTGGGGAAGACCGCGCTGCGGAGGTTCTGGTGGGCCTTGATGTCCTGGCCGGCGACCACCGGCTGGTCGAAGATGGACATCTGCTTGCCCGGCTTGAACATCCCGGAAATAATGCCGCGGCCCTCGACCGACGGGGCCAGGCCCCAGACCTCCGGGGCGACCGAACGGACCGCCGGGATCTTCCGCAGCTCGTCCGGCAACGACGCCGGGACGTTGCTGAACACGGGGCTGAGCGCGTTGTCGCTCAGGACGACCAGGCCCTGAATGCCGCTGAGCGTGTCGCTCACCAGGTTCCGCAGGCTGTTGGAGACCGCGAACAGCCCGAGCACCCCAAGGACCGGAATCGACAGGCCCACCAGGGCCAGGGCCGTCCGGATCGGCCGGGTCAGCAGGTTCCGCCAGGCGAATCTACCCATCAATCAGGCATCCTGATGGCGTTCCGTCGTTCTCCGGCCGGCCGCCCCCGTCGGCACCCGGCCCGCCGCATCCCATCCGCAGCGGTCATCCTTGACAATTATAGTCGCGAGGTCGAGATTCCCCAAGTCAGAGTCGCGAGTGGCGAGTGGTCGGTGGTCAGTGGTCAGGCGGGCGCGGCTCGTGGCGCGATGGCAGGTTGGGCTCTCTCACTCAGCGAACCTGGCGGCGGGGTTGTTCTCGGAGATCGGGCAGAGGAGCTCACGCTCGCAATCACGCGTCGGCCACCCGGTGGCCTCGCAGGTGATCGTCGAGAGCCAGTTCCGCCGGGAACTCACCTGGAAGGGCGAGCCTCCCGGCGAGCCCGGAAGAGGCGATGCCGACGCGTCATCCCGGCTCGGCAGGACCCTCATCCGCTGAATCTCACCCCGGCGGAGCTCGGCGTGCCGCGGGGCCAGCAATAGGCCGGCGGGGTGGTGCGATGGTTCCTGACGCCGGCACGCGACAGGCGTATCGTTCTTCCCGGGCTCCGCATGGAAGAGACTCCTTCCGAGTTCTACTTGAACTCGGATGTGGCGTTTCACCATTTCCGGCCGAAGCAGGACTGTCCCCGCCCCCGCTCGGACCCCGCCCGGGAGATCAGACCGTCCTGTTCCGTTGCCGGGTCCAGATCAGGTCGTCGAGCCGGCTGACGATCCCGTCGCCGTTGGGGTCGCAGGCGGAGGCGCGAAGGTTTCAACCGAGATCGTAGCCGAGCGCGGCCAGGTCGAGGCCGGTCAATTCGGCCAGGCGGCGGTTGGACTCGCGGAAGACACCGGCGTACCGGCGGTCCACCCGGTCCTTCCAGTTCCGTTCGATCGAGGCGCTCGCGCCGCGCGGCAGCCGGTTGACGGCGCCGCAGAGCCGGTAGGCGACACGGTTGCGCAGTTGCCGGTATCCCAGCGACAGAGGGCTGGTCGGGATCAGCGGGTTGAGCATCCGTCGCGCCACCAGGGCGAGCGCTGACCAGCCGACGTGTCGGGGCTCAGCCTCACGGGTGAGCTGGCCCGGACAGCCGCAGAAGTCGAGGAGCGTCTTGACGTAGCCCGCCTGGTCCCTCTGGAGCTGTTCGATGGGAAGGACCAGGACGTTCTGCCGGCCGTAGAGTCCCTGGTAATAGCCGACGATCAGGTCGTAGGCGAGGAAGTCCTCTCGCAAAATCGGCGTGAAACTCAAGGCCTCGTGGCCGGTGCCGATGAAGTCCTTGAGCGGCAGGAGTCCTCCCTGGAGGATGAACTCGCGGTAGAGCGAGATCGCCATCGCTTTCTGTTCGCGGATGCCGATTATGACCTTGGCCCGGGGAAAGGCCTGATGGATCCGGTCGGCGACATCCCGCCCCGTGTAGCGGCGCTGCGCCGGATCGCCGCAGAGGGTCTCGTCCGAGAGGATCGGAACGCGGGGGTCGTCGGCCAGCCGCTCCAGTTCCTCCTCGAAGAAGCCCCGGGCCCAGGTCGCGTCCCGGCAGTAGGGGTTGACCGTAACGAACGCCGCGATCGCGCGACCGCGTGCATCATCCCAGGGGATCACGAAGCCGGTCTCGGGATTCCCGAAGACCATGTCCTGGAGCCACGTTGTCGCCGTCTTGGGATGGCCGACGTGGAGGACGATCTCGAAGTCCCGCCCTGAGCCGGCTCGGACGCGATCTCCAGATTCGGGAGCGAAAGCCGTAATCGCCCCGGGCTGTGCATTCCCCTGATGACCGGATGAGTCCATTGATATTCCCTGCAGGAGTAAGAGCACCAAGAAGGAACACACGGCGCCGGGATAGTGCGGAGCTGCGACGATCAGACCTGCAGTGCCTTCTTGGCCGGTGCGACCCCGGCCCGGTCGGCCCTACGGACCACCGGTCGCCCTCGCCCTGCCAGAGTCGGAGGGGGGCGGGGCATAAATGAGTCCAAGGGAAGGGGAATGCGAGGCCGGGAGTCGGCGGATGGAGCCGCCTCCTCCAGCGGCGCAATCCGGCGGTCCGCCCGGAGGAGGCGGCTCCGTCCGCCGATCCTCGTCTTCCTTCTTGCATGGACTCATTCAGACATACGCGCGGTTCTTGAGTGTGAACTGGGAGAGCCAGTTGAGATCTTCATCCTTACCCGAAAGTCAGCGCTCGATCAAGTCTCCCCATAAGAGAGCAGGAATTCCGTGACGGATCTCCTCGGCCGGCCGGCCCGCGAGCCGCTCGCGCTTCCGTCCGCGGTGATTCGGGCGAGCGACGGGCTCTCCGCGGGAGTGCCGGGTGTCGCCTTGCCGCGAGAGCCCGGCCGCGACATGGGCTAGCCGCGGTGGCTGGAGGCTGGCGCGGCCACTTCGCTCGGTTCGGCCGTGGCGGTGGGCGTTGTCCCGGCGATCCCGCGCCGGGTGTCCGCACGCCCCAGCTTCCGGTCGCGGATGGGAACGATCCAGCGCTTGAGGACCTCGGCCAGTCCCCGCGAGCGATCGAAGAATTGCTCGGCGAGCTCGGGACAGGCCCGGCGCATGCTCTCGTAGCGTTCGCGGTCGCCGATCAGCTTCAACACGGCCGCCACGTGGCTGTCGACGTCGTTCGTCTGGCCCGCGACGCAGGCCGGACGCAGGATTTCGAGGGCCGGGACCACCGGGTTGGTAACGACCGGGCGTCCGGCCATGACGGCCTCGGCGGCGGTCATGGCGAGCCCCTCGGCGAAGCTGCTGCGGGTCGGAACGATCGACGCCTGGCTCCTGGCGTAGACCTGGAGCAGGTCCTCCAGAGCGGTCCAGCCGCGGATGTTCACGAGGGGGCCGAGGCCCATCTCGGCATGTCGGGCGCGCAGGGCCTCGAGGTCCGGGCCGCCGCCGCAGATCTCCCACCGGACCTGGCCGGGCGCCGCCGCCTCCACCTTTTGCGCCATCTCCAGGATGTCGAAGACACCCTTGGTGCGGTCGACCCGGCCGATGAACATGATCTGGAACGGCCGCGTCTCGAACGGCGGCGGGGGTGGGATTTGATCGAAGTAATCGCGGACGAACTGGGCGCGGATCTGGTCCAGCGGGGCGTGCCGGCCCTTCGTGAGCTGCTCCACCTGGCGGACGCACTCGGGCGAGACGCCGATGATCGCCGTGGCCGCGTGGCGATAGAAGAACGCATCCAGCCGCAGGAGCGCTCGCTGGACCGGGCTCGTCGGAGGGAAGCCGTGCGGCCAGACGGTGTTGTGCAGCACGGGGATGACCCGGATCCCCATCAGCCGGTACAGCACCCCCAGGAAGTAATACGTCGACCCCGAGTCGATCACCGCCACGTCGGCCCGGTAGCGGACCGCGGTCGCGAGGAGGCCCAGGCCGTAGAGGAGCTCCTTGATGTGATACATGAGCCCCCTGGAGTTGAGCGACGACCTGGGCCGATGCTCCAGCGTGAAGGCCCCGTCCCGGAGAATCTCCTTCCGTTGATGGTAGCTGACGAGATAGGCCTCGGCCCCGATGTCTTCGCAGAACTGCTCGAACTGGCTCGAAAAAGTGATCGTTACCTGGCTCGGGCAGTGCTCACCCTTCCTCCAGAACCCGTGAGCGTGGATGATGTCGCCCGGGCCGGCGGGGTGGAAGATACGGAACTTCTTCATCTCGAAGACCTTTCGGTGTGAGCTGGCGACGGCGGCGATGGGGTGATGCCGGACGGACTCTTCTGACGCCGGTCAGTCCTGCCTCGACTCCGAGTTATTACAAGCAGCCGTCCCGACGGTGCTGAAACGTGCCGAAGAGGCGATTGCCCGTGGCCTCGCGCGGCCGCCATCTCGACTCGGAGGGCCGATTCGCGCGGACTCACGTTGTCCTCCTCTCGCCTCCAGGACCTCCAGTCGAGCCGCAAGCGCTGACGGAAAGAATGTAAGGGGGGTCGCCCACGCCGGCGCCGGGCGCGCGTTCGGGGAGATCGGGGCCAGGACCCGGACCCGCACCGCGAGCCCTTGCGACGGCGGCACGTCAAGCCTCTGCTGGCACGAAGGCGGACGGACCATGGAAGCGGCCTCGGGGTGTATCGACGGTTCGAGGAACGGACCTCGTCGTGGCTCCATCTGTTCGGCCGGCTGCGATCCCGCCACGACCGGCTGCCTGAACTTCAAGTCGCGGGGCCTTCGCTGGCCTGTTCCTTGATCTGCCTGCGATATGTCCCGGCCTCCAGGCAGTCGATTCTTCCGTTGGCTCTTATGGACGGCTGAACCGCGCAACAAAACCGGGATGAACGACACCTTGAGTCAAGCCCGACTTTTCACCGCGCCGGCCTCGCCCTCCCATGCCTGAACTGACCACCGACTACTGCTCCGAAGGCGGCGTCTCGGGGGCCGGGGCCGGAGCCTCGGGGGACGGGGCCTGAGCCTGCTCGGGCGTCGGCTGGGGCTCCGGTTCCTCGACGCGGGCCTCCCAGAGCTGCTTGAGCTGGCCGAAGGTGCGCAGGGGGACATTGCCGGCGAGGGCGTCCTTGGAGAGTGGGGGCGGGGGCGGTCCGGGACGGCTGGGACGGGCGGGTGGCCGCGGGGCGGGTCCTCGGTCGCGGTCGCGATCCCGATCGAACCGCGGGCGATCGCCGCCGGGTCCGCGGTACGGGCCGCGCGGGCCGCCACCATGTCCGTGTCCCTGTCCCTGTCGCGACGGGCCGCCGTGCCCCTCGGCGCCGCGGGGGCCGGTCGGGGCAGGGCCGCGGTCGCGACCCTGGTCGGCGCGTCGGCCGGTGGGCTCGGCCAGGACGGCCACCGAGGGCGCGCCGACCGGCGGCGAGGTCAGGGACGAGCCGGGCGGGCGCGGGCCCCGGCCCGATCCGCGACGGCCCTGGCCCTGGCCCTGGCCGGGCGGGCGCTCGCGGTTCGGGTCGCGCGGCTCGCCGCCGCGGCGCGGGCCCGGCTGGTTCCCTCGGGTGCGCTCGGTCCCCGGCTTGACCATCGTCAGCGAGACCCGCTTGCGCTCCTGATCCACGCCCATGACCCACACGGTCACGACGTCGCCCACGCTCACCACGTCGTGCGGGCTCTTGACGTAGCGGTTGGCGAGCTGGCTGATCTGCACCAGCCCCGAATCCTTCAGGCCGATGTCGACGAACGCGCCGAAGTCGACCACGTTCAGCACCGTGCCCTTCAGCTCCATGCCGGCGGAGAGGTCCTCGAGCTTGAGCACGCCCTTCTTGAAGATCGGCTTGGGCAGGTCGTCGCGCGGATCGCGCTCGGGGCGGCTGAGCGCCTCGACGATGTCGCGGAGCGTGAGCTCGCCGACGCCCAGCTCGCCGGCCAGGGCGCGGATATCGGCCTCGGTCAGCCGGGCGCGGACCTCGGGCAGGCGCTCCCGGTCCCGGACGGCGTCCGCCGTGAAGCCGAACTTCTCCAGGAGCGCGGCGGCGGCCGTGTAGCTCTCGGGGTGGACCCACGTCCGGTCGAGCGGGTTATCCCCCTCGGGGATCTTGAGGAAGCCGGCGGCCTGCGTGAACGTGGCCGGGCCGATGCCTTCGACATCGAGCAATTGCTCGCGGCGATGGAACTTGCCGTGCTGCTTGCGGAAGTCGACGATCCGGCGCGCGGTCAACTGGTTGAGGCCCGACACGTGCCGCAGGAGCGGGACGCTCGCCGTGTTCAGGTCCACGCCGACGAAGTTGACGCAGTTGGCGATGACGGCCTCGAGCGTCTCCTTGAGCTGCTTGGGATTGACGTCGTGCTGATACAACCCGACGCCGATGTTCTGGGGCTCGATCTTGACCAGCTCGGAGAGCGGATCCTGGAGCCGCCGGCCGATCGAGATCGTACCGCGGAGGTTCGCGTCGAAGTCGGGCAGCTCCTCGCGACCGACCTGGCTGGTCGAGTACACGCTGGCCCCGGCCTCGTTGACGATCACGTACGCGAGCTGGGCGAGCTGGGCATCCGCCGGATGCGGCTGCGGGGGCGTCTGGGGCTGGGGCGGGCCGGAGGGCCCGCGGCCGCCGCCGCGCCGGCCGCGCGACGAGCCCGACTTGCCCTGTCCCTTCCCCGGCCGCGGCCGGCCCGACTTCGGCTCCGCCGCGGGGGCCGCGGCCGCGGATTCGCCCGTGGCCGTGGAGTCGCCCGAGCCGGCCTCGCCCGGCTCGCCCTGGGGCTCCGCGGGCGCGGGGACGCTCGTATGATCGGCGACGGCCGCCGCAGGGACCTCGGACTCGCCCGCGGATTCGGATTCCGCCGCGGCGTGCGCCTCGGCGGCGGCCGCGTGCTGCTCCGATCCGGATTCGGCGTCGGCCGACCCGGAGGACCCGGACTCCTCGGGCTCCCAGTCGTCGGGAACGGGGAAATGGACGACCGTGGCGGCCGACTCGGCGGCGGCCGGCGAGTCGCCCGACGAAGCGGCGGCCTCGGCGGCCGGGGCGGAACCGGCCTCCGTCGCGCCATTGGAGTCGGCGGCCGGCGGCGGGCCCGCATCGGTCGCGACGTCGGACGCCGATCCCGACGCGGGCTCGTACCGGTGCGGCTGCTCGTGCTCGTGCTCGTCAGGCGCGCCGCCGGAGATCGGCGGGAGCATCTCGACGGGCGTCTCGGCGTGGGCCCGAGGCTCGTGGGCCTCGTGGGCCTCGCCGCCGGAGCCGTTGCCCAGGGACTCGCCCGGCTCGGCGACCGGGCCGGCGCCGCCGATCTCGGCATGACCGTGATCGGCCTCGTGGTGCGCGGCCTCGTGGTGCGCGGCCTGCGGGGCCGACTGGGCCTCGGCCGCGGGGGCTGGTTCCTCGTGGCCGCCCTCGGCCGCGGGGGCGGGGGCGGCGGGCTCGGCTGTCCGGGCCTCGGCCATGGAATCGCCCTCGGCCGCCTCGGCCGCGGCCTCGCCCGGACCGCCGGCATCGGGCTCGGCGACCGCGACAGCAGGCATCCCGGCCTCGCCGGTCTCGGCACCGGATTCGGGCGGGGACTCGGGCGCGGGCTCGCCCTGGCTGAACCGGGTCCCCTCGGCGATGATCTCGGCGATCAGCTCCTCGGTCTCGCGACACGCGGTGCCGTTCCCGATGGCGACGACGCCGACCCCATGCTTGCCGACCATGTCCTTCAGGACGATCTTGGCCTCGGAGCGGCGGTTCTCGGGCGCGTGCGGGTAGATTACCGCGTTGTCGACGAGCTGGCCGGCCGAATCCAGCACGGCGACCTTGCAACCGTTCTTGAATCCGGGGTCGATGGCCAGCACGGGCTGCTTGGGGATCGGCGGCTGGAGGAGGAGGCTGCCGAGGTTCCGGGCGAAGACCTCGACGGCGTGCTTCTCGGCCGACTCGGTCAGGTCGCGGCGAACCTCGCGCTCCATGCTGGGGAGGATCAGGCGGTCGAGCGCGTCGATCGCCGCAGCGTGGAACAGGTCATGCTGCGGGTGCCCGTCGAGCGAGAGCTGCCCGAACATCGCCGCCTCGACGTCGGGCCGCGAGACCTCGAGCTTGACCTTCAGCGGTCCTTCCTTGTCGCCGCGGTTGATCGCCAGCACGCGGTGGGGCGGGATTTGCGAGACCGGCTCGGTGTACTCGAAGTAGTCGCGGAACTCCAGGCCCTGGCCCTCGGGGACCTCGGCCTTCGAGGTGACGATCCGGCCGGTCTTCCAGACGATCTTGCGCACGGCGTCGCGCACCGTGGCCATCTCGCTGATCGCCTCCGCCAGGATGTGGCCGACGCCCTCGAGCACCTTGTCGACCGAGTCGACCCCCTTCTCGGCGTCCACGAACACCTCGGCGGCGGCGCGGACGTCGCTCAGGGTCTCGTCGCGATGCCAGATCCGCACGGCCAGCGGCTCGAGGCCGCGCTCACGCGCATCGGACGCCTTGGTGCGCTTCTTGGGCTTGAACGGGAGATACAGGTCCTCGAGCCGCTTGGGATTGTCGGCCGCCCGGATCGCCGCGGCGAGGTCCGGCTCGAGCTTCCCCTGGGCCTCGATCGCCTTGAGGATGGTCTCCTTGCGCTCGGCCAGCTCGCGCAGCCGCTGGACCCGCAACTGGATCTCGCGGATTACCACCTCGTTGAGGTTGCCCGTCCGTTCCTTGCGATAGCGCGTTATGAACGGAACGGTGTTCCCCTCGTCGAGGAGCTGGACGACGCTCTCGACCTGCACGCGCTTGATCTGGAGGTCCTGCGCAATGCGCCCCAGGTCGACCGGGATGGGGATGTCCATGGAGACTCTTCTCTGCACCTGGTGAGCAAGCCGCGGCGATGAGGTGATGGAAGGCCCGGTGTGATGCGGTCTCGCATCAAGACGATCGCCGCGACAGCCTCGGGGTTCGCCGGCGGCCCAAGTTGAGCGCACGAAGATACTTGCTGTTCAAATAAGTTCGGCCACTTTAGATGATGCGAACTACCTTGTCAAGCGCCCCAACACCCGGCACTTGCGCGGAATTCCTCCCACGCCCGCGCCCCCCGTCCAACCCGCGCGGTCTACGGGCCCGGTGGCATCGGTCGCGGGCGATCACTCCGGCCAACCGGCGACGTGAGTCGCCGGGTGCTTTCTCTTCCGACAGGACCCGGCGACTCACGGCGCCGGTTCGCCAGGCACAGGACCCGGCGACTCACGGCGCCGGTTCGCCAAACCGGCAGCCAGCATCACCCGGCGGCTCACTTCTCACATCGTCGGTTCTCGGATCGCTACCAAATACCCCAGATTCACGCTTACGACGCCAGTGGGATGGTGGGAACGGTCTGGTTTTCCGGGCGGGGGGGTTCATCCGAGTCGGGGTCGGGAGCAGGTTCGCGCGGCTCGACGGAGGGGGTGTAGCCGCCGAGGTTCCAGACCAGCTCGCAGTTGTGCTGGACGTCAAGCATGGTCAGCGTCTGGACGGCGCGGAGGACGAGGATCTGGTCGCTCCAGAGGTCGGTGCGGAGCAACACATCGCGCATCCGGGAGCGGACGGTGTCCCACGGGTCGGGGCCGCCCTGGCCGAGAACGACGCGGATCCAGCCGCGGACCGTGCGGCGGTGGCGGCGGAGGTATTCGAGAATCCTCCGCCGCTGGCGGGCGTCGTAGGCGGGGAAGCAGGGGAGGTCGAACAGGCCGGCGACCGGGCGGCGGATGCGCTGGACCGGGTGCCACAGGGCACGCAGGCTGACGACCGGCTCGGGGAGGCCCGGCGGCAGGACGGCCGGGTTTTGCGACGAATCGGCGGCGTGATCCATGACCCGGGCGAGCCCCTCGATCGACAGCGCGAGCGTGGCGATGTCGTCGTGGTCGAGGACGCACGCGGCGACCAGGGCGCGGAGCGCCTCGCCGCCTCGGTTGACCAGGTACGGCACCTCGCTCGCGAGGTATCCCGGCAGCTCGTCGAACGACCAGCCGAACCGCCGGAGCCAGCGCCCGACCCACTCCAGCCGGACCTGGTGCTCGCGGCGGACCTGCTCGGCGATGATCCGATCCTGCCGCGTCGCGCCGATGTAGTCGAGGTCGGCCTCCATCACCGAATCGGCGGCGATGTTCGCCGGCGCGGTGGGCAGCGGCAGGCCGAGGTACTCGACGTCGAACCGGGCGCGGAGCCAGAGCGACCCCATGAAGACCGGCTTGCGCATCCGGTGGATCTTCCGCAGCGCGGCCCAGTACGTATCGGCCGGGACGCTGTCCTCCTGGTCGACCCGCGGGTGGAGGATCTCGCCGACGACGCGGTAGATGCTGCGGATCGCCACGCCCAGCGCCCGCGCGACGGCGCCCATCGCGTGGAAGGGCAGGAGCATGACTCGCCCGCCGGCGAGATAGGACTCGTACAGCGCGAACGGGTTGATCGTCCGCGACGAGAGCGGCAGCTCGTGCAGCGGAAAGCTCCGGAACGCCCGGCGGACGTTCTGCTGCCGGTCGCGCCGGACCAGCTCGGCGACCTGAGGGCCGAACCGCGCGCCGATCTCGGCATCGCGGTCGGGGTCATCCGCGAGGAAGTCGACCGCGGTGAACTCGACGGTTTCGAGGAACGCCTGCCGGCGGGCTGGGGTCAGGGTACTGGGCCTGGGGGCAAGGAATCGGGACCGCCCAGCCATGTCGTGCTCCTCACCCCTCCTGTCTTGCTCGCCCCTGGCCCCGAACCCCTGGCCCCTCTCCGCCGAAGGCGAAGGCGGAGAAGTCGGCAGCCAGACATCCTCGGGGTCGATCCGGAGCCGGGCGGAGATCCACGCGCGGAACCGCTCTCGGATCGGCGCGGGCGAGCACGCGAGGCGGTCGACGGGGATCGCGTGGCGGTTGTAGTCGAGGATCAAGAGCGCCGTCTCCTGCACGAGCAGGCGAGTGATGTAGTTGAACCACAGATACGGCCCGCCGAAGAGGCCGCCGGCGCGGTTGAGGTCCAGGCGGTCGAGCAGCCGGCCCTCGCGGAGGAAGTGCCGCAGGTGGCTGCGCCTGAGGTTCGCCAGGGCGAGGTTGCCCAGGAGCTGGATCGACGCCTTGGTGTCGCTGCGGTGCAGCGGCGAGCCGTCGAGATAGTCCTGATACAGCAGCCGGACGTTCCGCAGGAACGCCAGCTCGCGATCCTCGAACGGGAACGGGGCGTCCGGGCGCGCGTCACCGTTGGGGCTCGCGGCCGGGGCGGCTCCAGCGTGTTCCGGTTCGCGATCGGCGCCATCGCCAGCGCCGCGACGCGCCGGCGCCGGCCCGCGAGCGAACTTCACCCGGTCGTCGGACGAGCGGAGCAGCAGCTCGGGGTCGATGACGCGCTCGGAGAGGAACCGGACGTCCTGCTCGCGGCGGCGGGACTTGAGGTTCTTGGTATGCGCGGCGAACTGAGCCTCGACGATCCGCTCGCAGAAATCGGCCGACTGGTTGGCGATCCGCCGGAACCAGGCGCCCAGCGACCAGAGGCCCAGGCAAACGACGCCCAGCAGGATCACGGGCAGGCCGAGCAGCTTTGAAACCCGGTCCATCACGGTGCGGAACGGGGTGAAGAGCGGTACGGTCTGCACGACCAGAAACAGCAGCAAGAAGGCCGATCCGAGATACAACAACCGCTTGGCCGGGGTGCGGGTGGCGTTGACGATGGTGGCGCCCAGGCGGTCGAGGAAGATCGGCGGGCTGAGAGTGCCGTGCAGGTCGGCGAGGAAATAGGCGACGTCCAGCGCGCGCTGGATCAGATGGCCGAGGTAGTTGGCGGCCAGCGCGACGGCCTCGGCGGGGCCCTTTTCGCGGTAGACGACCAGGTTGCGGACGCCGGGCAGTCGCCGGATCAGCGGCAGGTCGAGCAGTCGGAGATAACGGTCGGCGGTGGAGACGAAGCCCGGTCCCATGCGATCGACCAGCCGCTCGGGAGTCATCTGGATCAGGCGATCGACGACCGCCTCGACGGGGATCTCGCGCTCCTCGGCGTCGGGGTCGGTCTCGAGGTCCGTCTCGACGGTCGGCGGCGGCAGGCGATCGAGGCGCGCCTGGTGATCGGCGAGCAGCCGTGCGGCCAGCGCCCGGCGGTCCTCGGCCGCCAGCCGCTCCTCGACGGCGGCGCGGGCCTGCTCGAGCTCGGAGCGCAGGGCCACCAGCCGATGGCGATCGCGCGACTCGGGCCGCTGGGCGCTCGAGGGTTCGAACAGGACGATGTTGCGGTTGAGCACCCCGGCCATCCGGCGGACCATCCGGTCGCTGAGCCTCAGCAGGATCAGCGCGATCCGCGCCAGCCGGGCCAGGGGCAGGATCAGCCGCGAGGTGCGCAGGACCTGAGTCATCCGGCCCATGTCGGCCAGCCACTCGACCGCGCCGGTGCGGGCGGCCTCGGCGGCGGGCAACGCCATCTCGGCCAGGTCGATCTGGTGCGAGAGGAAGCCGAACGGGAGCGACGGGAGCAGGTCGATCAGCAGGTGGCGGACGAGATACGCGCCGCGCTCGGGGGCCAGCGACATCCGCACGGCGACCTCGACGAGGAACACCGAGCAGATCGCCAGGTCGGCCCAGGCGAAGAAGCGATGCTGGCCGGCCGAGAGCGGGCCGGCGCGTTCGAACAGCCACTCGGCGGCGATCAGCCCAATCAGCACGGGGATCAGCACGAGCACGGCGTTCTCGAGCAGCCGGGCGCCCCGCCGGCCGAGCAGGGCGTCCATCCGGATCGCCAGCAGCTTCTCGCGCCACTCGGATCGCACCCGGCGCGAGAGCCGGCCGAGGCGGTTCGCCTGGTATCGGATCGCCGAGGCGGCGTCGGCCGACGAGCGGGCGTCGACCGGGCCGGGCTCGTCGAGATCGCCGGCGGCCGGGGGTGCCGGCGCAGGGTCGGCCCCCGCCGGCGCGCCCGCGGCAGGTTCCTCGATCGCCCAGGCGCGGCAGGATTCCCGCAGGCGGTCGAGGTCGTCGCGGGCCAGCTCCAGCCGACGAACCGCGCGATGGGGCGGCATCTGCTCGAGCAGCGCGGTGGTCTCGGCGATCTCGTCAAAGGCCGAGGCCACCGCGCGAAGACACGGCCCGAAGCGGTCCACCGTCGACTGCTCGGCCATCCGCTCGTCGGCGAGGTCGGCGAGCTCGGCGCGCCGCGCCTCGAGGCGTTCGAGCCAATCGGAGGGCCCGGCCGCGCGGACGTTCGAGTCGCCGTCGCGATCCTCGTCCTCGGCGCGATCGCCGACGGGCGTGCGATCGAGCGCCGCGACGTGCGCCTGGATCCGCGAGAGGAGGAAGCGGTGGGCCCAGAGCGCCTCGGGCCCGGCGCCCGACAGCGGCCGCGCCAGCTCGCGGAGCACGCGGCGCTCGAGCAGACTGGCCTGCATGGCCTCGCACCACGAGGCGATCGGATCGTCGGTCGGTTCGGCCCGGCGGCCCTCGGGCCGGCCGAGCAGGCCGCGGAGCCGCTCGAGCTCGGCGTCGAGCCAGACGCCCCGCGCCGCGGGGATCTCGCCGTCCAGCCGGGCGATCACGGCGCCGAGCCATTCGAGATCGCCGCGAAGCGCCTCGACGGCCATCGCCTGGTGGAGCGGTTCGAATTCCAGGACCGTCAGGACGTTCTGCGCGGCGATCCGGGCGTCGGCCAGCGCCTGCCGGGCCCGCGCGACCGCCTGGCGGTGGGCCGGCGTTCCGGTCGGCAGCGCGGCCAGGTCGTCGAGCGTCCGTTCCTCCAGATCGGCCAGGCGCTCGACGACCGCGTGCCTCGCCCGTTCGGTGGCCTCATCCGGATCGAGGCCGTCGAGCTGCCGCCGGACCTTCATGCCCCGCGCGACGGCGTCGATTCGACCCAGGACCAGACTCCCGCCGGGTTCGGACGCCTCGCCGGCCGGGCCGTCGCAGAGCCCGCGCGCCTCGTCGCACCAGGCGGCCGCCGTCATGTTGGCGTCGGCGTTCGGGCTCGCGTTCGAGTCGTCCAAGGATCACTTCCCGGGGGCCGTCGCGGCCCGATCAGTCTCCGACATCCCGGCCGGGCACGATGCCGACGATCCCGGGCCGGCCGCAAAGCTCCTCCGCCACAAATGCCCGAGAGGACGCGATTACCGGACCGGAGTCTCCGCGGCGCTCTACCAGGGATTCTACGGTCCATCCCGGCTGGCTTCCAGCATCACCGCGGCAGGTGCTCGCGGAAGTACCGCAGCCAGTTGCCGTGGAAGATGGCGTCGATGTCGGCGGGGGAATACCCGCGGGCGGCGAGCATTCCGTCGAGCTTCTGGAGCTCGGAGATCCGGTCGAGGCCGGTGGGGACCTGCTCGGTGCCGAAGCCGCCGTCGAGGTCGCTGCCGATCGCCGCGTGCCGGACATTGCCGGCGAGCTGGCAAACGTGGTCGATGTGGTCGGCCACCGCGTCCAGCGAGACCGCATCGCGCGTCGTCTGCCCGCGGATCCAGCCGGGCAACAGCATCCAGGCGTCGAGCGCCGCGCCGATCACGGCGCCTCGGCCGATCAGCAGCCGGATCTGCTCGTCGCTGAACTGACGGCCGTCGGGCACCAGGACGCGGCAGTTGTTGTGGCTGGCCAGCACCGGGCCGTCGAAAACGTCGAGTGCCTCGAAGAAGCTGGTGTCCGAGAGGTGCGTCGCGTCCAGGATCATGCCAAGGCGGCCGAATTCCTTCAAAAGAGCGCGACCGTCCGAGGTCAGCGGGCCGTCGCCGCCGGTGCCGACGGCGTAGCGGTTCTTGCCATAATGTACGGGGTTCACCGAGCGCAGGCCCAGGTCCCACCAGGTTTCGGCGTGGGCGATGTCGACGATCGGGTCGGCACCCTCCATCGCCAGGATGTAGCCGATCGGCGTTTTTTCGGGGTCGGCCGCCCAGCGAGCCATGTGGTCATCGAGCTGCGACGCCGTGCGGATCATCCGCATGAGCCCCCGGCGCTCGAGTAGCTCGTAATAGGCGAGCTGGCCGCGGGCGGTGGCCGAGGCGATCTCCTGGTTGGCGAAGTCGAGGTTGAGCCGAGCGGGCCCGGCGGCGGGACGCCCCTCGGGCCGGGCGCGGGCCAGCAAGGTCGCCTGGCAAGCGGCGATCGCACCCCGGCGCATTTCGGGCAGGGTCGTTGTCGCGCGGCCCCGCGCGGGGTGGTCCGTCATGACGCGCTCGCCGGCGTTCAGCTCGTCGAGCCCGAGCGTGATGTCGCGACCCCAGGACAGGGCGTTCCACGAGAGGTCCAGGTGACCGTCGAAGATGATCCTCATGATGTCTCCATGGTCGCTGCCGCCGGTCGCCGCCGACCAGGCGAAGAGTCTTCCACCGAAATGGGAGGGCGAGGCCCTGCCGAGCCGGGATGGCGCGACGCTTCCTCCATGTGCCGGCTCGCCGGGAGGCTCGCCCTCCCGATCAAATCCCTTACGGCTCAGACTCTACCCGGCGCGGCCCGGCAACGAGAAGCCCGGTCCGGATCGGACAGGACAGGACCGCCTCGCCGCCCGGATGGGTCGCGGCGACGGCCGCGCGGTGCTAGACTGGTGTCCCCGGCGCGCAGGGTCGCGACACCGATCGGTCGCGCGACCGACGGCCGGGCAGCGAGGGAAGAGAGGACGACCGCCATGCGCCCCGAACAATCCGCCAACCCCGACGAGCCAGCGCGCGAGGACGAACGGGATCTCGAGGGACCGCGCTACATCCTGCCGATCGTCGACCCGAATGCCAGGGATGACGACCTCGACGATGACGACGACGACGATCGCGACGACCTGGAGATCGACGACGAATCGCTGGCGGAGGAGATCGAGGAGGAGCCGCGCGTCGTGCTGATCACCGGCGCCCGGGGCAACATCGGCCGGAAGCTCCGCGACGCCTGGACCGACGTCTACGACCTCGTCCTGATCGACCGCGAGGAGGACGACGACGATCCCGAGGTCATCGGCGCCGACCTGTCGGTCCTCGACGACGACTGGATCACGCATTTCCACGGCGTCGACACGGTCGTCCACCTGGCGGCGAATCCCGACGCCGACGCCGACTGGGACGACCTGGTCGGCCCGAACCTCGACGCGATGGCCAATGTGTTCCACGCCGCCGCACTGGCGGGGGTCGAGCGCGTGATCTTCGCCAGCTCGAACCACGCGATGGGCGGCTATCGCGACGCCGACGACGGGCCGATCACCGTCGACCTCCAGCCGAGGCCCGACGGCCCGTATGGCGCGGCCAAGCTATTCGGCGAGCGGCTGGGCCAGAGCCTGTCGCGTGCGTTCGACCTCACCTTCATCGCGATCCGGATCGGCTGGGTCCAGCCGGGCTCCAACCGCCCCGAGACCCTGCCCGACGACTGGTCGCGGAAGCTCTGGCTGTCGAACACGGACCTCGTCCGGCTGTTCGACCAGGCCGTCGAGGCCGAGATCGAGGACCGGTCGTTCGTGGTGGTCAACGGCACGTCGCGGAACCACGGCACGCGCTGGGACCTCTCCGACGCCGCCGAACTTCTGGGCTACCTGCCGGTCGACGACGCCTTCGCCGGGTCAGCCCAGCCGGCCGGGGAATCCTCGCCGTGATTCCAGGTGGCCGCGTCGATATTACCCCGGCAAGGAAGAAGCTCATGTAGGTCAGGCTCCCAGCCTGACGGCCTTGATCCTGTCAGGCTCCCAGCCTGACCTACTTTCTTGCCGGGGTAATAAATGGACAGACCGGACGATTTCTGGCCCGGCGGCACGGCTCCCGCATGGGCGGATCATTGGGGTTGGGATTCCTGGGGCGCGTGGGTCACGCTTCGCGTCGGCGAAGCCACCCAACGCCTCCGCTGGATCTCAGCCGGCGAGTTCCTGATGGGTTCGCCCGCGAAGGAAAAGGGACGATACATAGAAGAAGGGCCGCAACACCCGGTCCGGATCACTCGCGGCTTCTGGCTGTTCGACACGCCCTGCACGCAGGCTTTGTGGCAGGTGGTGATGGGCGACAACCCGAGCGGGTTCCCGTTTCCGACGCATCCGGTGGAGCAAGTCAATTGGGGCGACTGCCAGGAGTTCGAGGGGCGTCTGAACGGGAGGGTCGAGGGGTTATCGCTGTCGCTACCATCGGAAGCGCAGTGGGAATATGCGTGCCGCGCGGGAACGCAGGGGGCGCGCTACCTCGGAGACCTCGGCGCGATCGCCTGGTACCGCAAGAACAGCCGCGGTCAGACCCACCCCGTCGGCCAGAAGGCCCCGAACCCCTGGGGCCTGTACGACATGCTGGGAAACGTCTGGGAGTGGTGCGAAGACGGCCATGACCCGGAGTTCTACGCGAAGTCGCCGCGCGATGATCCGTTCGCTTTGCCGGATGCGTCTACCCACCGCGTGGTCCGGGGCGGCGATTTTCGGTGTAACCCGTCGAGCGTGCGCGCGGCGTACCGTTGTCCCCAATGGCCATCGCGCAGGCACAAAGAAGTCGGCTTTCGATGTGCCGAGTACTGGGCTCCAGGCCCCGCAGGGGGGCCAGAGGGTGCGGAGCGCCCGGAGATTGCGACCAGGTGAGCGGAGCGGCGTCCCATTCTAGCCGGTTCGGGCCGCACGCTCCGAGCTATTACCCCGGCAAGAAAGTAGGTCAGGATGGGAGCTTGCCCTACATGAGCTTCTTCCTTGCCGGGGCTATAATCAGCGAGGCATTGGCGGTCAGGAAGATCGCCGGCGTGATCATCGCCGTGAGCGTCTCGTACTGGGAGGCCGAAAGAGGTTGCATCGCGGGGATCTCGCGGGCGGTTGATGTCGTTCTTCGGATCGTCGGCGGCCGGCTCAACCCGGCCGGCGCCGCATGGGCCGATAGCGGGGATACCAGACCCTGGCGTCGACGCGCGCCTCGAGGCCATCGCCGTCGGCGAGGCCCTCGTGGACGGCGGCCTCGGCGACGGCCAGCGCGATCGAGCGCGCGACGCGGCGGGCATCGGCGAGCGGGGGTAGTAGCGCACCGGATGGATCGCGACGCGCGGGCGACGCGTCGGCCAGGGCGCGGGCCGCGGCCATGAACATCCCGTCGCTGACCCGCCGCGCGGCGACCGCGCGCACGCCTAGCCCCACGCCCGGGAACACATAGCTGTTGTTGCACTGGGCGATCGGATGGCGCCGGCCGCGGTGCTCGACGTCGTCAAACGGGCTGCCGGTGGCGATCAGGGCGCGGCCGTCGGTCCAGGAGATCAGGTTGGCGGGGGTCGCCTCGGCCCGTGAGGTCGGGTTCGACAGCGGGAACACGATCGGCCGCTCGCAGTAGGCCGCCATCGCGCGGATCGACTCTTCCCGGAAGACCCCCGGCTGGCCCGAGACGCCGATCAGGATCGTCGGATGCGCGTGCTCGATCACGTCGGACAGCTCGATCGGCCGATCGTCGCCCTGGCGCCAGCCGATCACGCGATCCTTCGGCTGGGCCAGGTCGCGCTGGAACGGCTGGAGATCGCCCATCGCGTCGTGGAGCAGTCCCTGGCGATCGATCATGAAGAACCGGGCGCGGGCGTCACGCTCGGACAAACCCTCCTCCACCATCACCGCGACGAGCTGCTCGGCGATGCCGCAGCCGGCCGAGCCGGCTCCCACGATCGCGACGGTGTGCTCCCGCAGCCGGCGGCCCGTCACGGCGACGGCGGCCAGCAGCGCGCCGGCCGTGACGGCGGCCGTGCCCTGGATGTCGTCGTTGAACGAGCAGAGCTCGTCGCGGTAGCGGTCGAGCAGGCGGTGGGCGTTGTGCCGGGCGAAGTCCTCCCACTGGAGCAGCACGCCGGGAAATCGCCGCTTGACCGCCTGGACGAACGCGTCGACAAAGGCGTCGTAGTCATCCCCGGTGATGCGCTCGTGCCGCCAGCCGATGTAGAGCGGGTCCTCCAGCCGCTCGCGGTTGTTCGTGCCCGGATCGAGCAGGATCGGCAGCGTCGTCGCGGGGTGAATCCCGCCGCAGGCGGTGTAGATCGCCAGCTTGCCGATCGGGATCCCCATGCCGCCGGCTCCCTGGTCGCCCAGGCCGAGGATCCGCTCGCCGTCGGTCACCACGATGACATCGACCTGCGGCGACGACGCATTCTCGAGAATCACGTCGATCTCGTCGCGCTCGGGATAGGCGATGAACAGCCCGCGGGGGCGGCGGATGATGTGGCTGTAGCGCTCGCACGCCCTGCCGACGGTCGGCGTGTAGATGATCGGCATCAGCTCGGCGAGGTGGTCCACCAGCAGGCGGTAGAACAGCGTCGCGTTGCTGTCCTGGAGCTGGCGGAGGTAGATGTGCCGCTCGAGGTCGGTCGACTTGTCCTGATACGCCTCATGGGCGCGCGTGACCTGCTGCTCGAGGGTCTCGGTGTGCGGCGGCAACAGCCCCAGCAGCCCGAGCTCGCGGCGCTCCTGGTGCGTGAACGCCGTCCCCTTGTTCAGCATCGCCCGCTCGAGCAGGAGCTGGCCGGTGAACGGGACCTCCAGCACGTCCCCGTCGTCCGCCTCGATCGTCGCCGAGATCGCCGTCTTGACGTCCATCCGATCCCTCCCGAATCGCCTCCGCCTGGCCCGCGCAATCTCCTCATCGGACCGAGAGGGGGCACGGACCGTGCCAATCTTAGGAGATCGCCCGCGCGGTTGTCGACGGGGCGTGGACGGGGCAAGCCGGCCCGGATTACCATGTGATCCATGAAGGACGGGACACCATCAACGACGGCGCCCGGGCCGACACCCGCGCCAGCCCCGGTGTCGACGCCGGCCGGAGGCTACCGCATCCTCGCCCTGGACGTCGACGGCACGCTGCTGGACCTGGAGGGCCGGCTGCGGCCGAGGACCGCGGCGGCCGTCACGCGGGCGGCGCGGGCCGGCATTCGCCCGGTGCTGTGCACGGGCCGGCGCTATCGCCGCGCTCGCACCGTGACGGAGGAGCTCGGCCTGGACGCGCCGATCGTTTGTAACTCGGGCGCGATCGTCAAGGACCCGGGCACGCACGACACGCTCTGGCGCGCCGATTTCGACCCGGCGCTCGCCGTCGAGGTCCGCGCGCTGTTCCACATCCACGACCAGCCGGCCGTGGTGTTCACCGACCGGATGCCCGACCAGGCCGATTTCCGCGTCCCGGCCATTCCGACCGGCCGCGTTCATTTCGACGACTACGTCGAGCGGAACCTCGAACATGCCGAGGTCGACCCGGCCATCGCGTCGGACGACCTGATGGCCCGCGCCGCGCAAGGCGAGCCCTGGTTCCACGTCTGCGCCGTCGGCCCCTACGACGACATGGTCGCGTTCGAGCGCTCGGCCCGCGCGCGGATCGGCCCGCGGATCCAGACGTTCGTCCTGCGCACCTCGCGCTACCTCGGCACCATGTGCGAGATCCTCCGCGCCGACGCCAGCAAGTGGACGGCGCTCCTCCACCTGGCCAAGCTCTGGGACATCCCGCCCGAGCAGATCTGCGCGGTCGGCGACGACGCCAACGACATCCCGATGATCCGCCACGCGGGGCTCGGCGTCGCCATGGGCCATGCGCATCCCGAAGTGATCGTCGCCGCCGACATGGTGACCGGCCGGGTCGACGAGGACGGCGTGGCCATGCTGATCGACGAGGTCCTGCTGGCGGGATGAGGAAGAAACTCGGAGCACCTGCGGGATCTCGGAAGTAACCGCCAGCAAGAGATTCGGATTTAACCGCGAAAAACGCGAAAAGACGCGAAAACGGAAAGAAGAGAAGATGCGAGCAGGAATCCCGACGGCCGCCGGCTCAATCGCTCCTCCTTTTCGCGCTTTTCGCGGTTAAATTCTTCGATGGCTTTATTTTGGTTAGCGGTCAAGGTCTTCGATGGGTTTCTTCTGGTTCGCTGTTAATGTCTTCGATGGATTTCCTCGGTTCGATTTTGCCCCCGGCCATCTTCGCGATCATGAACATCACGTGCGGGCTCGCGGCGGTTTTGATGGGACTGGCATTTGCCGGGGGCGACTCGGCCGCCGAGCGTGCGGCCTACGCGCGGCACGCGATGGCCAACCGCGGCGACGCGGCCCGGGGCCGCGCGGTGTTCGACGACCCGAAGGGCGCCGGCTGCGTCCGGTGCCATCGGGTTCGGGGCAGGGGGGGCGCAATCGGGCCGGACCTGTCCAACGTCGGCGGCAAGCTCGCCCGCGAGCACCTGATCGAATCCGTCCTCGAGCCCTCGCGCCAGATCGTCGAGGGCTACCGGTCGACGACCGTCGCGCTCGAGGATGGCCGAACGCTGTCGGGCCTCGTCAAGGACGAGACGGCCGATCGCCTGACGCTTGTCGACGCCGAGGCGCGCGAGCATCCCGTCGACAAGCGCGAGATCGCCGCCCGACGGTTCGCCGAGACCTCGATCATGCCCGCCGGGCTGGCCTCCGGGCTGACCCGCCAGCAGTTCGCCGACCTGATCGCCTACCTCCAGACCCTCCGCCAGGCCGACCAGCCGACGCCCGGCAGCGGCACGATCGGACCGGTCCAGCTCCCGCCCGGCTTCGCGATGGAGAAGGTCGTCGGCGGGCTCACCGCCACCACCGCCCTCGCGGTCGCACCCGACGGCCGGGTTTTCGTCTGCGAGCAGACCGGCTCGCTGCGGGTCGTCAAGGACGGCCGGCTCCTGCCGGCGCCGTTCGCGACGCTCTCGGTCGACAGCCAGTGGGAACGCGGGCTGATCGGCGTGACGCTCGACCCGAACTTCGCCTCCAACGGATTCGTCTATGTGACCTATGTCTCGCCCGATCCGCATCCCCATCACCGCGTCAGTCGGTTCACGGCGCGGGGAGACGTGGCCGAGCCGGGCAGCGAGAAGGTGCTGCTGGCGGGCGACGACCAGCGCCGGCTCGGCGGCGTGGTGCCGGCCGGGCACCAGGGCGGGGCGCTGCACTTCGGCGTCGACGGCAAGCTGTATGTCGCCATCGGCGAGCAGACCGCGCGCGAGCCCTCGCAACGGCTCGACACGTTCCAGGGGAAGCTGCTGCGCATCAACCCCGACGGCACCATCCCGGCCGACAACCCCTTCTTCTCCAGGACGCGCGGGAAGTACCGCGCCATCTGGGCGATCGGCCTGCGGAACCCGTTCACGTTCGCCGTGCAGCCGGGGACGGGCCGGATCCTCATCAACGACGTGGGCGACAGCCGATGGGAGGAAGTGGACGAGGGCTTCGCCGGAGCCAACTACGGCTGGCCGCTCTCGGAAGGCCCGACCCGCGATCCCCGCTTCCGCGGGCCGATTCATAGCTACCCGGCGGCATCGATCGCCGGCGCGGCGTTCTGCCCCGGGTCCGGACCCGGCGCGTTCCCCGAGAAATACCGGGGCAAATATTTCTTCATGGATTTCGTCCAGGGCTGGGTCAAGGTGCTCGACCCGGATCATTCGGCGCAGGTCGAGACCTTCGCCGCGGGGCTGACGCGCCCCTGCGACCTGGCCTTCGCGCCGGATGGCTCGCTCTTCATCCTGTTGCGCGACGCCTGGGTCATCGACGACAAGTTCCGGCCGCACACCGGGACCCTGATCAGGATCCGGCATGCCCGTGGGGATGCGGCCTCGGCCGATCGCCGCGGCGGATCCTGATCACGTGCTTCGGATGACCGGGCCCGTGCTCGTGCGGCGGCCGGGCGTGGTGGGTCGGGTGCGCCGGCCTTCGGTGAAAGGCGCCGTGCCTCGGATGATGCCCGTGGCCCGGCGCCGGCCCGGGAGTTGTGGGCGCCGGGGCGGGCAGGGGCGGGATTGACGTGCCGGTCGGCGGGGAAATCGGCTGGAACGGTGACGGACCGGGCTGCGTCGGCGGTGGCGGGCCGGTCGGGGTCGGGGTCGGACCGCCCCCGGTCGGCACCGAGATGGGCGACGAACCGCCCGATACCGGCGGCCGGCCCGAGTTGACCACAGTGAGGAACGCGTCGTTCGAGGCCAGCCCGGACGCGTCGACCGCGCTGATGCGAATGAAACGCGGCGTCGTGTCGGGCAAACTCGAGACGTTCTGATAGGTGATATCGTCGAGCAGCGCCTGGACGGCCGCGGTCGTGGCATCGCCGTTCAGCGTGATCACGAGCGTCGCCGGGCCGGCTGAGGTCGCGGCCGTGCCGATCAGCGCGTGGCCGTAGGCGACGTTCCTGCCGTCGAAGCCGATCTGCCCCGGTCCATTCCCCTGGTTGCCGATCGACAGGCGATCGTCGGGCGTGCCGCCACCCGCCATTGTGACGGTCAGGCTGCCGCCCGCGAAGCCGTTCGGGCTCGCGTCGGTGATCGTGGCCGAGGGATCCAGGAGAGAGGGCGGCCAGCCCAGGCCGGCCGCCATCGCGCGGGCGGAAAGTGCGATCGACGGAGAGCCGGCCGGTGGCGTACCCGTGACGCTGCCGGAGACGTTGAAGCCGAATGTCGGCGCGTTCGGGTCGTTCGTCTGGAACGTGATCTGGCCGAACTGGGGCCCGACGGCCGCCGAGGACAACGCGACGGTGAGATCGGCCGACGAGCCGGCGGAGATCGACGACGGGAAGATCCCGACGAGCGTGAAGCCCGGCGGCAGGCCCAGGCCGCTCAGGTCCACGGTCGTCGCGCCGATGTCCTGGATCGTGAACGTCACCTGCGGGCCGGCGCCGCCCTGCGCGACCGTTCCGAGGTCGACCGGAGTGGTCCGGTTGTCGGGGATGGCCGTGCTCCCCTGCGAGACCTCGATCGTCGGGAGGCCGGCGCCATCGGTCACCTGGAAGCTCGCGACGGACACCTGGGAGCCGCCCACGAACGCACTCACCTGCCAGGTGCCCGGGTCGGCCGCCAGGACCGTCGGCGGCAGCGACATGCCGCAGTAAACACGCGAGTTTCTGGCGAAGGTCGTGATCGGCTCGGGCGAGTCGAACGCGACCGTGCCGTCCGGGCGGTACCACTTCACGTCGACCTGCGTCCCCACGTCGAGGTACGAGACGTTGAACCAGTACCAGACTGTCCAGCCCGACGAGGCCGGAAAGACCGACACCGAGGCCGGGCGCTCGCCGAAGTCGGCCGAGGGCTGGTAGTTCGTGATCCCGGAGTCGGTCACGGTGGGCGCGACGTCTCCCTGGTAGGGCAAGGGCGAGATCCAGTAGGCCGACGGGTCGTCGAACGTCTCGACGAGGTCGCCGTCGTGGAGGAGGTCGAAATGCAGGTGGGCCATTGTGCTGTTGCCCGAGCTGCCCACGTAGCCCAGAAGCTGGCCGGCCTGGACCGACTGACCGGCCTGGACGACGATCGAATTCATCATGAAGTGGTAATACTGCGCCTCGTAGCCGTTGCCCAGGCTCTCGTCGACGAAGTTGGCCGGGGCGGAGCTGAACGCCGTCTGGCGGTCGAAGTTGCCGTCCTGGACCTGCGTGATGGTGCCGGCCGCGGCGGCGAAGACCGGGACGCCGCCGTCCATCCGGCCGAAGTCGGGCAGCATGAAATCGTAACCGTCGTGGTTGTCGTAGGTGAAATGGCCGCCGCGGTAGTCGTTGGCCTGGCCCGGCAAGGGATTGACGTCGACGTAATTGACGATGCTCCAGGTCTGGAACGGCGTGCCGGCGATCGGGACGGCGAGCTTCTGCGGCAGCGTCGCCGGCTCGACGGGCGAGAACGTGAACGACGTCGAGTTGTCGCTGTAGCTGCTCTCGCTCACCGTGTGGGCCGGGTCGACCGTCACCTCGACCGTGTGCGACCCGGGCGTCGCGAACCAGCCTTCGGCGTACCAGTAGAAGGGCAGGTTGTTCCCCGCCTCGCCGGCGATTGTGGTGCTGTCGAGCGAGACCCCGTCGACCGAGAACTGCACGGTGTACCGGTCGGAGGCGGACAGCCCGCTGCTCATCCAGTTCGCCTCGACGAACACCTCCTCGCCGACCACCAGCGACGAGACCGGCTGATCGGCGGCGTTGACCAGCGAGGCGCCGGTGATCCACAGGTTGCCGGCCGGCAGCGACCGGCCCTCGAGTGGCTCGAGGGCGGGTCGAGCCCGGCGAGGTGCGCGCGGCCGACGTGCGGCGGGTCCCCGCGCGGGGGCTCCTGGGGCGGGTGATGGCATGGCGGTCGGGCTCCGGTGTCCCTTCGGTTATACCCGGCAGCGGCCTCCCGGAGGAAGCCGCGTCGGGCCGGCGAGGCGACACCGGGCAGGATCAGGAGCTGCAAACCTGCAAATACGCCGAGGCCGGGAAATGTCCCGCCCCCGCGCGGAGGCCGTCGACGTCGGGGGCCGGGCGATAGCCGGGCAGCGATCGACCCAGGCGGGCCGGGTCGGCGTAGTGCAGCATGCTCAGCGAGGCCCGGACTGCCAGGGTCGGGTTGTTGATCAGGAGCGCGTGCAGGAGCACGCTCTCGCTGCTGAAGAACAGCTCGTCGTCGATCAGCCCGCGCTGGTAGTCGAACGGGAAATAGATGTCGTGGAAGTGCACCCATCCCCCCGCGCCGAGCCGGGGCAGGACCTCGAGGATCAGGCGATTGACCTCGCTGCCCGGCTTGACGGTGTGCGTCGAGTCGACGAAAAGGAACCCGTCGTCGCCCAGGTCGGTGAGGGTCTCCAGCGGGACGTCCTGCGCCCGGGCGCGCACCAGCGTGATCCGGCCGCCGTCGGCGGACTCCCGGAGGAACGCGGTCGGATAGGGCTCGACGCAGATCACCTCGGGCCGGTAGCCGGCAGCGGCGGCGGCCCGGAGCATCACGTCGGTCGAGACCCCGCAGCCGACCTGGACGATCCGCCGGGGCCGGATCGTCCGGATGAAGCCGTAGAGGAACTCGGCGTCGGGCAGGCCGAAGCCGGGCTCGCCGTTGGCCTCGCAGGCCCGGGCGAACACATCACCGGCGCGGAGGGCCGCGACGACCTCCGCCGAGCAGCAGGTCTCCACGAAGTCGAACTGGTCCGACGGCTCGGCCCCCTGGACTCCGACCATGCTCCGCGGCCGGCGCCACGCGGGGTCGGCCTTCAGCTCGCGGATGTCGGGGATCTGCGAGTAGAAATGCCGGGGCAGGACGTCGAATCCCAGCCGCTGGCCGGCCTCGAAGAGCTGGCGGAGCCCGCGCTTGGCGCGGTCCTTGAGCCTTCGCTTCAGCCCCGGGCGCGCGGCCGTCCCGCCCGGGGACGGCCCCGGACCGAGCGAAGGCGGGCGCCGGCGCGAATCGTCCTGCGGCCCGAGGTTTCCGCTTTCGGTCCCGGTTCCCGGCTGCGAAGCCCCGGTGCGCGGCGTGGTGAGCCCCATCGGTTCCTCCCTGAACTCGCGATTATCGGTCGGCCGGCGATCGGCCGCGAACGCGCCGGACGGCCGGGCAACGCGGCCCCGTCCGGGCCGTCCCGGTTTTAGCAAAGCCCGCCGGACCGGGTCAACCCGCCGGATCTCGCAACGCGCCGGCGGGCCGGCCCGGGATTCAGGTATGCTGCTGCAAATAGGTCTCCACGAGCATCCGCAGCCCGCCGTCGACCTCCAGGCCCATCGCCTTGCCCCGGGCGATGGCCTCCTCGGGCGTCCAGCCGCCCGCGCGGGCCTGCTGGAGCAGCGCCAGGGCCATCGCGCGGCCCCCCTTGCGGCAGTGGACCAGCACCTTGCCGGCACCGCCGGCCAGCCGGTCGACGAAGTCGCACACCGACTCCACCCCCGACTCCGACAGCGGCGCCCCGCCGACGCCGTAATGCAGGTACTCCATCCCCAGGCCCCGAACCTTCTCCCCCTCCTCGGCCGGGCCGAGCGGCTGCTCCGGCTCGCCCGGATTCCTCAGGTTCACCACTCCCACATATCCCTCGCGCTTCAGCCGCGCCAGGTCGTCCTCCGTCGGCTGGTCTCCCAGCGTGATGTTGCCCGTGATCGGACGTTCAAACTGCATGGCGTTCCCCTCCTCCTCTGGTGCGGACACTCCCCGTTCCCGGACCTCGCCCGGCCCCGGAACGAGGTTACACCGCCGCCCCCGACCCGCCAAGACACCGGCCGCCCCGCGGCCCCGCGCCCCTCGCTTTGGATCGCGGCGAGCCGCAGGAAACCACTCCCACCCACACATTCGCCAAAATCCCTCCCTTGACAAAAGTCAGCCTGCGCCCACAATACCTACCGCTCGGTAGAGGCGGGAAATCCACATCTCTCGGCCCGTGATAGGCGAATAACCCATGACCCTGGCGACGGACAATCGGGAGCTGAGCCCGGTCGCGCGGCACATCGCGCGGTCGGCCGCCAGGCTATTCGCCGAGCGGGGTTACGACGCGACGTCGGTGCGGGAGATCGTCGAGGCGGCCGGGGTGGCCAAGCCGACGTTGTATTACTATTTCCGCAGCAAGGAGGGCCTGGCGCAGGCCCTGATGACCGTGCCGATGGCGGGCCTGGTGGCGGCGCTGCGGCAGCTCGTGACGACCGAGGACGACGCGACCCGCTGCATGCAGCGGGTGCTCGAGGCGCATTACGAATTCTGCCGCGAGGACCCCGACCGGGCGCGGTTCATCTACGGGCTGATCTTCGGCCCGTTGCATTCGCAGGTGGCCGAGGACCTCGAGCCGCTCAAGGCGGAGCTCCTGGGCTGGACCGAGGCGGCGGTCCGTCGGCTGGCGGAGGCCGGGCTGGTCGCGCGCGAGCGGCTGGAGGGGTGCTCTGCCGTCCTGCGCGGCCTGATCGTGATCTCGACCCTCGACTTCCTGTATGGGGACCGTGCCCTGGGCCAGGACCTGGCCGCCCGGCAGGTGGACGAGGTGCTGAGCGGTTTCGGTTTCGGCAATGGACGGGTCCGCGAGGGCCTGGAAGGGAACCCATGAATCCCAGCAGTTGGCGGATTTGCGGCGGGCTGGCGGCGGCCGCCCTGGCGGTCGGGCTCTCCGGGTGCGGCGGCTCGACGGCCGCTGGCCCCGAGGCCACCAAGCATGCCGGCGCCGGTGCGGGTGCCGGCGAGGCGGCGAAGCCCGTCCCGGTCACGGTGGCCCCGCTCGAGCACCGGACGATCGAGCGGACCGTCGACGTTATCGGCTCCCTGCGAGGCTGGGAGCAGGTGACCGTCGGCTCCAAGCGTGCCGGCCGCGTGGTCAAGGTCCATCACGACATGGGCGACCACGTCGCGCCCGGCGAGCCCCTGGTCGAGCTCGACCCGATCGACGCCCAGCTCGAGCGCGACGAGGCCGACTCGCGCTATCTCGGCGCCCTGGTCAAGCTGGGCGTCACCCGCAAGCAGGCGGAGGACTCGGTCAAGACCTACGGGATCACCGAGAACCTGCTCAACAGCCGACCGACCGACGAGGCGATCGCCCGCTCGCCGGCCGTGGTCGAGAAGCGCATCGCGCGGGAAAAGGCTCAGCAGAACCTCGCCCGCCAGCGGACGCTTACACAGCGCGGCGCCGGCACGGCGCAGGAGTTCGAGGACGCCGAGAACGACTACCGCGCCGCCTCGGCCGCGTATGACAACGCCGTGGTCACGGCGCGCACGATCATCGCCGACGCCTACGCCGCCCGCGTGGCCCTGCGCAAGGCCGAGCAGGCGCTGACCGACCTGACGATCCGCGCCCCCCAGCCCCAGAACATGCCGCCGTCGGCCTCCGGCTCGGCACGGCTCACCTACGGCGTCACGAAGCGCGACGTCTCCGAGGGCCAGACCCTCAAGGAGGGCGAGGCGGTCTTCGAGCTCGTCATCGAGGACCCGCTGCGGCTCTGGACCCAGGTCCCCGAGATCAACGCCGACTCGGTCCGCGTGGGCCAGGAGGTCCGCGTCACCACCCGCGCCCACCCGGACATGACCTTCGACGGCCGAGTGGCCCGGATTAGCCCGTCGGTCGACCCCACCAGCCGCACCTTCCAGGTCGAGACCATCGTCCCCAACAAGCGGGGCCTGCTCCGCCCCGGCGGCCTGGCACGCGCCTCGATCATCATCGACAGCCACGCGCAGGCCGTCGTCGTCCCGGCCGAGGCGCTCGTCCGCTATGCCGGCGTCAACAAGATCTTCCTCGTCGAGGCTGGCAAGGCGAAGGCCGTCAGCGGCCTCCAGACCGGCGTCGAGGGCGTTGGCTGGATCGAGATCGTCGGCGCGAAGCTCCCCCAGTCCGCCGACGTCGTCACCACCGGCCAGACCCACCTCGCCGACGGCACGCCCGTCGTCGTGCGGAAGCCAGCGGAGCCCGGCAAGTGACCGGTCAGTGGTCAGTCGCCAGTGGTCAGTGACGGGCACGACTCTCCTTTCCGGTCCGGGGTTCGGGCGTTACCGAGATACCGAATGGACGGGTAGAGAAGGAATGCCTCTCCTCGGCTCGCCACTGACCACTGACCACTCGCCACTCACGACGCCACTGCCCGCAGCACCTAAACCCGAGATCAAATCGATGACCCTATCCGACATCTGCATCAAGCGCCCGGTGTTTACCTGGGTGCTCGTGGCCATCCCGGTCGTGCTGGGTCTCGTCTCTTACGGCGAGCTCGGCGTCGACCTGTTCCCGGACGTCGATTTCCCCGTGTGCACGGTCACGACCGTGCTCCAGGGCGCCAGCGTCGAGGAGATGGAGGCCACCGTCACCAAGCCGATCGAGGACATCGTCAACACGGTCTCGGGTGTCGACGAGCTGCGCTCGGTGACGACCGAGGGCGTCTCGATCGTGACGGTGCAGTTCCTCCTCTCGAAGAACGGCGACGTGGGCATGGAGGAGGTCCGCGACAAGATCAACACGATCCTCGCCGACCTGCCCGACGGCACCGACCCGCCCATCGTGGACAAGTTCGACACCGGGTCGATCCCGGTGATGACCGTCGCGGTCTCGGGCCGGCGCGACCTGCGCGAGGTGACCGAGCTGGCGCGCCGGCAGATCAAGGAGCGGCTCGAGACGGTCAGCGGCGTCGGCTCGATCAGCCTGGTCGGCGGCCGGAGCCGCGCCATGAACGTGGTGCTCGACGTCGACCGGATGGCCGGCTACAACCTCTCGGTCGAGGAGGTCCGCCAGGCGCTGGTCCGCCAGAACCTCGAGGTCCCCGGCGGCCGGATGGACCAGGGCCCGCGCGAGCTGGTGCTCCGCACGCTGGGACGCCTCCAGACCGAACGGCAGTTCAACGACCTGATCGTCGCCAATCGCAACGGCTACCCGATCCGCATCCGCGACGTCGGCCAGGCCGAGGACTCGTTCGAGGAGCCCCGCACCCAGGCCCGGCTCGACGGCATCAACGCCGTCAGCCTGGTGATCCAGAAGCAGTCGGGAGTCAACACGGTCAAGGTCGTCGACGACGTCAAGGCGAAGCTCGAGCAGGTCCGCGCCGGCCTTCCGCCGGATATCGCCACCGAGGTCATCCGCGACCAGTCGCGGTTCATCAAGAAGTCGATCGAGGAGGTGAAGTTCCACCTCCTTCTGGCCGCCGCGCTCGTCTCGGCGACGATCCTGCTGTTCATCCGCGACTGGCGCACGACCCTGATCGCCACCCTGGCCATCCCGACCTCGATCGTGCCGACGTTCTTGTTCATGAAGTACATGGGCTTCACGCTCAACAACATCACGATGCTCGGATTGATCCTGGCGATCGGCATCGTGATCGACGACGCGGTGGTCGTCCATGAGAATATCTTCCGCCACATGGAAGAGGACGGCATGGACGGAATGTCCGCGGCGCGGCTGGGGACGAAGGAGATCGCCCTGGCCGTGCTGGCGACCAGCCTGTCGCTCGTGGTCATCTTCGTCCCGATCGCGTTCATGGGCGGGATCGTCGGCCGGTTCTTCTCCAGCTTCGGGCTGACCGTCGCCTTCGCCGTGATGATGAGCCTGTTCGTCTCGTTCACCCTCACCCCGATGCTGTGCAGCCGGTTCCTCAAGCTCGAGCCGCACGGAGCCTCGGGCCGCGGCGAGTCGCGGGCCGCGTCGAAGTCGGGGCTGATCTACCGGCTGATCGACGGCAGCTATGGACTGGTCCTGCGGACGGCCATGCGGCACAAGGTGCTTGTGGTCCTGCTGACGCTCGGCGTGATCTTCGCGACCGTCCCGATCGGGCGGATCATGGGGGTCTCGCTGATCCCGCGCGACGACCAGAGCGAGTACGAGGTCTCGGTGATGACGCCCGAGGGCTACAGCCTCGAGCGGACGAGCCAGCTCATGTCCGAGCTGGAGGCGCGGATCTGGAAGCTCTCCGGCACGACGCACGTCTTCACCACGATCGGCCAGACCGAGGGAGGCCGCGTCGTCAAGGGCGAGGGAGACGTCACCCGCGCAACGATCTACGTGCGGATCACCGACCTGGAGGAGCGCGAGCCGTCGCGCCAGGTCCGCGGCTGGTGGGACATCCCCGGCCACATCCGCGGCTACCTGGCCGGCCCGAAGTTCACCCAGTTCGCCATCCAGCAGGAGGCTCGCGCCTTCCTGGAGGACTACCCCGACCTGCGGGCCAGCGTCAACGACGTCTCGCCCTTCCAGGGCGGCCGTCGTCCGCAGACGTTCCAGGTGAGCCTCTCCGGCCCCGACCTCGACCGGCTTTCGGGCTACGCCGACCGCCTGATCGCCGAGCTGAAGCGCGAGCCCGGACTGGTGGACCTGGATACCACGCTCTCGCTGCGCAAGCCCGAGATCCAGGTGCTGGTCGACCGCGAGGCCGCCAGCGACCAGGGCGTGCCGGTCGGCACGATCGCCGACACCCTGCGCATTATCGTGGGCGGCATGCCGGTGTCGAAATTCCGCGACGGCGACCAGCGCTATGACGTCTGGCTCCGCGCCCGCGCCGGCGACCGCAACACTACCCACGAGCTTGACAAGGTCGTCTTCCCGTCCCCCACGGCCGGGCTCGTCCGCCTGAGCAATCTCGCCCGCCTGGTCGAGGACCGCGGCCCGACCGAGATCGAGCGCCTCGGCCGCGAGCGGATCGTCACCGTCGTCGGCAACCCCGAGGGCATCGCGCTGGGCGACGCCGTGAACCGGGCCGAGCGAATCCTCGCGGCGATGCAGCTCCCGCCCCAGTATTCCTACTCGTTCACCGGCCAGGCCAAGACGCTGGGCGAGACCGGGTATTACTTCCTGATCGCGTTCGGCCTGTCGATCACCTTCATGTACCTGATCCTCGCCGCGCAGTTCGAGAGCTGGCTCCAGCCGATCGCGATCCTGATGGCGCTGCCGGTCACGGTGCCGTTCGGCATGCTGTCCCTGGTGCTGTTCCACACGCCGATGGACCTGTATGCGATGTTCGGCCTGTTCATGCTGGTCGGCATCGTCAAGAAGAACGGCATCCTCCAGGTCGACGCGACGAACCAGCTCCGGACCGGCGGACTCTCGCGCCGCGAGGCGATCCTCGAGGCCAACCACACGAGGCTCCGGCCGATCCTGATGACGACCGTGATGCTCGTGGCGGCCATGGTGCCGATCGCGATGGGGCAGGGGCCGGGCGCGGGCGCCCGGGCCAGCATGGCCAAGGTCATCATCGGCGGCCAGATGCTGTCGCTCGTCCTGGCCCTGCTGGTGACGCCGGTGTTTTACGAGATCCTCGACATGGTCAAGAACCTGGCCCGACGCCTGGGCATCCGGTTCTCAGTCGAACCGCGGCAAGGCCCGAATCAGGGCCAGCCCCACAACACCGGCCCGCATCGCCCGCAGCGCCTGCCGGGCTTCGACGACCCGGGCAGCGAGGAGCCCGAGGCCGCGGGACGGTTCGCGTGAGGCGGCCGCGTTCCGGCCGATGCGACGCGAGATTCTCCCTGTCATCAGCACCCGGATCGAACCGTTCGTCGGCCCGAACCAAACGATGTCAGCCCATGGGATACGGAGAATTCACCCTCGAGTCCTGATGTCGCATTTCGACATCTCGGTCGTCCAGGCACCGCTGTTCGACGCGGTCGAGCCGGTCGAGCCGAGTCCCTGGTTGCGGGACGCCCTCCAGAAGGGGCGGTCGATCGCGTTTTACAGCGAGAAGTCGCGAAGCGAGTTCATCGTCGCGCCTGTGCTCCTGACGTGCCAGGAGATGCTCCGCTCGGAATGCTGCGTGTACTCGGGGATTCGCCTGGACGTCGACCCCGAGCGCGGGCTAAAGGGTGAATGCGACTTCATCGTCGCGAAGAACCCGCCGACGCCCGCCCTCCGCGCGCCGTTGCTCATCGTGGTCGAGGCGAAGAAGAACGACATCGAGGAGAGCCTGGGCCAGTGCGCGGCCCAGATGATCGCCGCGGCGATGTACAATCAGTCGCACGAAAGGGCGCCGGGCCGGCTCTACGGCTGCGTCACGACGGGCGAGACCTGGCAATTCCTCCGGCTCCAGGGCCGGGAGCTCGTCGTCGACTCGGATCGGTATTACATCTCGGAGATCGAGACGATCCTGGGCGTGCTCATCACGATCATCGGCGAGCCCACGCCGACGGCGACGGCCATCACCGCCGCCGCGTCTCGGCCGTGATGTTGCTCGGGTCCTTGCGCACGATCGGCCGGCCGGCGGACGCGCCCGGGCGGCGGTGCTGCGCCACGATCGTCGCAAATTGCTGCCGGGTCGCCGCGTCGATCCCCGGGTCGCGGCCCACCACGTCGGTCGCCCATTTCGGGAACGACAGCACCAGCTTGCTCATCAGCGAGACAAAGTACCCGGCCTCCTTCACCTGCTCCTCGAGGATCCGCTCCACCACCGGCCGGACCGTACGAGCGACGGTCTTCCACCCCTTCGAATCCACCTTGACGTAGATATCGACATTATGCTGGACGAAGGGGACCTTGTTGCGGTCGTGGTAAAAGGCCGAGTTCACCACCACCACGATCCGGGCCTCGACCCGGGCGTTGCCGTGCGGGCTGACGTAGTTGAAGTGCGCCAGCAGCACGTGCTGCCGGGGCGAGCGGAGCGCGAACTCCCAGATCGCCTTCGAGCCCGAGCCGTCGTCTCCCTCGTAGCGGCTCGCCGTGACCTTCTGGAGGCGCACGGGGGTATCGCTCAGGTCCTTCCACAGGGCCACGGTCATCGCCGGCTCGTTCAGCAGGCTGAGGTACAGGTCCGGCGGGCAGGGGAACGTCTCGGGCTCGCCCTGCCGGTGGAAGGTATGGTCGCGGATCACCTCGACCACCGAGTCGCGCAACTCGGGCGAAAGCTGATCGATCGGCACCACCTGCGCGGGGTCGGTCCGCCGAATCCCGATCCCCGCCGCATTCGACGGTATCGACACAACCGCCACAACCCCTACAATCGCCAGGACAACCCCGGCCGTCATGGCCCGGCGGACCAGCATCCTGCTCATGGAAGACTCCGTCGCTCAGAGGCCGTCATCCTCGCGCGGGGATCCAGGGGCTCCGCTCCCGACCCGCCGCACGCCCGCCATTTGTTACCCTTCCGAGATCGGCTTCTCGCGCCGGTTTCCTGACAACCTGCCCGACCCGCACCCGGCCCGGAAACACCCGTCGGATTCGCTCAAGTTCAGGGCTTTGGCGAGAGCGCAGGTAGTGATTTACGGAGAGGCCAAGGCGGGCCGCTCCGATCCGAAACGGACCGGGTCTTCGGTAGGAGGGGGCTCCGTCCCCCGACCCGCCCGGCGGGGATCGATCGGGCGGGATCGGCGGACGGAGTCGCCTCCTACAACAAATGGATCATCTCTTCAAGCGTTTGTCCCGAAAGCCCACGAAGTGGGCGCCAGGACGTAGCCGGGGGGCGTCAGCCCCCCGGGTCGGACCGCAGCGCCACACACCGAATCCTCTCGACGGACCCTCCCGGCCGCGACCCCGCCACGCGGGGTCGCGGCCGGGAGGGTGAAACGATGGTGGGG
>DAIDHB010000381.1 GCA_027452145.1 Planctomycetales bacterium
CAAAGTAGGCCGTAAATCGCCTGTGGCTATGAACAGTCGGCCGAGTCAGCTACGATCAACCAACGTGTCTGAAACCCGTGAGAATGGTGGCTGGTTTTGAAGCGCCCACGAGTGGCTGGTTTTGAAGCGCCCGGTGACAGATAGGAGTAGCCGACGATTGCGAACTTGACGGGGCGGTCGTCTTCAGGGTTGGGGGATTCGAGCGCGGACACAATCTCCTCGATGAGCGGCAAATCGTCGTAAAGCCGATGGAATTCGGGGATCACGCCAGCCTCGGTATGCGCTGCCTAACGACCAAGATTAGCGGCCCGGCGCAGCGGGGTCCGCTGGATCGCCTCGTTAGGCAGGGTTGCCACTTCGTTCGGATGATAGGGCCCACTCGACGATCTGTTCCGGCGTCGGATCGTACTCGCTGATCGGCCGACCCCTATCCCATGTGTTGGTCGCGGGATCGTAGTCGGGCGGGTAGAAGATCAAATTCGAAGCCCTCGGGAGCGGCACGTTGACGTCGAAGACCGCCATGTACGCCTGGTAGTCGGCATGGCCATTCTGGGGCATGCTTCGACGGACCACCTCGGCCAGTTCCTCCCGCATAGCACCAGGAGTCGGCTTGATCGCGCGAGAGTAGAGAATCCGGCGGACATAGTCTTCGTGGTCCTCGGCGCCGTAAATGCCCTGGAAGTCCTCGAACGCCAGGTCGGTGGCGGCCAGGCGATTGAACTCGGCCAGTTCGTCCTCCCACCCTCCGGGAGGCGCCCCGTCGATGCGGTCGGCGAGTCTCGCCAGCCGGTCCACCTTCGCTTGATCGAGCGCCGGCGGCATCAGTTCGGGACGAAGGACCATCTGTGCCACTCCTCCGCGGCCTAACGCCGGAATTCAGCGGCCGGCGTAGCCGGTCCGCTGCAATGAGGGGTTAGGCGTCACGCCTCCTCCCCTGGTCTTCGAGAAACGCATTGATGCGATTTTCCTCTGCGAGAAAGCCCGAGAACGAGCCGTCAAACTCGACCGTTGGATGCTGTGCATTGATCTCGGTGCGGCCGAGCCATGACAGATGAATGACAGTGAAGCGGCCTGGATCGTCCCGATGACGAAAGAGAACGTCATCAATGCCGCGGCGTGTAGCAAACGTGCTGACCGACAGACCGTAGAGCGTGTGCCCTGGCGGCAACTCCCGCTGTAGCTCTTCGTGCAGACCACGCGCCTCGTCAGCGTCGGGCCAGAACCAACCCTCTGGCAGTTCGTAACACTCTTGTGCTTCGGAGGACATAAGGACTCGCGACGCCAAACGCCTCGTTAGACGGGCTGACCTCCCCACAGATCGAGCCGGGAGACCGTGCCCATCACGTCGAGCACGACCACTCGCCCCTCGATACGATACTCCCAAGGCGGCTCGACGAACCGCGACCACAGCTTGCGGCCCTGGATGTCCCATGCCGCCAACTCCAGCTCGGCCGCCATGAGCACGACCTCATCATACCGACTCCAGAACCAGAAGCCAGTATCGGCGATATCCTCCCAGAGCCGGGCTGGTCGAGACAGGTCGTAGGCAAGCAGACGACAGCCCGCTCCGATGAACAGCCGATGCGCCTCGGGGACAAGAAGCAGCCCCGGTGCGAAGCCGTAACCTGCCGGCGAATACCGCTGGGTCACGACCAGATACGGCCAGGCGGCCCCGCGCCGACGGAGCGCAATAAAGCAACGAGAGCCGTCCTCGACCTCGGGTCGCTCGAAATGCTCGGCGAGTGCGGCACGCCCCCGGTAGGTCGCCAGCATCAGGTCGGGCAAACTGTCGCCCTGGCAATCCGCTTCGTACTCACCGAGGCTAACGCTGAACACCGAGCCCCCCGCCGTCTAACGACCCAGATCAGCGGCCCGCCGGCAGGCGGGTCCGCTGCATCGCCCCGTTAGACGGTGTCGCCGCTCGCCGGGAGATCCTGAGCTGATGTCGGCCGTCGCGATGCCCGCACGATGTCCGACCGAATCTCCAGGGCTGCCAGGACCATGAGGCCGGCGGCGAGCCCCAACGCCACAAAGGGACCGGCGCCCCGGCTCGCCTGGACGACGCGACCCGCCCTCATGTCACTCCGGAAGACGTCGGGCTCGCTATTGAGCCCGAAGATGACGAGGATCGAGGTGGCACCGCCGACGAGCAGGATGGCCGCCGCGCGCCAGCGCGGGGCGGGATGCAGGGGGGCGGTCGCCAGCAGGATCAGGAACAGCGCCAGGAATCCTGCGGCGCAGGCCGAGGCATGCCAGAACCGATAGCCGGGGTAGGATTCGGCCGCGGGCGGCCAGGACTTCACTTTATAAGAGCCGTCCGCCTGCGGGGTCGGATCGACGGTCCAGACGACCGCGCTACCCCACGGCGTCAACAGCAGGGTGCAACCCACGAGGCAGAGGGCCATCGCCAGATTCGTCGTCGTGAGAACCTTCCTCATGATCGATCAACCCAGGGTCTAAGAGCCGTCTAACGACCCAGATCAGCGGCCCGCCGACAGGCGGGTCCGTTGCATCGCAATGTTAGCGGGCCGACCGGCCAGCCCGCTTCCAACGGCGACGCCCGCCGGCCTTGACGACCCGACCGCCCGATCGGAGCCACGCGATCCGCTCCGCCCCGCTCATCCGGTTGGCGACCACCGTCGCCTCGTAGGACAGCGTCCGCATCGCCGACTCGCAACACTGAGGAGCCGCCGGAGCTCCCGGGACGTAATAGGCCGGGGCGCGGCGCATCTTGCCGCAGAGGCGACAGACGTAGTTGCGGTTGATGATGCGCCGCTCGCCCACGGGCCCGTCCTCAGCGGTCTAACGAGGAATTAAGCGGAATGTACTCATTCCGCTTCAATTCCGCCGGAGTTACGCCGCTGTACCCGGCGGCGTGACGGGTGTTAGGCCGCCGTCCCCCACCCCCGCACGCGGCGAAGCCGCCGGTAGGCTGCGGCCTCCGCTGCGAGCAAGCTCGGCTGCCGCCGCAGCCTACCGGCGGTGTCAAGCGACCGCAAGCCCGCGACCACGGGGACGGCGGACCTAACGCCAAAGATCAGCGGCCCGCAGAGCGGGTCCGCTGAATCGCTTCGTTAGCACTTCACAACTTGCCGAAATTGGTTAACGCCGATACCTCACCGCACGCGACACATCGACCGTAGCTAAGAAATTCATTGAAGAATTCGAGGATCGGCAATTCCGGCTCCTCAAGCAAATCAAACGCCGCAGGCCAGTAGACGAAGCTGACCGTGACTACAAAGAGCTGCGCCCCGCATGCCAAGCAAGAGAAAGGTCGTCTCGGTCCCTCGCCGCGGGACTTGACGGAGCCGATGCCGCCCTCGATCTTGGCGACCTCGCTGTGATACCCGTGGATGTCAGTGTCGATGATCTCGGTCACCTTCCCGCAACAGGAGCACTCGAAGCCGAGCGGGCTGAGGTAGCATTCCGGGCCGTCGTACGTGGGATTGTAGTCGTGGAGGGGGTAGCCCAGGACCCGTCCGCGCTCTTCGCCGCAATCGCATGCGAGGCGCCAGACAGACTTGCAGTCGTCGTCATAGGTGACCGGAAGCTCTGTCGGAGTCAAGCGGAACCCGCGAACGCACGTGGGCGGCGTCGTCCGCAGGCGCTCGGTAGTCAGCTCGACAAGATCATCCATGCCGATTCCTCCAGCTGCTAACGACCAAGATCAGCGGCCTGCCGCCAGGCGGGTCCGCTGGATCGCCTCGTTAGGCTGGCCACCCCAAAGGTCAGGGGGCGCCGAATCGGCCTCCCCGCATTCGCATCGAGGTGATATCATCGTGGTCATGGATACCATCAGCCTGCAAGACCTGCAGCGAGACCCCGCCGGCCTCCTCGACCGCGTCGCGGCCGGGGAGCATCTCGTTATCTCCCGCCAGGGCCGGCCGGTGGCCGAACTCCGCCCGCTGGGCCCGCCGGTCCGCGGGCCGCGGCCGTTCGGCCTCGCCGCCGGGTCGTTTACCGTCCCGAGCGACTTCGACGCCCCTCTGCCCGATGACCTCCTCCGGGATTTCGAAGGTCGATGAGACTGCTGATCGACACTCACGTCTTTCTCTGGTATATCAGCGCCGATTCAAAGCTGCCTGCTCCCTTCCTGGCGGCCATCCGGGAGCCGACGAACGAGGTCTACTTGAGCGTCGCCTCGATATGGGAGGCGGTCATCAAGCATGGACTGGGTAAACTCCCGCTGCCCGCCCCGCCGGCCGACTACCTGCCACAGCAACGGGATGCTCATGGCATCGTCAGCCTACCGATCGACGAGGGCGCGATGACCCATCTCGCCGGCCTGCCCGCCCTGCATCGGGACCCGGTCGACCGCCTACTCATCGCGCAGTCGCTCCAACACGGGCTGACGATCGCCACCGTCGATACTGAGGTGCTGGCGTATCCGGTGCCGCGGCTTCCCTGGGCCTGACGATAAGGTTCAGCGGCCCCGCGCAGCGGGGGCCGCGACCGCAGGTTAGCCACCGCGTCGTCTCCGTCGAGTGGTCTTGGTGCGATAAGCGAGCACGATGTGCTGGGACTGCTCCTTCGACCTCAGTTCGGCTTCGATCTCGCCGAGCCAGGTCTGAACAAGTGCGTGCTGATCGAGCCCCGCAACGGGCCGGGATGGGACCGCGAGACTCCGGTGGGCATAGGCGTGGGGCGGAGGAAGTCACCGCCGTGTGACGCGCGGCCCACGTCGAGCCGGAGGTCCTCCTCACGCAGCATGCCTCCCTCCGGATGAACGTCTAACGACCCAGATCGGCGGCCGCGCAGCGGGTCCGCTGCATCGCTTCGGTAGGCCCCGCCTGGCTCTAATCGTAGGAGTAGCCGGCGAAGTAGATCTCGTCAGGCAGACCGTCCTTGTAGAGGATAATATATATGCCATGGCCGCGTCTCAAGACCCGACGACCCCGCTTCGCGTAAGACCAGAGGTCGTCGCTCGATTCCACCATCGCTCGGGTTGGCCGCGTGGTACCGAAGAGCTCTTGGAGCACTTCGTCTCCCAACGACGACGCCGTACCGTAGTCGGGCTCGTCGGAGATGTGCTCGAGATCGATGATGGAACGGGTGCCATTCGCCTCGGCATCTTCGAGGGCTTCGGCCATCGTTGCGTGCCGGGCGCCCGGCGCCGGCGAGTGCGGGCCGATCGGAAAGTCGAGGAACGGGATGACCGGGTTGTATCGACCGGCCCGGAACTCTCGTTCCCTCAGCTCTCGGAGGGCCTCATTGATGTTGGGCCGGTACTTGACGACGTACCAGTAGGGATGCGCGCCCATCACAGGTCCTCCGACGGCCTAACAAGAAGTCGATCACTGAACAAGCGTATTGAAACACGCCCGTTTTTCCGTATAATCCCGGCCAGCTCTCAATCATGCCCGGATTTCAGCCATTCGGCAATGGCCCGGGCGGAAATACGCGGAATTCCGGCGGAGGATCACGGACCATGCCCAGGCTCCTCGATCAGGTCCGCGAGCCCACTCGGCGATTGCATTACAGCATTCGCACCGTGGACGCTTGCGTTCTGTGGGTCAAACGATTCATCCTGTTCCACGACAAGACGTGCAAAAAGATGCAAAAAGAGATGCAAAAACATGATGCAAAAAGGACAGGCACATCTCGTGACCCGTCAGAAGCAGCCAGCATGTCGCACGCAACCTGGCAACCAACACATCACAAGGCGAAGGGAAGAGTGCCCGTCTTTGGGCCCTGCCCTCGGTCCATCCCGGCTCCGCCTCCTCCCGTTGGTCAGCCCCCGGAGGAGGAAACCCCAGAGACACCGAGACACAGAGAAACCCCAGAGACACCGAGACACAGAGATCGGACCGAGAAGCGAAGAGAGGAGAGGAGAAGAGGACTCGAGACCGGCTCACCTCGGCCGATCTCCCATGCCCCGTCCCCAACGGTCTTCTCTTCCGGTCTCTGTGTCTCGGTGTCTCTGTGGTTCATGATTCCTGATGGATAGGTTGTTGGCGGCTCGGCCGCGCTGGGGTTCATTATCCTTGATTGACGGTTTGTTGGCGGCTCGACCGCGCCGGGCCTCTGCGCGAAATCGGGTCCCCTCCGCGTCTCCGCGCCAGATCCAACGGCGAAGCCGAGAGTTGCGGCCGCGCCACGTTAGGATTGGGACTTTGAGTCATATGTGCCGTTTTTATCGATCACCGCAACTTTACCGACTGGCGAAAACTTTCAAGAAAATCGGAAAAATCTTAAGCCCTGGACGGCAAGAGATTACGGCGGATTTGGCGTTTTTTGGCGAGGGGGGGCCGCGCATTTTTGCAAACCTGATACATCCTGTAGATAGGAGGATACAAAATAGGCGACCCGCGCAGGCATCCGGCCCGCCAGTCGGAGCCCGGCGCCCACCGGCCAGCCCGGCCCCTGCCCAGGCCAAACACGTAGCGACGGGCCATCGCGGCTGGTAGTGCCGCAGGTGCATTCTCTGGATTCGCCCGCGGCGAACATGTCGCATCATCGCGAGTGCCCGGATCGATCGGACTCGCACCCCCCGGGATGGATTTGGCAGAGCGTCTTGACCCAATTCCAAAAGCCCAAACGGGTTAGCCGGCCGACCTCTGCACCGGTTCGAGAACCGCGATAGGTGCGACGAACCCACCTCCGATGTCCAGGATCAACAACCAGAATCGCAAGGCCAACCTCGCCCTCGCGATGGCCGAAGGCACCGCCGTCGCCAGATGGGCCGAAACGAACGGCATCCCCGAGCGCACCGCGTACCGGTGGGCCCGCTCGCCCGAGGTCGCCGAACAGGTCGAGGCCATCCGCCGGGAGAGCCTGGATCGGGCGGTCAACCGGCTGAGCCGGCAGGCCAGCGACGCGGCCGAGGAGATCGCCCGGCTGGCCCGCGAGGCCGGCAGCGAGTCGGTCCGACTCCAGGCCGCCCGCGCGGTCCTGTCGGAACTGATGGCCGTCTCGGGCTTCGCCGCGCTGGAGTGGCGGATGGCCAAGATCGAGCGGCGGCTGCACGAGGGCTCCTCGGCGGCCGTCGCCGACCCCCGGCCGGCGATGACCGGGCCGGACGAGCCGGCGGACGACTTGCCCGTGTCGCCGTCGACGGCCGACGCGAATGGAGGCTGAGCCATGCCGAGCCCCCTCAGCACGGCCCGTCCCGCCGGGCCGCCCGGCCGGGGCCCGCGTCGCCCCGAGTTCGCGGATCGGACGGCCCGGGGCTGTTACGCCGCCTCGTGCCCGTGCGGCGCCCCGGCCGGCGAGCGTCGCGCCAACCCCCTGCCGCGAGTCGGCCGGTCGGCGGCCGGCCGGGGACGACCGGCGGACCCGGCTGTCCCCGGGTGCCCGCGGCGGATCCACCCTCGTCCGCCGACCGCACGACCGCCCGCCGCTACCGGAACCCGCCGGGGCTCGACGAAAAGACCACCTCGAAGCCCCCGGCACTGACGTTCGTACCGACACACCCGAGGCGTCCACACAATCGCCACCGCCCGCACACCCCGACGCTCCCCGGCGCTCGAGGTCCCGAAAACCGGCCACCAGGTGCCACCAGGTCCCGAAAACCGGCCACCAGGTGCCAAAAACCGGCCGCCGGCCGCCGATCCGGGGCGGGAATCCTGCCACTCGGGCCCGAATTCCTGCCACTTCTGCCGGCGGACGATTCCCTGGGGGCGGAGCGGTGCCGGACTCCGCGGGGCGGGGCTTGCGGCGGGACCACCCACCCGGCCGGCGGCGATCGGCCCGGGGCAAGACCTGTCGGTCGGTCGGCGGGGCGGGGTGGGGCGGGCAGGCCCGACCGTCGATCGGGTGAGCCGGAGCCCCGTGTACCTGCATGTGAGCGATCTCTCGACCCTTCGCGCCGAACACCACCCGGCTCGAGCCCGGCCCGTTCGGGTCGATCGCTGCCCCGGGTCATGCCGACAGAATAAGATCCCGAGAACCCGCGGCCTCGTGCCCGACCTGGAATCCGGGGGGGGGTGATTTCGGGCGGCGTTCCGGGCGGGCCGGGCTTGTGGATCGGACCATGACGGCCCGCGTAAGGGGATTGCATTCGGCGGGTCCTTTGCCTATGCTTGTCGACTTAAAGTGGATGCGATATTTCAGGGATTCGGCCCGAGCCGCGGGCCGTGGCAGTGGGGCGCGAGATGGCGATTACGAAGGAGAAAAAGTCGGAGCTCATCGGGAGCTTTGGTCGAGGTGATCAGGACACCGGGTCGCCCGAAGTGCAAGTCGCCTTGCTGACGGCTCGGATCAACGACCTGACCGAGCACTTCAAGACGCACGCCAAGGACCATGCCAGCCGCCGCGGCTTGCTGATGATGGTTTCGAAGCGGTCGAGCTTGCTGAAATACCTCCGGCTGCACGACCGGAAGAAGTACCTTGAAGTGATCAACCGGCTGGGCATCCGCAAGTAACGTGACGGCCCGGCCGGGTCTCCGGCCGTCGACCTCGGCCCGCGCGGAGTCCGGGCCGCCCGGATAACCCGAATTCCGGCCCCGCCTTGCTTGCCGGGGCCCGGGCCGGCGCGTGGCCGCGCGACGTCGAGGCCCGCCGATGCCCGGGAGTCTGCGAGATCCCGGCAGGGGTAGACAAGATGACCCCGAAGAAGGCGGCCAGACTGGACGAGATCTGATCAGACCAGGCCGCGCGGGCCTCCCGCCGCATGCCGGACGGCGGGTCGGGCCCCTCGGTCCGCGGTCGCCGGAATTGTCGACGCGATGCCCGTACCGGTGCCCGTCGACGGCCGGTGATCACCCGAACGAATACCAACTCGGAGGCCGCCTCCCGTCCCGATCGGACCCGAGGCCCGCGGCCTTCCCCATTCTCATACTACTCACACACGCCCGGTCAGGGCGGGTGCCCGCTGCGCGGTGCACCGACCTCACAGGTACATTCCATCCATGTCCAGCAACTTGACACAACGTACGCAGGTCGAGCGGACCATCGGGGGCAAGACCCTCACCATCGAGACCGGACTGCTCGCCAAGCAGGCCAGCGGCGCCGTGGTGGTCCGGATCGGCGATACCATGACCCTGGTCGCCGTCGTGGCCGCCCCCGGACGGGAGGGGCTCGACTTCTTCCCGCTCCAGGTCGATTACCGCGAGAAAACCTATGCCGCCGGCAAGTTCCCCGGCGGATTCATCAAGCGCGAGGGGCGGCCGACGACCAAGGAGATCCTCACCTCTCGGCTGATTGACCGGCCGATCCGCCCGCTGTTCCCCGAGACCTACCGCGACGAGGTGCAGATCCAGGCCGGGCCGATCTCGGCCGACCGGATGAACGATCCGGACGTGCCCTCGATGGTCGGCGCCTCGGCCGCCCTGATGCTCTCGGGCGTGCCGTTCCTCGGCCCGATCGGCGCCGTGCGGATCGGTCGGATCGACGGCCAGTTCATCGCGTTCCCCACCGCCGAGGAGCTCGAGACCAGCGACCTCGACCTGGTCGTGGCCAGCACCGACAAGGCCATCGTGATGATCGAGGGCTTCGGCGAGGAGCTTCCCGAGAACGAGATGGCCGAGGCCATCCTCGAGGCGCACCGGCTCAACCAGGAGATCATCGCGCTTCAGAAGGAGCTGGCCGCGGCCGTCGGCCTGCCGGCGCGTGAGACGCCCGCCGCCACGCCCGACCCGCTGCGGCAGACGATCTACGCCCGCTACGGCGAGCAGCTCCGCCAGGCCAAGCAGATCATGATGAAGGCCGAGCGGAACGCCGCGACCAGGGCCCTCCTGGAGACGGTCACGAAGGAGCTGATGCCGGCCGACGGAGCCGCGGCGCCCGGGACCGGCCCGGCCGCCGAGTCGCCGCCGCCGGGCTCCGAGGGTACGCCCGACGCCGGCCACGGCGCCGAGGCCGCGCCCAGTCCCGTGCCTGCCGACACGCCCGTCACCCCGGCTCGGATCAAGGCCGCCTTCTCGGCGGTCGAGGAGCGCGTCGTCCGCGAGCTGATCCTTGATGGCAAGCGCCCGGACGGCCGCGGGCCCAGGGACCTGCGCTCGATCCGATGCGAGGTCGGCCTCCTGCCCCGCGCCCACGGCTCGGCCCTGTTCCAGCGCGGCGAGACCCAGGCGCTGGTGACCACCGTGCTCGGCACCACCGCGGACGAGCAGCGGGTCGACGGCATCATGGACGAGTACAGCAAGAAGTTCATGCTCGACTACAACATGCCGCACTTCGCCGTCGGCGAGGTCCGCCCGATCCGCGGGCCCGGCCGCCGCGAGATCGGCCACGGGGCCCTGGCCGAGCGATCGGTCGCCCCGATCCTGCCCGGCACCGCGCACTTCCCCTACACGATCCGGGTCGTCTCCGACATCCTCGAGTCCAACGGCTCGAGCTCGATGGCCTCGGTCTGCGGCGCGACGCTCAGCCTGATGGACGCCGGCGTGCCGATCAGCGACCCGGTCGGCGGAATCTCGATCGGCCTGGTGCAGGACGAGGAATCCGGCCGGCACGTCCTGTTGACCGACATCATCGGCGACGAGGACCACTTCGGCGACATGGACTTCAAGGTCGCCGGCACCCAGCGCGGGGTCACCGGCATCCAGCTCGACCTGAAGAACCACGGGATCACCGAGCAGATCGTCCGCGAGACGCTCGACCAGGCGCGCGAGGCGCGGCTGGAGATCCTCCGGGCGATGCTCCGCGCCATCAAGCGGCCTCGCGAAGAGATCTCGGCCAACGCGCCCCGGCTGATCCAGATCCAGATCAACCCCGAGAAGATCGGCCTGGTCATCGGCCCCGGCGGCAAGACGATCCGGCGCCTCCAGGACGAGACGGGGGCCAAGATCGACATCGACGACTCGGGCGTCGTGACGCTCTCCAGCCAGGAGGCCGCCGGCGCCGAGGCGGCCCGCGACAAGATCGTGGCGATGACCGAGGGGGTGCAGATCGGCCGGATCTACGAGGGCCGGGTCACCTCGATCAAGGACTTCGGCGCCTTCGTCGAGATCCTGCCCGGCAAGGACGGGCTGGTGCACATCAGCGAGATGTCCGACGGCTATGTTTCGAGCGTCTCGGACGTCTGCCGGATCGGCGACCAGATGCTGGTCAAGGCGATCGCCGTCGACGACCAGGACCGGGTCAAGCTCTCGCGCAAGGCGGCCCTGGCCGAGCGCGGCCTGCCCGACGAGCTGGCCAGCCGCACCCGTCCGCCGGGCGGGGGCGAGCCTCGCAGCGGCGGCGAGCCCCGCGGCGGCGGCCCTGGCGGACCGCCCCGCCGGCCCCCGCAAGGCGACCGCGGCGGCTACGGCGACCGCGGCGGCGATCGCGGCGGACCGCCCCGCGGACCGTCGCGGCCCTGAGCCCTCAGTTTCCGTCCCGCCCGGCCGATGCGCATCGGCCGGCGCGGGGCCGATCCGACCGCGGTTCCACCCGGACCAAACCAGACCAAACCAAACCGACTCGACCCGGTCCCGGCACGGCACGGCACGGTATCCCACCGCACCGCGTCACGTCATCCCAGGCCGCCCGTCCGTCCCCAACCCGCGCGGCGGACCGCCCTCGTATCGGCGAGATCTCTCCCCATGGCGAACCTGCTGTCGAGTGCGCTCCCGGACGCGACGGTCGACGACCCGGCGGAATCGCACGCCGGCGATGCGGCCGCGTCGACGTCCGCCCCGGCCTCGACCTCGCCCCCGCTCCCGCCCGCTCCTGCTCCTGCCTCGCCGCCGCCATCGAGCTCGTCCGATGTCGAGCAGACCCTCCGCGCCCGCTATGCCGAGATCGCGCAGCTCGCCGGGGGCCTGGCACACGAGATCCGCAACCCGCTGTCGACCCTCCAGTTGAACCTCCAGCTCCTGGCCGAGGATTTTCAGGACGCCGAGACCCCGCGCGACCGTCGTGCCCTCCAGCGCATCGAGCGCCTCGCGCACGAGGTCCAGCGGCTGCACGGCATCCTCGAGAACTTCCTCCGCTTCGCCCGCATCCAGGACCTCGACCTTCACCCCGCCGACCTCAACGCGATCGTCGAGGAGCTGTGCGACTTCTACGAGCCGCACGCCGCGACCCAGGGAATCGTGATCCGCACCCAGCTCGCCGGCGACCTGCCCACCGTCGGCCTCGAGCCCGACCTGTTCAAGCAGGCGCTGTTGAACCTCGTGCTCAACGCCGAGCACGCCATGCCGTCCGGCGGCGAGCTGATCCTCACGACGCATCGCGACGGCGGCTCGGCCGTCCTGGACGTCACGGATACCGGCGTCGGCATGACCGACGCCGTCCGCTCGCGGATCTTCGACGCGTTCTTCTCCACCCGCCCCGCGGGCAGCGGCCTGGGCCTGCCCACAACCCGCAAGATCGTCGAGGCACACGGCGGATCCATCGACGTCCAGAGCGAGCCCGGCAAGGGCTCGCGGTTCCGCATCCGGTTGCCTGGTAGGTAGTCCTTCGTCTTTTTTGTCCGTTTTCCGTTGTTCGTATGCGGATGTCGCCCGCGGTGCCCGAATCGGCAGCGGACGGGCCCTCCGCGCGTAGCAGGACAGGCCTCGACGAAGCGAGATCATCGGTTGACGCGACGAAGGCACGAAGAGCGATAAACGGACAACGGACAACGGACAACGGACCCAATGATATGGACCAGCAGATCCGCGTCCTGGTAGTCGATGACGAGGAGCCCCACGCCGTGGCGGTGGCCGAGAGCCTCGGCCGCGTGGGGTACGAATGCATCGTCGCGACCAGTGGCGCCGAGGCGCTCCGGCTGATCGAGGAGCAGGTCTTCGACATCGTCATCACCGACCTCATCATGGAGGGGGTCGGCGGGATGGAGGTGCTGGCCAAGGCCAAGCGCGAGCTGCCCGACGCCGAGGTGGTGATCCTCACCGGCCACAGCACGGTCAAGGCCGCCGTCACCGCGATGCAGGCCGGCGCGTCGAATTACCTCATGAAGCCGCTGGACATCAACGAGCTGCGCACCGTGGCCGATAAGGCCTCGCAATCGCAGCGGCTCCAGCGCTCGAACATGGAGCTCCAGCGCCAGCTCAACGAGAAGTTCGGTTTCGAGGGGGTCATCGGCAGCTCGCCGGCGATGCACTCGGTCGTCGCCCGGCTGCGGCAGATCGCGCCGACCTCGGCCTCGGTGCTGATCACCGGCGAGAGCGGCACGGGCAAGGAGCTCGTCGCCAAGGCCCTGCACGTGAACAGCCCCCGCAAGAACAAGCCGTTCGTCCCGCTCAACTGCGCCGAGCTGGGAGAGAACGTGCTCGAGAGCGAGCTGTTCGGCCACGTGAAGGGGGCCTTCACCGGCGCCGACCGCGACCGGATCGGGCGGTTCCAGTACGCCAACGGCGGCACGCTCTTCCTCGACGAGATCGGCGACATGCCGATGACGATCCAGGTGAAGCTCCTGCGCGTGCTCGAGACGGGTGAGATCGTCCGCGTCGGCACGAACGACCCGGTGAAGGTGAACGTCCGGCTGATCTCGGCGACCCACCGCGACCTGGCCGACGCGATCTCCGAGGGGAAGTTCCGCCAGGACCTGTTCCACCGGCTGAAGGTGGTCAGCGTCAAGCTCCCGCCGCTCCGCGAGCGCCGCGACGACATCCCCCTGTTGATCGATTATTTCCTCAAGGAATTCTCGGCGGCGCACGGCAAGGTGGTCCGAGGCATGACGCCGGCCGTCCGCAAGGTCCTGCTCGGCTACTCGTGGCCGGGCAACGTCCGCGAGCTGCGGAACGTCCTCGAGAGCATGGTCGTGATGGACGGCGACGGCACCCTCGACTCCGACGACCTGACCGAGGACCTCCAGCACGCCGCCGCCACCGGCAAGGCCGACGGCCCCTCGGGCGTCGACGGCCTGGTCGGCAAGTCGCTCGAGGACATCGAGCGCTATTACATCCTCGAGACCCTGAAGCTCACCTCGGGCAACCGCGAGGAGGCCTCGCGCCTCCTGGGCATCGGCGAGCGGACGCTCTACCGCAAGCTCAAGGAATACCAGGTGGGATGAGCGAGGCCCGGCGAGCCCGCGAGTCGAGCGGCCGGACCAACCGACGCGGACGAGGTTCCACTGCGTGCGGCGACTCCTGGCGCGGGGCCTTGCGGCACCGCGGTCATGAAGCTGATAAAATTGATCTTGAGGTTGGGTAACGCCGTCTGAAGATCCTTCAGGGCGACATCGGAGATCCTCGGAGATCTGATGTAGAGAGACTGGAGACTCTTCATCCCCTTGACATGTTCGAGCCCGGCGTCGGTGACCTCCGTCCCATCGAGGTTGAGGAGTCCGAGGCTGGGCAGCTTCGCGAGTTCGGCAATACCTGCATCGCTAATCCGGGTCTCCGCCAGATCCAGGCAATCCAGTCGGATAAGTCCCACGAGATGCGCCAGCCCCGCATCGCCGATCTTCGTCCCGCTCAGGTCGAGGCTATCCAGGTTCCGCAGGCCCTTGAGATGCATCAGCCCGTCATCGGTGACTCGGGTGCTCCGGAGATCGAGTGCCTCGAGTCGGCCGAGGCCAATGAGCTGGGCCAGCCCCTCGTCGCCGACGGCCGTTTCGTTCAGGTTCAGCCGCTCAAGCACGTGGAGGCCCCGGAGGTGCACCATCCCGGAGTCAGTGACCGGCGTTGCCTCCAGGTTCAGTTCCCGGAGGTGAGTCAGCCCCGCCAGGTGCGCAAGCCCACCGTCACCGATGCCGGTCGATGACAGATCGAGCTTCAGGAGACCGCGCAATCCGGCGACGGAGACCAGGTCGTCGTCGGCAAGATGCATACCGGAAAGGAAAAGGCACCGGAGCCGGCCGAGGTGCCGGGTCGCTCCCAGGAGTCGCGGCGATTCATGGTATCCCAGTTGCACCACCGTCACGGCCGAGAGTGCGTCGATACCGACCCGATCGACCAACCAGTCGGGCCAGGGATGAGGATCCTCATCAGGCATTTCTCCGGGTCCGAATTCCCAGTCATATCGGACATATCCCCCCCGCACCCACAATCGCCGAGACCGCCTCGCGCTGAAGGCGAACGCTCCGGAGCCACCATCCCGCCCCACCGCCGACGATCAACACCGCGACAATCAGAAAACGCACGCCGATCCGCCAGCGTCGCCGTCGTCGATCTGGAAGCTGTTCCGGCTGATCGGCCATGGCGCCCTCCCGCGCGAGAATGTCGGTACCTGCCCGCCGAAATGAGTCGACCGCCGCGCCGACGACCGCGATAGCGAGCCGACCGACACCAGGGCCGGCCGCCCAGGTCCCGGCCCTCTTTTCTGAACGAAAGATCACATTGTATAATGGAGACGTTCACCGGAATGGGAGATGGAAGCGATGGGGAAGATCCGGCAATTGCCGCCGTCGGTCGTGAACCAGATCGCCGCGGGCGAGGTGGTCGAGCGGCCGGCCAGCGTGGTCAAGGAGCTGCTCGAGAACGCGATCGACGCCGGGGCGACCCGCATCGACCTGGCCGTCGAGCGCGGCGGTAAGGACCTGGTGCGCGTGGCCGACAACGGCGTCGGCATGGCGCCCGAGGATCTGCTGCTGGCCTTCCAGCCGCACGCGACCAGCAAGCTCACTGAGGCCGAGGACCTGCACCGGATCCGCACGCTGGGCTTCCGCGGCGAGGCCCTGGCGGCGATCGCCGAGATCGCCAAGGTCCGCTGCCAGACCCGCCAGGCCGACGCCGACGAGGGCTCGGAGCTCTGCATCGAGGGGGGCACGTTCGGCCCGATCCGGTCGTGCGGCGGGCCGGTCGGCACGGTGATGGAGGTCCGTAACCTGTTCTTCAACACGCCCGTGCGGCGGACCTTCCTCAAGTCGGACATGACCGAGGCCGGGCACGTCGTCGAGATGTTCTCGCGGATCGCGCTGGCGAACCCCGAGATCCACATGACGTACCGCTCGGGCGGCAAGGTCGTGCACGACCTGCCCCCGGTCGCGGGCACTCGTGAGCGGATCGCCGTGTTCTTCGGCCGCGAGCTGGCCGAGTCGCTGCTCTGGGTCGAGGGCCGGCTGGACGAGATGCACCTGTGGGGCTACGTCGCGCACCCGTCGCAGAGCCGCTCCACGGCCAAGGGGCAGTTCCTGTTCCTCGGGGGCCGGTATGTCCGGGACAGGTCGCTCAGCCACGCCCTCAACGAGGCCTATCGGGGGCTGCTGATGGTCGGCCGGATGCCCGTGGCCTTCCTGCACCTGGACATCCCTCCCGACGAGGTGGACGTCAACGTGCATCCGACGAAGGTCGAGGTGCGGTTCCGCGACTCGCACCGGATCTACAGCCACCTGCTCGCCACGCTGCGTCAGACGTTCCTCAAGAGCGACCTGCACTCGCGACTCCAGGCCGCGCAGGAAGCCCCGCCGCCGTCCTCGACCGATCCCGGCGCCGCCGCGGCCGCGGCAGCGCCGAGTTCGGGGAGTTTCGGCCTCAACCGGGATTATGGCCACGCGCACGCCCACGCCCCCGGCGCCGGCGGCAGCCTCGACCGGCTCGACCTGACCGGCGGGCCGTCGGACCGGCAGACGGTCGCCTCATGGTTCGAGCCGAACCGGCCGGCAGCGCCTCAGGCTCCCGGGATCGAGCCCGATCGGCCCGCGCCGGCCTGGGCGCAGTCGCTGCCGATGGGGTTCGCCTCGGGGCCCGGCGACCGCTTCGACGAGTTCGCCCCTTCGGAGCCGGCGAGCGCGGCCCTCGTTTCGGCCCCATTCGCGCCGGGCGTCGGATCCGGGCCGCGTCCCACCGCCGAGGTTCCCGGGCTCGACCCGTCGCGACGCCCGAGCGACGCCGCCTCGCCCGCCCTCCAGCCGGACGCGATGGCCGTGCTCCCGGCCGCCGGCCAGCGGCTCAGGGCGATCCAGGTGCACGACAGCTACCTGATCGCCGAGACCGGCGACGGCATGGTCGTGATCGACCAGCACGCGCTGCACGAGCGAATCCTCTATGAGGAGCTGCGATCGCGCGTGGCCAATGGCCAGGTCGAGTCGCAGCGGCTGCTCGTCCCCGAGCCGGTGGACCTGCCCGCCTCCGAGGCCGCGGCCGTGCTCGAGCAGGCCGAGACCCTGGCGCGGCTGGGCCTGGAGGTCGAGGCATTCGGCGGCGACACCGTGCTGGTCCGCAGCCTGCCCGCGATGCTCCCCGGCGTCGAGCCCGGCCGGCTGGTCCGCGACCTGGCCGAGCACCTGCGCACCCAGCCCTTGCCGCCGACCCGCGACGGCCTGCTCGCCGAGCTGCTCCACATGGTCGCCTGCAAGGCCGCCATCAAGGCCGGCCAGCCGCTAACGCCGCCCGAGATCGACGCTCTGCTCGAGCGCCGGCACCTCGTCTCCGATTCCCACCACTGCCCCCACGGCCGGCCCACCGCCCTGGTCTTCACCCGCGCCGACCTGGAGAAGCAATTCGGCAGGATCTGACCCGGCCGAGCCCCCGCCGGGCGCGCCGACGAGGCGATGATGGATTCGCCGCGACGGGTTGCCTCGGTCACTTATTACGCCGGCAGGAAAGTCCGTCGGGCAGTCTTGCCCGACGGGGCCTGAGCGTCGGGCAAGAATGCCCGACCTACTTGAGGATCTTACCTGCCGGGGTAATAAATCCAGCGCCCGGACCACCGCAGGCCGCACCCCGCGCCGCTTCTCGTTCGCGATGTTTCGCAGAGACATCACGACGTCGATCCAGGTCGATGCTGTGTTGATTCCCGTCAACGAGGCGCCGGGTTCTCGTGAATCGCGCATCAAGTTGCATGGCGGATTGCGCCGCGCATCGCGGAGAGGCCGCCAGGCGGGCCAATGTTACGCTGACACAAAAATGCATTGACAACTGCGCGGTATCGCGATGCAATCGACGCATCGCTGTGCTATTCTTGGGATGAAGCAACCTGTGCAAGCGACCACAAGTCCCTGGAGGCCATGGCATGCTGCCGTGCCACCGGAGGGAGACGCTCCCGGCAAGCGGGCCATTCGGCCGCAAGAGCCGGGCCCCTCGCGGAGGCCGGGTCTGTCCGCTCCTCCCGGGGTGGTCGCCACACTCGTCGAGTCGGAAGTCACTGCGTCGCTGCTGACGGACTCATCCTGCCGGTGAATGAAACCGGCATGGGCCCATGTTCTTGATCATCCGGCCGGGCCTATGACCCGGCGGATCGACGGTCGGCTCGCTGATCGTGAGCGCCGTCGCCCGATCGAACATCAGCTCCTGCTGGAGAGAGGGAGTCGCGCGAGTTGATGACCAAACGCCGAAAACCCCCTCGTCCCCGCCGCGGTCCCGAGTCGCCCGGGGAAGCCCCCAACGGCGGGGACGCCGGAGACGACGACCTATGCGAGCGACTTCGGGAGTATCTCGTGTATCGCTCGCGCGGGGGCGATCCGCCTTCCGCGCTCGCCGAGGTCTGGGATCAGTTCTACCGATCCTCGATCCCCCGGATGCGGGCCCACCTCCGGCGGCTTGGGCTGTCCGAGGTCGACCGCGAGGACTGCATGCAGGAGGTCTGGAGCAAGCTGCTCACTCGCCCCGATTCGCTGCCCGGCGGGCTGCGGGCGGCCGAGCTGACTGCCTGGCTGCTCACGGTCGCGCGGAACCGGGCGATCGACGCGATGAGGAGACAACGCCTCTCGCCCGCCGGGCTGGACGACCGGGCGCGCGACCTCGTCGACGACGGCCCGAGCCCACCCGAAGTTCTGGACCGCCTCGCGACGAGGTCACACCTCGAGCGCATCCTGGCCAAGCTCGCCGCGAGGGGGCCGGAGCTCAGCTACCAGGTCTTCTACCTCCGCACCATCGAGGGCCAATCCGGCGCCGAGGTCGCCAGGGCCCTGGGACTGACCCCCGAGCAGGTCCGGTTCCGGCTCCATGTCGACGTGATCGCGAACTACACCGCCTTCAGCGACC
>DAIDHB010000382.1 GCA_027452145.1 Planctomycetales bacterium
CGTGCAAGATTGTCAAGCTGGGCCAGGGTCCCGATCAGCAAGCTGTCACCTAACGTCCCGATCTTCAACTGACCACTGACCACTGACCACTGCGGCCGAAGGCCGCGCTGTGTCTCTGTGGTTCATGATTCCTGATTGATAAGTTGTTGGCGGCTCGGCCGCGCCGGGTATCCGCGTGAAACGCTTCGATTGATCTCAGCGTCTCTGCGTGACATACCGCGACCTCGGATTTCTCACGCGGCTTCAGAGAGGCGAAGAAGGCGATACTACAGAAACACACTCGTCACCCGCACGCCCAGCTCGGTGTCGATCAGGATCAGCTCGCCGCGGGCGACGACGCGGCCGTTCGACGTCAGCTCGACCGGGGCGCGCGCCTGGCGCGCCAGCTCGATCACCTCGCCGGGCCGCAGCTCGGCCAGGCGGCCGACCGTGAGGTTCACGCGGCCGAGCTCGACCGCGAGCGTCACGGGCACATCGAGCGGGGCGGCGTCGGGACCCGATCCCGGCCCGCCGGGTTCGGTGATCGCGTCACCTGGACTCATCTTCGGACCTCCCTTCAGACCGGCCTCGATCGGTTGGCGCGGGGCCGGCTCGCGCCGAGGTGAGTCCTCCACGCGGAGGAGCCTCCCGCCTGAGCTACCCACCGGCCGCGCCGGGATGCGGAATCGGCCCTCCGAGCCGGCCAGGTCCAGCACCAGGTCGACTGGTCCCTCGGGGCTGCCCGGCGTGCCCGAGAGCACCGTTCGTTCAAAAGGCACGATCGCCCCCGCCCGCAATCGCTTCAGTCCCTGCGCCAGCGTCACGGTCCCGGCCTCGGCCCGCCAGACGGAGCCCAGCTCGCGCCGGTCGACCGGAGACTCGCCCGCCCGTCCCGCCGCCAGCCACGACCCGACCGCGGGCGGACGGCGCCCCTGGCGCGCCAGCGCCTCGGGCATCCAGAGCCGCACCGAGCCGCCGATCTCGCCGACGCGAACCCCCCAGCGCACGGTCACAATCGCGCCCAAACCCTCGGGGTTGAACGGGTCCGGCCCCGCGCGGTCCAGCCGCAGCTCGCCCGGCCGGATCGAGCCCTCGTCGGCCTGGGCCGGGCCCTCGGCCGCCGAGCGCGCGTCCATCCCGTCCAGCACGCGGAGGATCAAGAACGTCCAGATGCCCCACTCGACCGGGGTCAACTGGTCGCGCGTCTCGGCAAATGCCCGGTCGAAGCCGAGCAGCCGGTCGACCACGGCGTGCGCCAGGGCGTTCTCGATCCCGACGGCCAGCCTGGTCCCCAGCCGCGGGACGGTTAAATGCGCAATCATCCCCGGCCGGTTCAGCCCCGATGCCCGCTCGAAGACCTCCGGCCGGTCCACCACGACCGCGCCGCCGCATCCCGCCTCGAGCCATTCCAGAAAGGCCGGTAGCCGCCCGTCGCGGGTCCAGCCCGCCAGCCACCGCTCGAGCCGGACCTGCGGACGCGAGAGCCGCGGCAATCCCTCGAACGGGTCCTCGCCCGCCGGCTCTCGCGTGTCGTCATTCCGATCGGTCGTCGACAGGGTCTCGGGGGCCAAGGCAGGGTCGCTCCCTCTCGCGATGGGTCTGGGATCTCGGGCGGCCGGGATTCGAAGGGACTCGCCGCTCTCCGACTGGTCCCGGCATTCTACCCGATCGAGCCTTGACCCTGAAGGTCCGGTTCCGGCGCGCCGGCACGCGGCGCGACCGCGGATTGATGGCGAGAATCGCATCGACCGATGCCCCAGGCTTGATTGCCACCATCCGTTGCCGTGATACAATGAATGACGACCGCATGAGTCGATTCCGCACCTCGGGATTCGAAGCAACGCGATCGGCCGGGCAGGGAGGCAAGTTGTCGTGATCTGTGCTCCTCAAACCTGCCGGAGTCCGGTGATGCCTCAGCGACAGATCTTCCCGCGTCGACGGCACCTGACGTTCGCCGGCCGGGCCGGTGGGTTTGCCGCCCTTGGCCTCCTGCTGCTGCTGGCCTCAAACGCCGGCGCCCAGCCGCCACCGTCCGTGCCCCCCGATCCCGTCGCGGATATCGTACAGAAGAAGGCCGCCGCGCGGCTCCTGGCCGACATGGGGCCGAACGTGCCCATCGACGGCAAGGTGGCCCGGCTGATCGACCGACTTGCGCTCCGCGATCGCGACCAGGTCCAGGCCGCCGTCACGGCCCTGGAGATGCTCGGCCCACCGGCCGTGCCGTCGATGATCCGCCGGATCGACGACCGCCGTCCCATGCCGGTCGGCGTCATCGAATTCGAGAACCGCGCCCCGGATGCCTTCGAGGGGGTGAGGCATCTCGGCGTCGCCAGGGTGGTCGACGCCCTGAACCTGATCCTCAACAGCGTCACGGGCGAGGATGTCGGCACGATCGTGGTGGATGACGGCCCGGGGGGCGGCGGAGACAACCCCAGGCTCGATCCCCAGCGCGAGGCCGTCGTGAACGGCTGGCGGGCGTACCTCGCGCGACAGACCAGGACACCGCCCGTCCCGGGCAAGACGCCTCCCGTCCCGGGCAAGTCGCTGCCGGCCGCCAGCGGCCCATAAGTGCCTGGAGATCATTGCAGATAGGGGGCGCACGGAGGGACCGGGCTGGCCAGGAGTCGGTGCCGGCAGGGCTCCGAGCCCCCGTCAGGGGGCGATCGGACGTAGCCGGGGGGCGGCAGCCCCCCGGACTCGGACCGCCACGCCACACACCCAATCCTCTCGACGGACCCTCCCGGCCGCGACCCCGCACGGCGGGGTCGCGGCCGGGAGGGTGACACGATGGCGGGGAGATGAGGGTTCGTCTGGGGCTCCGGGGGGCTGACGCCCCCCGGCTACGTCCTGGCGCCCACTTCGTGGGCTCCCGGGACAGACTCCGACCTCCGTCTCTCGCCCATGCGCCACGCAACGGCAATGCGCTCCATCTCTGAAGTGGGAGGGCGAGGCTCCTGCCGAGCCGGGATGGTGCGGGGCTTCCCCCCTGTCCCGGCTCGCCCTCCCGATCAGGCCTCTCGGGACAGACTCCAAGACATCTCCCGCCCGTCTCACGTCCTACCTCAACGGCCGATCAAAACGCAGGCCCATTCGGCGTCCTCGGCCGTCAGCGCGGGAGACGGAGTACCTTCGTAGATGTAATACCCATAGCCGGCCGCGTCGTGGATCCGGTGGAGCAGGGCTTGCAAATTGAGCCGGGCATCCGGATGGGGCGGACGCAAGGGGATCGGGATCACCGGCAGCGGGTCGCGCAATCCGATCGGCCAGAACCCTACCCGCGGACGTTCGTCGTTCCGGCTCACGGCGACCTAGTAGGCGCACGCCGGCCGATCCTGCGACGGCATCGGCTCACCCGCCCGAAGCAGATCGATCTCGACCAGGTGGGCCTGTCCCTTGAGGATCTTCCCCCGCTTCGCCAGGTACTGCGCGCGATCGGGCCCCGGCCGCTTGTTCGCCGGGCTCAACAGCTCGACCACGCCGACAAGCTCCCGCGAGCGACGGTCGCGGATCTCGATGAACGACTCGCTTTCAATATCGACCGCGGGCAGCCAGACGTGCGCCGGGGCCTCGATCACGCCCACGGCCGCGGAAGGCCCCGACATGGCAGGCTCGCGAGTCGTCACGCCAAGATCGGCCCGACCCAGAAGGCGTCTCGCCCCCTCCGGCATCTCGTGTACGTAAATATGCTCATCGATTTTGACGATGTAATCGGGCTGGACCTGGGCCCCGATCATCTCGGCCGCGGCGGGCAGGAAGCGCCTTCGGAGGTCGTGCCAGACATCCTCCTGCTCCAGGTAGGGGTTCATCCCCGGAAACGGCGATGGCATGGTCGGTCTCTCCGTCGCGGCGGGCGTAGGCCTTTCGTCGACGACCAGTCGAACACCCGCCCCTTACGTCACCACCCCGGCCCATCGGGTCATCTCGACCCCCAGCGACGCCAGCCCGACGCCGGCGGTCATGCAGGCGAACCAGATCCACAGGTCGTCCCACCGCGTCACCATGTAATAGGCCGCGTAGCACGGGATGACGACGTAGAGGAACCCATAAAGGAAATCCTCGCTGAACGCCCCATACGCCCCCACAGCGTAGCCCACTAGGATCATCGCGCAGCCCAGGCCCATCAGGACCCAGGCAACCACGATCACCCCGTGGGGAGCGAACAGCGCGATCCCGGCCAGGATGACCGCCAGCGCGCCCGCGCCGCCACCCAGCCACTTCGCCCGCGCGATCGCCTGTTGCCGGCGCTTCCTGCCGCCCGAGCCCGACCGACTCTTCCCCGTCCGCACCGAAACCGGCACCGGCACCGCCCCGGCCGTCTCGACGCCGGCCGCCGGCGTAAACGCCGATTCCCCCACCGACTCGACCATGGCATAGCCGCCCGCTGCCTCCTGCCGCGGCGTCGGCATCACCTCCTGCACGTCGTACTCCGCAGCCTGTTCTGCCTCGGGGATCGTGAACCGCCCGCCGCAGTGTTTGCACCGCCCGGCCTTCCCGGCCGCCGAGCCATCCACCGAACCGGTCGCCCCGCACGCCGGGCAGGTAAACGCGATCCTCATCGAAACCCCTCCTGGGGGACGACCCGATCGGCCCGGTCCGACATCGGACCCGCGATGTGCCAGGCTCCCGCGATCGGCCCGCGAACCTGGACCGCCCCGCTGCCAGACTATCCACACCCGTTCGAAATCGGAAGCACATCATCCCGTGCGACCTTGCCCACATCATCCTCACCTCGAACGGCTTTCCCTCGAAACCCTCCACATAAGCCAGGATTTGCGCAAAAACCACGCCGTGTTTGCTGATTACCTGGAGAGAGGAACTCGCTTACCAACCGGCAACCTGGAAGAGAAGCTTGCATGCGTGCTGTTGAGATGCCCAATCCGGATTGCTCGGACTCTCCTGATCACCCGCAGGAGTCCTCAGTCGGTGGACGAATGGGTGGGAATCGAAAACGTCAACCACGAATGCTTGCACCACTTGTTTCTCGACGCGTACAGAAAAGTCTTCGCAACGAAGCCAATCTTCATGCTGTCCTCACATCTCGCCTGCCTCCCCTTGGGTGCTCCAGGTTGCCGGACCCCGGTGAAAGCGCGCGAACGAACCCAATCGGACGAGCCCTGGGCGCTGCAAAACGCAGAACGAGCCTCATGTCGCGATGCGACACCCATACCGATGAAAGCAATACGCTGCGCGCGTGCTACTGTGCGTGGCCCTCGAATTTTCAGAGCAACCCAATTGGCCCGGTTGTTGAAGCCGAAATCGCGCGAACGAACCCAATCGACCGAGCCCTGGGCGCTGCAAAACGCAGAACGAACCCAATCGGCCGCGCTCCCGGCGTGGAAAAACGCGCGAACGAACCCAATCTCGTCCTCATATTCTTCCCATCCATCCCAGACCGACATTCGCCAGGCAAAACTAACTCCACCAGCACCCTGATGCGTGCACGCCTGGTGTCAATCCAGCCTCGACGGGCCTTTCTCCATTCCGAGCCATTTCGGACTCGGATCCGGCGCCGAACAGAATGGAACCGCCCGTTCGCACGTCTAACGGTGGGAGTATCCACCAGACCGACGCGACCACCCGGCCGGTGCGTGCATGCGATTGCAGCACTGCCGGCCGGACCGATCGACCTACCAGCCCGGGGAGACCGACCGTGCGACACCGAACCCGCACCCGCTCGTGCTGCGCGCCCCGAACGATCGCCGAGCCCTCTCATCCTGATCGTGGTGATCGCTGGCGGCCGGTTACGCCCAGCCAATCGATCGTCCCGATCGCAGTGATTCTGGCGATGCTGATGGTTGCGGCAGCAGCAACCGCGCACGCCCAGGACGCCAGCGCGGTCCGTGCGGCCGAGGCGGTCGCACCGATCGCGCCCGAGCTGCCCGCGGCGGTCCTGGCCGACCTGGAGGAGTCTCGGTTCGACGCGGCGGCGACGGCCCTCGAACCGCTGGCCCGCGACGGGGCCCGATCGGCCGACGACCGGGCGTTCCTCGGCTGGATTCGCGGGATCGCCCTGCGGCGCGCAGGTAAGCTCGATGCGGCGGCGATTGCGCTCCGCGAGACGATGGCCGCCGCGCCCGGCTCGGTCTGGACGGGCAAGCTCCGCGGTGAGCTGGCCGCGGTCGAGCTGGCGCGCAAGAATCCGGCCGGTGCCGAGCGCCTGGCACGCGCCGAGGTCGAGGCCCTGCTGAGCCCCGCGCGCAAGGACCGACTCGCCGCGCTCGTCGAGGGTTTCGCCCGCCGGTTACTCGAGCCCGGCGACCCGCTCGTCCCGGCCGATCCCGGAAGTGCCTACCAGTTGTTCCAGTTGGCCCACGGGATCGCGCGCGGCGACGCGACCCGCGGCCGGCTGCTGCTGGCCATGGCCCGCGCCAGCCGCGCGGGCGGGAACCTCCAGCAGGCCGCCAGCGACCTGGAAGCCTACCTGAACCAGCATCCTCACGCCTCCGACCGCGCGCAGGTCAGCTACGAGCTGGCCGAGGTCCAGCACCAGAGCGGCCAGCACACCGCCGCGCGCAATCGCTGGACCGACCTGGCCCGGCAGCTCGAGGCGCCGGCGAGGACCGATCCCGCCGCGCGCGATCTCCGCGCCCGTTGCCTGTATCAGATCGGCCGGTCGTACCTCGACGAGATGCGCGTCGGCGCCGATGTTGCCAGGCTTCGCGCCGGGCTGGCGGTGGCCGCGCTGCGGCGGTTCCTCGCCGCCGAGCCGTCGCACGAGCTGGCCGTCGAGGCCGCCTACCAGGTCGCCGACGCCCTCGAACGGGGCGGCCAGAGCCAGCCCGCGCTCGACGCCTTTCGCGCGTTCCTCGACGGCCAGGGCTATCGCGCCGAGACCCCGCAGGCCCGCCGCCGCCTGGCCGAGCTGACCCCGCCCGCCACGTTTCAGGCCGCCGCGATCCTCCAGGCGCAGGGAAAGCTGGAGGAGGCGCTTGCCGCCTACCGGCGCTATACCGAGCGCTTCCCCGGCGGCCCGCAGCTCGCGAACGCCCAGCGCGCGATCCTCGACGTCGAGCTGGCGATCGCCGACGAACACGATCGCCGCGGCCGGCACGAGCAGGCCCGCGCGGCACGCGAGGCGTTCGTCGCCCGCAACCCGCTGGATCCTCGCGTCCCGCTGGCGCTGTTCCGCAACGGCCGCAGCCTGCTGGCCGAGGGCCACGTCGACCGCGCGATCGCCGCGTGGGAGGCCCTGATCGCCCGGTTCCCCGATGACGCGAACACCGCCCGGCCGCACTGGGAGATCGCCCGCGTCTACGAGGAGCGCAGGGCCGACCCCGCGCGGGCCATCGAGCACCTGCGCCGCGTGAAGGCCGACCCCTGGATGGCCAGAGCCCGCGAGCGGATCGCCGTGCTCGAGTCGCGGACACTCGCGGTCGTCACCCCGCGGACCTATCGCTCGGGCGAGGTCCCCGCGCTCAAGATCACCACCCGCAACATCAACTCGCTGAGCTTCGCCGCGTATCGCCTCGACGCCGAGGACTACTTCCGCAAGAAGCACCGACTCGACAGTGTCGAGTCGCTCGCCATCGACCTCGTCGCGCCCGAGCACGCCTGGACCGAGACGATCCCCGGCGCGGCGAAATATGTGCCGGTCGAGCGCACGGTGCCGCTGAAGCCGATCAACGCGCCGGGCGCCTGGGTCGTCAAGGTCGGCGACGACGCGACGATCCACGCGGTGACCCTCGTTCTCGTGACCGATGTGCAGGCGATCGTCAAGGCGTCGCGCGACCAGGTGCTGGTCCTCGCGCAGGACAGCGCGACCGGCAAGGGCCGCGCGGGCGCAACGGTGCTCGCTGCCGGCTCGGGCGAGATCGTGCTCACCGGACGCACCGGGCCGGATGGCGTGCTGCTGGCCAACTGGCCCAATCCCATGCCCCAGATGGCGCGGCTCGAGTACCTCGTCCTGGACGGCCCGCACGTCGCGGCGACCGAGTTGACGCTGTCCGACTCCGTCGCCCAGGGGCTCTCGCCGCGGGCCCTGATTTACACCGATCGCCCCGCGTACCGGCCCGGCCAGCGTGCCCGGATCCGCGGCATCCTCCGCGACGTGAAGGACGGGCGATTCGACCCCGGCGCGGGAGTGACCTACCGCCTTGAGGTGCTCGACAGTCGCGGCCGCCGGATCGTCGGCCAGGCCGTCGCGCTCTCCCCCTTCGGCACGTTCCATGCCGAGGTGCCGCTCGACGCCGCGGCGCCCGTCGGAACGTACCGGGTCCGCGTGTTCCGTCCTGGCGGCAGCGACTTCGGCGGCTCGTTCGAGGTCCAGGCCTACCGGCTGGCGAAGGCCGAGCTGTCCGTCGAGCTGCCGCGCACCGTCTATTTCCGCGGCGAGACGGTCGAGGGCCACGCGCTGGCCCGCTACCCCGACGGCACGCCGATGGCCAGCCGCCCGATCACCGTGACTTTGCCCGACGGCCGGACCCTCCGCGGCACCACCGACGCCGCCGGCAAGTTCCCGTTCTCGCTCGCAACCGCCGACTTTCCCGATGTCGGCAACCTGCCCATCGTCGCCCGGCTGACCGAGGACGAGGTCGAGGCCACCGGCGTCGCCGCACTGGCCACGCTGGGATTCTCGATTGAGCCGGGCCTGGCTCGATCGGTCTACCTCAGCGGTGAGGCGTTCCCACTCCGCGCCGTCACTCGCGACGCCACCGGTCGGCCGATCGGCCAGACGCTCTCGGTCGCGGTGGTCAAGCAGATCGTTGAGCGCCCCAGCTCCGTCGACCAGGACGGGGGGATGATGCCGCCAGCGCCCGCCATCGCACGCGTCGCCGAGCGCGAGGTCGCGCGGCTGACCCTCGCGACCGACCCGAAGACCGGCGAGGGCTCGGTCAACGTCAAGGTTGAGGACGACGAGGGCGGCTCGTATGTCCTGCGCCTGTCGGGCACCGACCGGTTCGGCAACCCGGTGATCGCCGAGCGCACGGTGACGATCTCGGGCTCGAAGGACCCGCGGCGGCTGCGGCTCCTCTCGGACCGGCTGCGGTTCAAGGTGGGCGAGCGCGCCAGCATCAACCTGCACGTCCGCGGCGGGGCGAGCACGGCGCTCATCGCCTGGGAGGCCGACCGGATCCTCAAATACCGCCTGGTGCCGATCAAGGAGGGCGATAACGCGATCGCCTGGGACGTCCAGGGCGACGAGTTCCCCAGCGTCACGCTCACCGCCTCTCGCATGGCCGGCGAAACGCTCGATGAATCGCGGCTCGACCTGGGTTACGACCGCGACCTGCGAATCACGGTCGCCCCGGCGCGGCCGGTTGTCGGACCCGGTGACCAGATCGAGCTCGAGGTCACGACCCTCGACCAGCTCGGCCGACCCGTCGCCGCCGAGCTGTCGCTGGCGATGGTCGATCGCGCCCTGCTCGCGCGCTTCGGCGACAGCCTGCCGCCGATCCGGCGGACGTTCAACGACCTGGTGCGCACGGGCGCCTTCGCGACCCGGGCCACGAACACGTTCCGCTACGCCCCGAGAGCCATCTCGGTGCGACCCCCGGGATCAGGCGGGCCGACCCGGCCGTCGATCGATGCACCGCCGGTCGCGCAGGGTCGCGTCGAAGGTATGGCCCCGCCGTTCGATCAGACGGCCGGGCGCCGCAGGCGCCCCCAGGCCGTCGATCCGTCGAAGGAGGCCCGCAACCGCGCCGTGCTCGCGATCCTCGATGAGCCGGTCGACATGCGGTTCGCGGCCGAAACGTCGCTCGACGACGTGCTCAGGTACATCAAGCAGGCGACGACGCGCGGTGATCGCCCGCCGCTTCAGATCTACGTCGATCCGCTCGGCCTCCAGGAGGCCGAGCGAAGCATGAGTTCCACCGTCCAGATCGACCTCGAGGGTGTGCCGCTCCGCACCAGCATGAAGCTGATGCTCGAGCAGCTCGGGCTGGCTTACCGGATCGAGGACGGCGTCGTCAGGATCATCTCGCGGGAATCGGCCGACGAGGCGCTCGGCGAGGCTGAGCTCGCCCTGGAGCGCGATCAGAACGGGCGCGGCCTGGTCATCGGCGGCATGGGCGGCATGGGGATGATGGGCGGCATGGGCGGCGGAGGCCGCGGCCCGATCCCGGTTGGCCCGGAGGGCGGAGTGCAGGGCGACTCCTCACCCACTCGCGCCATGCCGGTTCGGAATACCTACTCCGAGCGCGATGCGAAGGAAAAGGCCCCGGCGTCCGCGCCGGCCGATGCCCCGGCGAGGCAGCAAATGCAGCCTGCCGCCGGCAAGCCGCCTGCGAGCAAGACCGCCGAGGACCGCGCGGCGTTCGTCGAGACGGCGTACTGGAACCCGTCGGTCGTCACCGATGCGAACGGCCGCGCCCGCATCACGTTCCGCGCCCCGACGGCCCTGGCCGAGTATCGCCTGGCCGCGCTGGGGGTCACCGGTCGCGAGACGCTGGTCGGCGACGGCACGTCGATCCTCTCGATCCGCAAGCCATTCCATATCGAGCTGAAATCCCCGGCCATCCTCGCCGAGGGGGACGAGCCGCGGCTGCCCGTGCGGATTCACCATTCCGGGATCAAGGGACCGGCAAAGGTGACGCTCGAGGTCGTCGCCGATGGCCGGACCGAGGTCTTCCCGAAAGACGTCGAACTGGCCGATGGCGGCGTCACCGAGATCCTGCTCGACGCCTTCCGCGTCCCGGGCGCCGATCGCGTGCGGCTGTCGGTCTCGGCCTCTGCCACTGCCGGGCCCGCCAACGCGCCGTCGGCCGACCGGCTCGCGGTCGATGTTCCAGTGCGGGCCTGGGGGCTGCCGGTGTTCGCGTCGGCCTCGGGCCGGTCGAGCGACGATGCCACCGCGTTCGTAACCCTGCCGCCCGGCCGCCGCTACGAGAACCCCGAGATGCGGATCGCGCTGTCGCCTCGTGCCGACCGGATGCTCGTCGAGCTGGCGCTCAATGACTCGGCCGTCGGCTTCACGCAGCGCCCCGACCTGGGCTGCATGCCGATCGGCACCACGGTCGAGCGGGCCGCCGACCTGCTGGGCGCGGCGGCCGCGCTGGCCACGCTCCGCGACGCCCCCAATCGCGACAGTGACGCCGCCACTCGGCTAGCTTCGCGGGTCGCCGGAAACGTCACCGAGCTGGTCTCGGCCCAGAAGACCGACGGGAGCTGGCCGTGGATCCCGGTCGCCGCGGCGCCCGGCGAGGTGGAGTCCGGCGCCCGGGGCGACCTGCTCGCCACGGCGAGAGCTGTCTGGGCGCTCACGTCGGCCGAGCCGCTCGGACAGGGCGCCGACCCGTCGGTGCTGGACAGGGCGGCGAAGTACCTCGAGCAGGCGCTGGCCGGCCTCGACGCTGGGGAGTTCACCCTTCGCACCGAGGCACTGCACGCCCTGGCCCTGCGAGGCCGGGCGCGGTTCGAGACGGTCAACGCGCTGGTGCGAAATCGCCAGGTGCTCTCGGACCGGACGCTCGCCCTGCTGGCGATGACCCTGGCAAGGCAGGATCACGCCGGCGCGGCCGAGGAGGTGCTCGATGTCCTCGCGGCCCGCGCCCGGACGGAGCCGACCGGTCCCGGCCGGCCACCCTTGCGGTACTGGACCGACGGCGTCGCCCCGGCCCGCGGATTGCCCGGCTCGGCCGTCGAGACGACCGCGCTGGCCGCGTTGGCATTCGCCCGGGTGCGGCCCGGCTCGGTCGAGGCGTCGGGAGCCCGCGCCTGGCTGCTGGCCCACCGCGTCGGCAACGGCTGGATCCCGGCCGAGGCCCGCGGCCTGGCGATCCAGGCCCTCGCCGCCTCGCCGGGCGAAGACCACAATGGCGGCGGCGAGGACCGCTATCGCCTGGCCATCACGGTCAACGACACCGAGGTCTTCCGCACCGAGGTGAACGGCCCGGTCGAGGGCCGCGAGATCGAGGTGCCGCGAAAGCTACTGAAGACCGGCGCCGAGAACCGCGTGGCGTTCGACATCGAGGGTCGCGGCACGTTCGGCTACGCCGTGACGCTCTCGGGCGTGACCCGCGACTTCGCCGCCGCTCGCCCGCCGGCCGGCCGGAACGCCGCCGGGCCCAGACCGGCCGCCGCGATCCGCCGCCGCGCGTACCTCGCCGCGCCGCCGGAGCTCGATGGCCGGGCCCTCGAAACCGGGTTCGACCGGGTGGTCCACGCCACGCCGTTCGAGAACCGCGCGACCCAGGTCGGCCGGGGCGCCGTCATCGAGGTCCAGATCGAGGCTGACCGGCCCGCAACCGGCCGCGGCGAGACCGGCGGGCCCGTCGTGATCCACGAGTACCTGCCCGCGGGAACAAGCGTCGTCCCCGGCTCGGTGGGCTCCGACACCGCGGTCGACTGGATCGTCTCCGATGGGCTGCTCACCGTGTTTGCCCCCGCCGGCCCTGCGCACGTGTCGTTCCACTACGAGCTGCGCGGCGACGTGCCGGGGCGTTACCGCGTCCTGCCGACGGCCATCCAGGCCGCCGAGGACCCGGGCCGCGGCGACTTCGGCGCGCCGGGCGAGCTCGCCGTGCTCGCACCGGGCGAGGCGAAGACCGACATCTACCGCCCGACGCCCGACGAGCTGTATGACCGGGGCAAGCGTCTCTTCGACGCCGGCCGCCTGGCCGATGCCGCGAGCCCGCTGGAGTCGCTGTTCGAGGGCTACACGCTCCGCGATGACGTCCTCAGGGAGACGGCTCGGATGCTCCTGTACGTCGACCTCGCCCGGCACGACGCCCGGCGGATCGTCCGCGACTTCGAGATCGTCCGCGAGAAGGCGCCCGAGCTGGTCATCGCGTTCGAGACGCTGCTCTCGGTCGGCCGGGCGTATGCCGAGATCGGCGAGTTCGAGCGCGCCTACCTCGGCTGGACCGCCCTGGCCGAGGCCAGCTATCTGGAGGACGCGCGCATCGGCGAGCTGCTGCGCGAGCGCGGCCGCGACCTGGAAGGCATTGCGCTGTTGCTGAAGCTCTGGCGCGAGACGCCCGGGGGTCCGACCGTGGACGCCGACTTCCTCGGCCTGGCGCAGCTCATCGCCCGCACCGCCCCGGCCGCGATCCGGGATGGATCAAATCCGGGGATCAACAACCCCGACAACCCGTCGCGCGAGGATCGGCTCCGCCAGTCGAAGCGCCTGACCGAGACGTTCCTCGCCTCGGCGCCCGGCAGCCCGCTCGTCGACGAGGCCGGCCTGTCCCTGGCGGCCGACGCCTACGAGCTGGGCGATCGCACGGGGATGGTCCGGATCGCCGAACGCTTCGCGCGGGTCCGTCCCAACGGGCCGCTCCGCGACCGCTTCCGCTACAGCGAGGCGCTCGGCTACTTCCACCTGGGTCAGCTCGACCGCGCCATCGCCGCGGCCCGGGCGATCGTCGGCACCGACGGGAGGGCACCCGCGCCCGGCGACTCGCGCGAGTCCGCCGCCGTGCGCACCCAGGCGCTGGCGTTGCTGGGGCGGATCCACGAGGCCCGGCTCGAGCCGGCCGAGGCTTTGACCTACTACCGACGAGTCGCCGCCCGCGTGGTCGATGCCGATGACGCCGTCGAGGCGTTGACGGCCCGGGTGCTGCGAGTCCCCGAGATCACAGTCATCCGCCCGGGTCGCGCCGGAGGTAAAGGTCGGCTGGCCCTCGACGTGACCCATCGCAATCTCGCCGAGCTGGATGTCCGCGTCTATCCCGTCGACCTGCTCCGACTCTTCGGCGGACTGGGCAACGTGAGGGCCAATCCCTCGGCCGACCTGGCCGGCATCCGGCCGGTGCACCAGTCACGGCTCACGCTGGAGCGCGGACCCGGCGGCGTCGACCTCGTGAGCCGCGAGCGGCGGGTCGAGCTGCCGGTCGACGGCGAGGGTGCCTACCTGGTGATGCTCCGCGGCGATGACCAGTTCGCCTCGGGCCTGGCGGTGCTCACGCCGCTGGAGCTGGAGGTCACGCCGTCGATCGAGGGCGGCCGGATCCGCGTCGCCGTGCGCGACGCGGCGACCGGCCGCGGGGTGCCCGGCGCGCAGGTCAAGATCCTCGGCTCGCGCGGACCGTCGGCCCGCCAGGGCGAGACCGACCTCCGCGGCGTCTTCGTGGCCGAGGCCGTGGATGGCCGGATCACCGTCGTGGCCCGCTCCGGGGCGAGTCGATATGCCCTGTATCGCTCGCCCGCCGAGGAGGACGAGGACCGCACCGCGGCCGCGACGCAGGCCACTCCTCAGCCGGCCCGCCGCGGCGAGGCCGATGATGTCCTGCGTCCCTCGGCCCGCAAGGACGTCGAACAGCGGTTCCAGCGAATGGAGCGGCGCGGCGGCATGGGCGGCATGGGCGGCGGGATGATGGGCGGAGGGTTCATGTAGGCCCCGATTCAGCCGATACGAAAGTAAGTCAGGCTCTCAGCCTGACATGGGCAAAACGTCAGGCTGACAGTCTGAACTACGAATCCGACGAAGCCTCTCCCGGGACGGATGAAATCATGACCGGCCACACACCTCGTCAGGATCGGCAACCAACCATCCCCGGCCCGCATACACTGGCCTCGCGAATTGATCGAATGTATAGTATTCCCACGGCTGCGTGCGGTCTCCATGCGGAACCTGACCGCGAGCCGGGAGGGGATGCCAGACATGAGCCGATCCGATGCCCCCGCGCCGAAGGGCCGCGGGGCGGGGTACAACCCGGGGAATCGCTTCGAGCCGACACATCGCGAGCTGGAGCTGGACCAGGTCGAGGGGGACGACGAGTACCTCGCCGCGCTCGGGCGGCCGCCGACCCAGTTCCTGCCCGATCGCTCGCGCTCGATCATCGCCGAGAACGACAGCCCCGACGTCGGCTTCGACGCGAGCATCAACCCGTACCGCGGATGCGAACACGGCTGTATCTATTGTTATGCTCCGCCACAGCGTGTTCGCCTCCAGCGTCAATGACTGCATGGTCCAATTCGTAGAACCGATCGGACTGGTAGGTCTGCCCTTTCTTCGGTCCCTTCTGATAGGTGCACGTCATCGGCTTCCACCACAGCTTGACCACGAAGCCGATGGACTTGAGCAGTCCCCGGAACCTCTCGCCTTCGACCAGTACCGGACTTGGGATGTGCGGGAGCTTCTCCGGCGAGATCCGCATCGCTTCGACCCTGGCGTGATTGGCCGTGCGTGCCTTCCGCTTCGAGGTCTTCCCGTCGGCCTCGACCGTGGCCGTCCACTCGCCTTGCTCCAAGGCGATGGAGGCCGTCACCCCGTCGGCCTCGACCCGGCCCGGTAGCACCTCGACCAGCGACCCACGCACGGACTCCCACCACTTGGCGAACCGAGACACGTCCCCTTCGGTGATGGTGAGGTTTGCGATCTGGCGCTCAAGCTCCGCCTGTTCCCGTTCCCACTCGGCTAGGATGGCGTCGAATTCGGCCTTGCGATGTGCTTCGGCCCCGAGAACATTCCTGCGCCCGTTCGTCACTCGCTTGACCACTTCCGCCAATTGAGCCCGCAGCGCCTCGGCCGCATCGCCCGGTTCGTTCGGCCCCTGAACCTTGGACGCCTCCAGGATGGTCCGGTCGACTTCCTTGACCAGACGTTCAATGACCATCGGCAAGATGTCGGCTTCCCGGACTCGCCACTGTTTGCAACCCAGGGCCGGACGCTTGATGGCCGACGAACACGAGAAGTAAGCATATCGAGTTCCGTCCCGATCCGTGCGAGCATGCTTCTCCATTCGGTAGCCGCAATGCCCACAGACCAGGACGCCGGACAGGTAGGACGCTTCGGCAGGACGCACTTTCCGGTTCTCATCCTTGTTGCGGTTGATCTTGTCGACGGCCCGTTGCCAATCCTCAAGCGAGACGATGGCGGGGATGCAACCGGCTTTCTCATGGTATCCGGCTCTGTTGTGGACTTCCTTTGCTCGAAGTCCCCCTTTACCTCGACCGCCACCAATGAATGCATAGCCAGCGTATGCCTTGCTCAAGAGGATTTCCTTGATGGTGTCCTTCGTCCACGGCTTGGCGGATCCGTCGGGACGGGTAACCGAGACACGTCGGGCCAATTCCCGCATCGAAAGATCGTTGTCGAGGAACTCACGGAAGAGCCAGGCCACAATCCGGGCCTCGTGGTCATTCGTCACGAGCAACCGGCGCCATCCCTTGCCCTTGCCCGGGAACGTCTTGAGCCGGGGGACATGATGCTCAGTCCCATCAGGCTCGACGTACACCTTGTCATAGCCATACGGGACCTTCCCGTTAGGCCACTCGCCGGACTCCAGGAGATGCAGCCGACCACGGATCGAGTCCTTGGATAGCGCCTTGGAATACTCGTAAGCCGCCGCCTGGTGAACGGCGTCGACGACCAGTTCGGAGAACTGATCCCACTTGATGACTCCCTCGCACACCGTGTGCAGATACACGCCGTTCGATCGCAACGTGTCCTTGTATTGCGCCGCCTTCAAGGGATGGAGCCGGCCGAACCGCTTCACGTCCCAACACAGAACGGCCACGAAGTCCTTGCGGTGACTGTCCTGGATCATCCGCAGGAACTCCTTCCGGTCCTGGATCCGCAGCGATCCGGACTTGCCACGGTCGATGTACCAACGGACGATGACGTATCCTTCCCGTGCGGCGAAACGAACGATCTCGTCATGTTGCTGGTCGATTGACATGTCCTGCTGATCAGACGACATCCGCAAGTAACCGACGGCCGGCTTGAGCGACGCTGAAAGCTTGACCTTGGTCGCCATGGTCGAGGCTCCGTTGAAGGACAAGAGGGAAGAAACCGGGACATGCATCTTCTTGGATCTGTCCCGGACCGTCAAGGTCGAACACGCTATGGCGGATCTAACCCCTCATCACAGCCGTACACCTTCTCGACGACCTCCGGCGCCCTGGTCGTGCACCTCCAGGCACTTACTCGACGGCGCCAGGTTCCCCGAGATCATCGTCGACCCGATCATCGTCACCATCGGCCACACCGCCGACATCGACCCGACCCGCCACTTCGGCGAGAAGACCGACGCCGCACCTCGACGGCCTCCGGCACCTCCTCGACGCCCTCCAGACACCTCGACCACGGCGCAAAAGAAAACCCCCCTGCGAACCGATCGCAGGAGGGCCGTCCGAAAGGACAAGAAGTTGGCGATATCTATGCGTCAAGATACCGGGAAGGCAACGCTGCAGATCAGGTTCCCTCGCTTCACCAGCACATCGCAATCAAGGATCACGAAGAGACGAACCTGGTTCGTCTGCGCTTGCGACCAGGGATCGATCAAAATTTGAGCCGCCGATGAACCGAAGTAAACGACACTCATGGCCGACTCCCAGTCGCCGAAGAGCAACTGCGAGTAGTTCCCGGACTGGCCACTGATCTGGAGATTCTCGGGCACGTGGTTCGAGGATAGCGCCTCATAGTCGTTCACCCGGCCCTGCTCCCAGATGAAGCTAGGGAAGGTCGACCCGATCCGGGCCGTGCTCTTCAAGACCTTGCTGCCACCCGGACCCGTGAGATAACGCTTGGTCGTGTCACCAGGAGGGTTCTGCAGCATCACCTGGCGCTCAAGCTCCAGGATGTCAGCCCATGCGATCGGACCGGCCCCACCGGCGGCCATAGAGATCGTCAGCATGTCCGGCGAATACAGGATGCCAGTCGGATCCGCACCCGTCCCATCACCTGCGATCACGACATCGTTCAACTTCTCACCGACTGACCGACCCATATCGGTCAGGAGAATCTCCTGAACGTCATAGCTTGACGACTTGAGCAACTGTCGGCTGAAGGTCATGTTGGTGACGAGAGACCTCGTCACGGCCTTCACCTGACTGATCGTGGCCGCTGTCGGAGAAACGCTCGATCCCTCCGCCACGAACTGGCTGACAGCACCCGCCGTTTCCTTCGGGAGGATCAAGTTCCCCTGAACGTCGGTGATGTCCTTGATGCCCAACTGGGGGTAGATGCTGGCCTTTCGCAGATAGTAGAGGAAGTCCCCATACTGCTGGGTGATGGCACCGGCGCCCGTGGTCGTGTCAGTGATCAAGTCGGTACGAAGCTCGGCCCGGGGAAGGAAGAACCCGTTCCCCTCCGGCTGGCGCCCGTCTCGATGGCAAACCTCCTGATGGAGTTCTCCCAGGAGGCCGGAAACCGGCTTGTTCGCCAGGCAATCCCGGATCCCCTGCATGATGTCGATGTCATGCTTACGACCCGTGTGGATGCCGAACGAACCGTTCGGCAGATACGGAGCGCTCTTGCGATCACCCCGGCGAGAACGGCCGTTCTGGTCGGCGCCATCCTGGTTGTCATCGTCATTCCCGGCGTCCGCACCCAACTCGACCGCACGGATGCGGGCTTCGTGGTCGTCGAGCTTGGAGACGACCTTATCGAGTTCGGTCCGCTCGGCCGGAGTCATCGCACGCACATTGGCGATGTCGGCCAGCCGCTTCGCCTCTGACAGAAGGATCCGCTTCTCATTGCGGAGTTGATGGATTCTGTAGTTCATGAAACAAACGCTTCGATGCGAATGCATCGAACGTCCTTTGGAACCCGGCATCTTGCCAGGTTCACCGATCGGCTTCACCCGAGAGCAATGGCCCCAGGTTCACCGTGAAGCGATCCGCCGGGTTCTTCCGACGGAGGCCGCCACGCCGAGTCAATGGACTCCGGCGACCACGTGCCTGCAGGACCGCTTCGGATCCGCAGGGACGATGCGAACCGATGGGTTCCATCGTCTGGAGGTATGTAGCCAGTCGTTCGCCGTTCTCGCCGGTCGAGGTGCGTGCCCTGGAGGCCGTCGAGGTGCCTGGAGGTGCACGACCAGGGCGCCACGGCGTCGAGGTGCCTGGAGATGCACGACCAGGGCGCCGAGGTGCCGGAGGCCCGTCGAGGCCGTCGAGGTGCCTGGAGGCCGGGTTCCCGGCGTTCGGCTTCGCTTGGGTCGGTACCTGACTTTCTGGTCGACTTGCGAAATTCGCAGGTTCGCCGGGAACGGCCCTGGAGGGCGTCGAGGCCGTCGAGGTGCCATCTATCGAGCCGATCGGCGTCGAGGCCGTGCCGAAGCGCCAGGGCGTTCCTGGAGGCCGTCGAGGTGCCTCCGCCACGTCATACGGGACACAAAGCCCCCATGCAGTCATGAAAAAATCTGCGAAGGGGCGGGCCGGTCTTCAGGGCACCCTCCCTGCAGAAAATGACCCCCCGGGTGTCGTTCCCTGTCAAATCGAGATGTCTAAATTCCATAGCGGCAAAATTTGCCGCTGCGCCCATCACCTCGACCCGGCGACCGAACCGAGCCGCTTATCTAACGCATGTATATCACTCCAGCCGAATGCCACGATGCCATCATGGCCGTGAAGACGAACCCGACGCCGGAGGCCGGAGAACGTCTCGCCTCGATCTTTTATGCCATCGCAAGGGGACTGGCCTCCAAGTACCTGAAGGACTTCGACGACGAAGCCAAAGACGACATCGTGCAGGAGGGCGTTGCCACGGCATGGGCGAAGGTGCCCGCAGGTTACGACCCATCACGTGGTACCTCTGTATTCACATATGCAACCACGGTAATCCTGAACCGCTTCCGAGAACGACGCCGCAAGCTCTGGAAACGGAAGGAACACCCCGTGCACGAAGACGCCTGGAGTCAGTGGTAACCACGGCCCGCCTGGAGGCCGTTCCGATCGACTCCCGGGCCGATGGAACGGCAACGAACGCCCTGACGGCCTCCAGGAGGCCGGGAACGGCTACCGAAGCCGGACCGAGACCGGCCGATCCTTCGTCACCTGGTCGACCCGGCCCTCCTTCACTCGCACCCGGCACATCTGCCCGTCGTATTCCGGCGCCGGGTCGATGGACGCCTGGAGCATGGTGACCATCTGGTCGTATGACTCGGAACCCGGCTTCGAGTTCGTCTTCCTGGTCACTAGCTTACCGGCGTGCGGACCCGACGTGATCCGGAACCGCCATGCGAGCTTGTGCCGGTTCCCAGCTTGCTTCGTCGACCTCGCATCGAAGTATTCGTGTGCCTCGACGAACTCCGCACGGAACACGCCGCTGATGTCTTCCTGACCTTCCATTGGCCTCCTAGTTCTTCGTCCGGCGATCCTCGAACACCATTGTCGTGAACCTGCACACGCATCGAGTCGACTCCGGCCGACTCGACGTGATGAGGTGCACCCTCCACGTGATCCTCGACCGCAATGGGCGGAAGCGAAACGGCCACGGCCTCCTCCGGCGAAGGATCCGCCTGGTAGCCTCCGGCACCGATCAACTTCTTCCGGGCCGCTTCGATGGACGCCCTCAGTCCTTCGTCGACCTCCTCCTCCTCGACGGCCGGAATCCGACCCCGCCAAAGCCCCTTCAGCACCTCGAAGACGGCCGCCTTCCCGCCCGGATAACGATAGCTCCAAAAGTCGTTATGCCCCCACACGACCCGACGGCGCAATCCTTCCTTCTCGGTTCGCCACAGACGGATGAACCCAGGTTCCTTCATCGCCTTGAACATGTACCTGCAGGCCGCATCGAGGTTCCGGGCCGGACCATGATGCACCGTGGTCGAATGCGACCCGGCCGCATCCTGCCACAACGCCTTGACCACGGCATGACTGATCGGCACATCGGACATGATGACGTAGTGCGAATGCACCTTGTCATCGGCGCCCATCTCCTCGACTGCATTTACCTTTGCCGACTTGTCAAACCTGGTCAGCGCCGCCTTGAACCGGTCTTGTATCCGCTTCTCCTCTTCGGGATCCAAGACCTCATCAACGGCGACGTTGCCGAAGTAGACATGGCACGTCACTGTGCCGCAAAGGAACCGAAGCTTACGGAACTCCAGGTTCGCCCACCTGCATCGGCACTCCTCCGAACATCGAGGATCCCTGCAGTAACGGACCCGCTTGTGACACCGCTTCGCCTGGATTTCTTGTTGAAACCTGTGACGTTTTTTGCTATATTGATTTGAAGATTTCACACCATCCTTTCATGAGCGACACCTGGCCTGAGGCGCTCAAACTTGATCGAAGCTCGGAGACGGGGGGCGCCTATGCTCCCCGTTTCTACTTCAGGCACATGCCGAAACCCGCCTCGACTCGACGAACGAACGCAAGTCATCCGGGTGGATCCTGATCCCTCCGCCGAACTTGTAATGCGGAATCTTCGTCCGCACGACCACGTACGCAGTCGGAAGCTTCAGATCAAGCTTCTCAGCCACTTCGGCAACCTTCATCCACTTCACCTTGTCTTCCATGATTCCCTCCCTGTTTATAGATAGTGGTGCGGGATCAGGTTTATATCGGATCATGGGTGCCGTTGCAACACGGTGCCGATTTCAGGCTGAAAGACGGGATCCGAGAGTACCCGGCATGTTGGGCTCCGCCTTGTGATCATTCTCCGCTTCGCTCCGGATGCGATGCCTCCGTCTTCGGAGGCATCGACATGGCTTCAGGACGGCCTTGCGGCCGGGTTCTCCCGACTGGGCTTGAGAGTGACCAGGGACCCCCCTTGTTAGTGTATTAGTTCAGACGCCTCGACCAAGGCCACGGCAACGGCCTCCGGTCCCTCGACCGGCTCAAGACCGTCGACGCCCTGGTCGTGCACCTACTCGACGGCCTCGACCGGTCTCCGGCACCTCGACCGAATGTGAAGGATCGATGAAACGGGGTTTGCGTCTGAAATCGGCGCCCGACTCCGGCCAGCGTCGCCGGGAAAGCACCCATAGCGCTCCAGGATGGCCCGTGAAGGTCACCCGTAGCGTATAGGCATCGGAGGGCGTGTTGGCGCCTGGCGACCGAAAGACCTAGTCTCGGCTGGCTTCGCCAGGAAGGCGCCAAGGATGCTCTAGGACGATGCCGGTGTCGGCTCGATGGGCTCGTCGCCGCCTGGATTGGCACGGACGAGTTCTTTGAGCATCTCGTGGGTCTCTTCCTCGAAATACCAGAGACGTGCTCCGTCCATCTCCAGGGCCCTGATGCCTAGGTCCCTCGCAGGGTATTCGAGTTGAAGTATATTTTTTGAGATGAAATCATGCGTTAGACCTGTGGCTTTCGCCAAATCCGAGTTGCTAAAACGTTGTCCCGGAGAGAATTCCTCAATGGCGGTCGGGAGGATTTTCCGGCCCACCTCTGTCCGTAGGATGAAGCCCAATCCGGCTTGTTTGATTTCCTTCCATCTTTTCTGGTTGTTTTCTATAGATATCATCTTTTCATTGTGTCGTCTAGAGTTAAGTCGATCAAATATTAATGTAAACATCGTTATAAATGTGCCGCATATCAGGGTTGCCGCTTGCGCTCCCGAAAAGAAGCCACCCCACCAAGACGTGGACCCAATCGGTTGATTATCTCCTTTGACATCTTCCGCTCTGACGGAGACATCGGGGTGGCCTTCGAGTTTGTCGGCATCGTAAGCGAGAGATGAGATTTGAAGCGTTTCGTTGTGGTTGAGCCTGGGCAAAGTCAGAAAGCATTTGTCGCCCGAGATCGTGATATTGGGTCGAAGGATTTCGGGTGTGGTCTTCACCTCCTGAATTCTGGTGCCTTTGAGCCTCAAGTCGACCTCCAAGTCCTTGGCATACCGGGTGCCGTCGTTCGAGACGAGCACATTGACGATGCCGACCTTTAGCTTCTCGCCTGGGAACTGGATCGGGTCGGATACAGAGAACTTTATGTGGGGCTCCTTCGCATTCCACCAGCCGAGCAATCCGGCGGTGATGATGCCGAGGATGAACGTCAAACCCATTTTCGCCCAATCTCCCACGAGCATGACCAGGAAATGTCGCTCGCCCAGAGGTGTGACGGCATCCTTCTTCGGATCGCTCTCGGTAGAAGACATGGAACCGAACTCCCCTTTGCGGTTGGTTGGGCGGAATCATATCCCTTTCGGCAACTTGTCGGACGCATCCACGCCCTTGTGGAGAAGGATACTCTAGCACGGCGGACGTTGCCGGGAAACCAGACGGCAACGGCAAAGGCGACCGCCTGGGATCGGTTCTGGTAATTCGTGGGCCGGTCGTCATCGACCACACTAGGGCGCCGCCGCCCCGTCCGCCCCGATCGTGCACCTCGACGGCCCCTTCGCCGGCTTGGTCGTCATCGACCACGCTAGGGCGCCCTAGGCCAGCGCCTCGCCCCGTGCTTTCCGTCCGCTGTGATACTTGAAGGGAAGACAGTCAGAATCGATCACGCTGTGGATAGGTCTAATGCTATGCCAGGCCGACCCACGAGTATCTGGGCTACTCGGCGGGCGTCGACTTCGAGACGCGGCTCCTCGTCAAGGAGGACGCGCCGGCGCTGTTGCGGGCCGAGCTATCCTCGCCGCGGTGGAAGCCGCGGGTTCTGGGCCTCAGCGGCGTGACCGACCCGTACCAGCCGCTCGAACGCGAGAAGAAGCTCACCCGGCGCTGCCTGGAGGTCCTGGCCGAGTTCCGGCAGGCCGTGACGATCATCACCAAGAACCGACTGGTGACGCGGGATATCGACATCCTGGGCGAGCTGGCCAGGCACAACGCGGCCGGGGTGTTCGTGTCGATCACGACGCTGGATCCCGAGCTGACCGGCCGCCTGGAGCCGCGGACGACCCGGCCGCTCGGGCGGATCGAGGCGATCGCCCGGTTGAGCGAGGCGGGGATTCCGAGCGGCGTGATGGTCGCGCCGATCATCCCCGGGCTCAACGAGCACGAGGTGCCCGCGATCCTCGAGGCGGCCGCCCGGGCAGGGGCGCGGAACGCGGGTTTCACGCTGGTGCGGCTGCCGCTGGCGGTGGCGCCGCTGTTCCAGGACTGGCTCGAGCGGCACTATCCCGACCGCAAGGACAAGATCCTCGAGCGCATCCGCGCGATGCGCGGGGGCCGGCTCAACGACTCGCGGTTCGGCGTCCGCATGGGAGGCGAGGGGCCGCACGTTGCGATGATCGCGAGATTGTTCCGCGCCTCGGCGCGTCGGGTCGGGCTGAATCAGCAGTCCTGGCCCGTCTCGCCCGACGCGTTCTGCCCGCCCGGGCCGCGGCAGCTCTCGCTGTTCTGAAGCGGGAATCCGCGATCGGAGGGGCAGGACGACGCCGGGCCGCGACCATCGGGTCCGGATGTCCCGGGATCATCCCGCCCGGTGCGATCCCTGCGCGGACGATGCCGTTGGGCGCGACCGCGTCGACGGCCGTCACCGCCACGCGATGCATGGCCGCCGCCTCTCCGATTCGGTCGCGTCCTACCGACGGACCCGGCCCTGTCCCGGTGGCCGGCCGGCGCCCGAGCATGGCGGGCCGGGCGTCAGTATCCGCTGAGGACCGCCGCCCGATCGCTGGCCATCTTGCGCGCCATGGTGTAGGCGTGGTAATGCATGGCACACTTGAAGACATAGGTCAGGATCGTGCCCGGATCGGGCCGGGCCCGGATCAGCCGGCCGATCCGCCGGCGATACTCGCGCCGCAGCTCGGGCTCGGGGATCCCTGTCATCATCCGGGCGAACAGGCCCGCCGCGTGGGCCAGGAACATCGCGTTGGTCTTCAGCGCGTTGAGCGGGTGCGACTTCCAGTAGCGTGCACGGCTCCGCCCCGTGTCGATCCGTGCCCCGATGAACAGGCTCTCGAGCCGGCGGAAGTACCCCTCCGGCTCGTAGAGCTGGTTCATGACCCGGACGTACCCGTCGTGCATCTGCTCGCGGGTCATCCGCAGCGGGATCACGTTGGTCTTGAACCGCGTGCCGTCCGCCTCCTCGAGCCGCCCCTCGGCTTGCAGGCGATCGTGGAGCGGCGTGCGGGGGATCGCGTGCAGCATCCCGACCAGCCCGCTGGCGATCCGCGCCTCCTCCAGGAAGGCCACCTGCCGTTCGAAGATCGTCTCGTCGTCGTGGTCGAAGCCGATGATCATCCCACACCAGACCTCCAGGCCCGCGTCCTGGATCGCGTGGATCTTCTCGATCATCGACCGCCCCTGCCGTACGTTCTGGAACTTCTTGGTCTCGATCAGCGACTCCTCATTGGGGCTCTCGACGCCCACGAAGACGCTGATGATGTTGGCGTCGACCATCAGCTCCATCAGCTCGGGGTCGTCGGCCAGGTCGATCGACGCCTCGGTGAAGAAGGTCAGGGGGAAGCCGTTGCGCACCTGCCAGTCGGCGACGGCCCGCAGCACCGGGCGGATGCCGCGCTTGTTGCCGATCAGGTTGTCGTCGACGATGAAGGCAATCTGGATTCCCTGGCGGCGCATCGCTTCGATCTCGGCGATCACCTGCTCGGGGGTCTTGATCCGCGGCCTGCGGCCGAAGGTGACGATGATGTCGCAGAACTCGCACTGGAACGGGCACCCGCGCGAGAATTGCAGGCTGCCGAAGAGGTAGCGGTCCATCTTCAGCAGGTCGAACCGCGGGGTAGGCACCGTGGTCATGTCGGTCTTCTCGGCCTGCTCGTACCGGTAACGATGCTCGCCCCGCTCCCACTCGTCGAGGAACTGGGGCCACGTCTGCTCGGCCTCGCCGATGAAGATGGCGTCGACCAGACCTTCGAAGAAGCCCTCATTGACGGTCGCCATCGGGCCGCCCACGACGATGAAGGCCCCGCGCCGCCTCAGCTCGTCGATGATCTCCCCCATCCGCTTCCGCTGGATGCCCATGCCGGTGATGCCGACGATGTCGGCGCGGGCCACCCGATCGAAATCGATCGGCTCGGCGTTCTCGTCAATCAGGGTGACCCGGTGCTTCGGCGGCGTCAGCGCGGCGAGCAGCGGCAGCGAGGCCACCGGCATGTTGGCGCGGCGGCCCATGAACGGGAGGACGAGCTCCATGCCCCAGAATGACATATCGAAGCGCGGGTTGATCACGACGATGTCGGCCATGAATAGATCGGCTCCTGGCAGGGCGACGAGGGGGAGAATCCGTCCGGAAAGGTGCATCCTGGTGGGATCGAGCCTGGCGGGACGGCCGGCCCGCGGCGCGAGGCGGCGGCCCGGCGGCCACGCGGGAAGGCCCGGCGGCGAGGTCGAGCAGCTCCCTCAGGCCGAAGGGCCTGCGGCCGGCATCGAGCTCCGCGCCGGCGCCGGCGCCTGGCGGTCCGGCCAGCAGGGTCTGGCCGATGGTCCGGGGATATCGGCCGTTGTCGAGCATCAAGGTTCGATCCGGATGGTCGAAATCGATTGCCACCCCGTCGATCCTGCTCTGCTTGAGCCGATTGAGGAATTCGCCCCGCCGGTATGGGTCGGCATCGCCCGTCGCTCCGGCCGCGTCGGGCCGGCCCGCGCAGGCCGGCGCCGCGATCGCGAGCAGCGAGCTCGCGAGGACTACCCATCGAGTCGTCATGGTCCTGATCCTGGCCGTTCGCCTGGAGAGTCTGCGAACCGGATGCCGGCAATTCTCGCGCCAATCGGCGACGTCGGACGCGGCGCGATCTCGCCCCGCGCCAGCGTCCTGCTCGCCGATCGCCCGTGTCGCCCGTGTCGCCAGGTGCTCGTCACCTCGCCGCGCGGACGATTTCCGGCGACGGGACGCGATGCGGATCGACGACCCGACGGACCCGGACGCAACACGGGCCGGCGGGCGACGAGCCCTCGGGGCCGACGGGAATCAAGCCAGCCTGTCATGATGCCCGTTCAAACCGGAGGACGAAGCTGGATTGATCCCGTGACATCGGGTCGTCGAAACCGGGCGATGCGCGTCTCCCTGCCGCGAGAGATCTACGAAATAGAGAAGTTCGGTGTCTGGCTCGATCGAGAATATCACCAACCCGACGCCATCGCCAGCGCCCTGGGCTCGCTGATCTCATCGGGTGTCCTCTCGGAGATGAACCCGATGTCACGGAACCCGGTTCGCCCGCCGATGGCGGCGATGGCCGGGGACCGCGCCGTCCCAATTCGGACCGAGCGGGACGCCGATTGCGCCCGCCGCCTGGGATCGGATGAGCGGGCGAGGGTGTGGTTCCACCCCGGAATCCGCGCGACGCACCGGGCCGCGGCCGCGGCCGAACTGGGATTGGCCGGGTCCTCGATTTCGAGTAAAGTTCGCGCACCCGGGGCCACTGGACCGCGGGTCGGCCCCCGCTCACCTCGTTGCGACGCCACCTCGATCCACCATGCGGACGACCCGTGCCGGTCCGGGACGCCCCCGGCCCACCCGGTCGGGCCGCGCTCGGCAGCAACGGACCCGCCGAGGACTCCCGCACTCTGGACTCGAGGACGAAAGAGTCATGAGACGAGCCCCGATCCTGCCGCGACGTCGACGATGGCTGTGGAGGTCCTTGCCGCTTTTCGGGCTGACGCTCGCCGGCTGGGGCTGCCAGCAGCCGCCGTGCTGCTATTACTATGGCCAGGGCGCGCCCGCGTGCGTGCCCGTCGTCCCCGCGGCGCCGATGCCCGTGAACAGCCAGGGCGTGCCCCCCACCCAGGTCATCGAGGGCAGCTCGATCTCGTCCGACGTCGCGCCGACCACGACCACGATCACCGACTCGAATTCCCCGAGGCGCGTCGTGGTCAGCCAGCCGACGGCCCGCCAGCGCCCGGCCTGGCGGCTCAAGCCCGATCCCGAGCCGATGGTCGCCACGACCAGCGTCGACGGCGGCGTCCCCACGACGACATCCGGCGGCAACTCCTCGGTCAATCGCTGAGACTCTCTCCCGAAGGTGTGCGCATCGGGAGGGCGAGCCTCCCGGCGAGCCGAATTTTCTCGGGACGGCGAGCCTCCCGGCGAGCCGGAACCTGGTGGAAGCGTCGCGCCGTCCCGGCTCGGCAGGAGCCTCGCCCTCCCTCTCTCAGAACAGGCCCAGGCCGCTGGCGTGGCTCGCGCTCAAAGCTCCGTTCAGCCCAGCGACCAGGGCTTGCGGTACTCGTAGTGCAAAAGCGCGTTGGCCTCGTCGCAGCCGACGAACCGCTCGGCCTTCGCGTCCCAGTCGAGCCGCCGGCGCGTGGCCAGCGCGATGTTCGCCAGGTGGGCGAACGTCGTCGAGCGATGGCCCTCCTCGATGTCGGCCGCCGGGCGGAGCCGGGCCTTGACGCAGTCGAGAAAATCGCGGGCCGCCTGGCGGTCGAGGTCGCCATCCGACGCCTTGAACACCTCGCCCTTGCGCCGGGGCTTCGGGTCCTGGAACGCGCCGCCGCGCTCGGGGACGATCTCGTATCCGTTGATATTAGCGTATGCGGTCCCGATCGTGCCGCGCAGCTCGACCTCGGCGCCCCGGGCCAGCATCGGCTGGCCGTTCGCCTCGTGGATGCTGAAACACGTCAGCATCCCCGACGCATGTTCGAAGATCGTCTCCGAGGTGTCCGGGATCGTGCGGTCGTCGTCCACGGCGTACCGGCCGCCGAAGGTGGCCACGCTCGTCGGCGCCAGCTCGCCGGTCAGCCAGCGGATCAGGTCGAAGTAGTGCACGCCCCAGTTGGCGATCTGCGACGAGTAGAGGTTCCACCAGCGGAACCTGTACGGCATGATCGTCGCCTGGAACGGCCGCGACGGCCGCGGGCCCAGCCACATGTTCCAGTCGAGGCCGGCCGGCGGCGCCGATTCGGGCGCGTGGCCGATCCCGCCCGGCGTCATGTTGCTGGCGAAGGCTGCCCGCGCCACCGTCACCTTGCCCAGCGCCCCCGATCGCACCGCCTCGGCCAGCCGGGCATACATCCGCGACGAGCGGCGGTGCGTGCCGACCTGGACGATCCGGTCGTGCTTCCGCGCGGCTTCCACCATCGCGCGGCCCTCGGCGACCGTCATCGACAGCGGCTTCTCGACGTAGACATCCTTCCCGGCCCGGCAGGCGGCGATCATCTGGATCGCGTGCCAGTGGTCGGGCGTGGCGATGACCACCGCGTCGATGTCCTTGCGATCGAGCAGAGCGCGGAAGTCCTTCACCCGCGCGACCTCGCCCTCGATCGCCGGCATCTTCGGCAGCCGGCCGCCCAGCCCGGCGAAGCGGGGGTCGATCGCATCGCGGTCGCCGTTCAGGTAGGGGTCGTACACGTCGCAGAGCCCGACGACCTGGGCGTCCGGGTGCGCCAGGAACCCCTTCAGGAGCTGGCATCCCCGGTTGCCGACCCCGATGAACCCCAGCCGGACGCGGTCGTTCGCGCCCAGCACGCGGCCCGGGGCGAGCCCGGTCGTCACTGCGGTCGCGGCCGCCGCCGTCACGGCGGCCTTCGAGAACGTCCGGCGATCGATCGCGTGCGCCATGGTCGAGCCCCCCTGGATTGCGTTGCGACGGTGACGCGCTCAGTAGACGGGCGCCGACGGTCGAAGTCAACCGCGTGGAGCAATCCATCGGATCGGCCCGCGCCGCGTGATAGAATGAACGCAAGCGAGAGGAGGCCCGCCATGCTGGATCGACTTCCGGTCGTGACGATTGCACTGGCCGCCGCACTCGCGATGGCCCAGGCCGCCGGTCCGCTGCGCGCCGGCCCCCTCGCGGTCGACGACGGCAAGGGCCGGAAGCCGGCCGCCGCGCCGGCCCCGGCGGCCGACCTGGCCGGGGCCGACCTCATCGTCCTCGTCTGGTATCGCGGGGATGACGCGCTCGAGACCTTCAAGTACCAGGTGTACGACGTGCGCAAGGGGGAGTACACGGCCGCCGTCGACGAATGGGTCGCGATGATGCGCCGGCGATTCCCCGGCTACGTCGTGCGGGTGCGCCGGATCGTGCTGGCGAACGAGCAGGGGGCCACCGAGAGCCTCAAGGTCGGCTCGGTGATCCATCGCGAGCTGATCGGCGCCGCCGCGATGTCGGGAATCATCCTGGGCGAGCCGCTCCAGGTCGGCCCGGGGCTGTCGTCGCCGTCCCGGCCGGCCGCGCGCAGCAATCACTGGCCCGAGTCGCCCGGCGCGGGGGGGCAGACGAACATCAACCCGGTCGATCGCGGCTCGCCGTTCCCCGTCCCTTATCCCCGGCCGCATCCGTGAGAAGACTGGCCCCTCGAACCGCGTCGATGCCTCGGGTAGACTGAAATCCCGACCACACATCCAAGCGAGATGCCGCATGACCGACTCCCCTGGACCGTCCGACGCCGGACCGAGCCCCGAGGCCCTGGATGCCGCCGCGCCGGCGGCGGCGACCTCATTGCGGGCCGTGCATACTCCGAACTTCCCGGCGATGCTTCGCGGGCTGGGCGGCTCGCTGCTCGTCACGACCTATCAGGCGGGCAAGCTGGTGATGGTCCGCGACGAGGGGGACCACCTGAACACCCACTTCCGCACCTTCCAGGCGCCGATGGGCCTGGCGCTCCAGGGCGATCGGCTGGCGGTCGGCACGACCGTGCAGGTCTGGGAATACGTGAACGTCCCGGCCGTGACGGCGAAGCTCCAGCCTCCGGGCCGGCACGACGCCTGCTTCCTGCCCCGCGATTGCCACGTCACGGGGAACATCCAGATCCACGAGATGGCCTGGGGCAAGGGCGAGGAGCTCTGGGTGGTCAACACCCGGTTCTCCTGCCTGTGCACGATCGACCGCACCGCCAGCTTCACGCCGAGGTGGCGGCCGCCGTTCGTCTCGGCCCTCGAACCGACCGATCGCTGCCACCTCAACGGCCTGGGCATGGTCGACGGCCGGCCGAAGTACGTCACCGCCCTGGGCCAGACCGACGCCCCGGCCGGCTGGCGCGCCGACAAGGCCAGGGGCGGGATCGTCATGGACGTCGACACCGGCGATCTGCTGGCTCAAGGGTTATCGATGCCCCACTCGCCGCGATGGTACGCGGGGCGGCTGTGGGTCTGCGAGTCGGGCGCCGGCACGCTCGGATTCCTCGACCCGCGCACCGGTCGGTATGAGCCAGTCGCCGCGACGCCCGGCTTCACCCGCGGGCTCGACTTCGCCGGCAACCTGGCGTTCGTCGGGCTGTCGCAGGTCCGCGAGACGGCCGTGTTCAGCGGCATCCCGATCACCGAGCGCCTCGCCGCCGAGGAGCGCACCTGCGGCGTCTGCGTCGTCGACCTGACCCGCGGCGAGCCGGTCGCCCTGCTGCGCTTCGAAGAGGGCGTGCAGGAGGTCTTCGCCGTGCAGTTCCTCCCAGGCCGCAGGTACCCCGAGCTGATCAACGACGACGCCAACCTGCTGGAGAACTCGTTCGTGGTCCCCGATTCCGCGCTGGCCGACGTCCCCGCCTCGTTGCGGGGTGCGTAGGGGTCAGTCGTCAGTATCTGTCCCAAAGGTGGGAGGGCAAGGCTCGTGCCGAGCCGGCATGGAGCATCGGCATCGCCTCTTGCCGGCTCGCCCTCCCGATTCGACCCCTTCGGAAACCGTCTCTAAGAATCGCCGACGATCGCCGTTATAGATGCAGACGCGGCCCCCGAAGACTGTGGGACGGTCGCCCCGGATCGCCAACCGACGATACGACAGCGATCCAGTCGAGGTCCGACCGGATCAATGGCCTGACGAATGCGCAACTTCGGACCAATCTGGCCCCGATCGACCGGGGCGTGGACCACCACCACGAGGTGTAACGTGACGCAACTCGCCAAGTCGGCAAGGCATGGGGATCGGACACCGGCCCGAATGAGACGAGGGACGTCGACCGGTCGAAGACGACTCTTCCCCGACCTGCTGGCGCTGGAAGACCGCCGGTTGCTGTCGACGTACACGGTCACCAGCCCGCTCGACACGGTCGACAGCAGCGGCGTCCCGCTGGCCGGCACGTTCCGCTGGGCCGTCTACGAGGCGGACCGGTCGGCGTCGCCCTCGACGATCAATTTCGCCATCAGCACGGGCGCCCAGAAGGTCACGCTGTCGCAGCTCCTCGACCCGGTCGAGCTGAGCAACGCGTCCGAACCGATCACGATCACCGGCCCCGGGGCGAGCCTCCTGACGATCGACGCCCACGACGAGGGCGCCGCCATCCGCATCGACCCGGGCGTGACCGCCACGATCACGGGGCTTACCGTCACCAACGCCTCGCTCGACGTGGGAAAGAACGGCGGCGCGATCAGCAACCTGGGCACGCTCACGATCAGCGGCTGCACGCTCACCGGCAACACGATCTGCGGCCTCTACGACTATGGCACCGCAACGATCAGCGACCTCACCGTCACCGGCAACAACAGCTTCGCCGGGGCGGGCATCTTCGTGACGGGCAACGCGACGATCAGCGATTGCAGCATCACCGATAACAAGGGCGCCCGCGGCGCGGGGATCGATAACCACGGCACGGCGACGGTCACGGATTGCACGATCACGGGCGACTCGGCCCTCGGCGGCGGGGGCGGGCTGTACAACTCGGGCCAGCTCAAGGTCTACGGCACCACGATCTCGAGCGTCACCGGCGGCGGGGGCGGCGGCCTGGACGTCAACAGCGGCACGGCCTACCTGAGCGGCTGCACGATCAGCGACGGTTCGGGCTTCATGAACGGCGGCGGCGTGCAGGTCGAGTCGAAGGGCACGCTCGACATGGTGGACTGCACGATCGAGTCGAGCTCGGCGCTCACCGGCGGCGGCATCTACAACGCAGGCACGGCGACGATCGAGAATTGCACCATCAGCGGCAACACGGCCACCAGCGGCAGCGGCGGCGCCATCTCCAACGGCCCGCTGGCGAACAAGGCCGTGCTCATCGTGGCGGGAAGCACGCTCTCGGAAAACACGGCCTCACAGGACGGCGGCGGCGTGTATAACAACGGCACGGCCACGCTGACCGACACCACCATCGTCGACAACTTCGCCAACCAGGGCACCAGCCTGATCGCCTCGAACGGCGGCGGCGTGGACAACACGGGCACCGCGACCCTCGTCGCCTGCACGTTCACCGGCAACACGACGACCGCGCTCGGCGGCGGCGTGTACAACGGCGGCCTTGGCCCCAACGCCATGACAGTGGACAACACCATCGTCGTCGGCAATACGACCACGAAGTCACCGGCCGGGCCCAGCGACATCGTCGCCGAGACGTTCGGAACGACGCACTACAACGTGACCGGGTCGAACAACCTGGTCGGCATCGGCGGTGACGGCGGCCTGGCCAGCAACGGCAATCTGCTGGACGTCGCCAATCCCGGCCTCGCGCCGCTGGGCGACTACGGCGGCCCGACCGAGACCGTCGCGCTTTTGACCGGCAGCCCGGCCATCGGAGCAGGCAGCAAGGCGCTGGAGGTCGACGCCCAGGGCAACGCGCTCAAGGTCGACCAGCGCGGGATGCCACTCGACTCGCCGAACCCCGATATCGGGGCATTCCAGACCCAGGCGACGATCGTCGTCACGACGACCACAGACGGCGACGGCTCGGCGGCGGGCCAGGTCAGCCTGCGCCAGGCGGTGAACCTGGCCAACATCGAGACCGCAGCGAGCACCATCACGTTCTCGGCCGGCGCGTTCGCCACGGCCCAGACGATCGCGCTGACGGGCGGCCCGCTGGTCCTGTCGGACACGCAGAGCAGCACCGTCATCCAGGGGCCCGCCGCCGGCCTGACGATCAGCGGCGGGGGCAAGGTGCGGGTGCTCCAGGTCGAATCCGGCGCGAACGTCACGATCACCGGCCTGACCATCAGCAATGGCAGCGCGAACACCGGCGGCGGCCTGGAGAACCTGGGCACCACCAAACTGGTCGGCTGCACGATCGACGGCAGCACCGCCACGAACGGCGGCGGCATCGCCGACCTGGGGCAGCTCACGCTCACGGACTGCACGATTACCGGCAACTCGGCCAGTCTGGGCGGCGGGCTGTATGAGAAGGGCACAGCGACCGTCGACGCCTCGACGATCAGCGGCAACACCGCGCCGACCGGCGGCGGCATTGCCGATGCGGGCGCCGGCACGGCCACGCTCGAGGACACGATCGTCGCCGGCAACATCGGGACCGCAGGAGCCGCCAGCGACGTGGGCGGCGGAGCGGCCTCCAGCGTCACCGGGACGTATGACCTCGTCGGCCCGGGCGGATCGGGCGGCCTCGCGGGCGGGACCGGCGTCAGCATCCTGACCGGGACCGCTGGACCCGGCCTGAGCGCCCTGGGGAATTACGGCGGCCGGACGCCGACCCTGGCGCTCCTGCCGGGCAGCCCGGCGATCGATGCCGGGGCCGCCATCACCAATCTCAACACCGACCAGCGCGGCGAGCCGGTCGGCTCGTCGGTCGACATCGGCGCATTCCAGAGCCAGGGCTTCACGCTCGCGGCGAAAGGCTCCTCAACGCTGGGCACCGCGGACGGCACGCCCTTCCCGCCGCTGGCCGTCACCGTCACGGCCAGGAACCCCATCGAACCGGTGACCGGGGGCGTCGTCACGTTCGCCTTGACCCCCAATGGCAACGGGGCCTCGGCGACGCTCTCCTCGACGACCGCGTTCGTCGTCACCGGCGGCGTGGCCCAGGTCAACGCGACCGCCAACTCCGTCACGGGCGCGTACACCGTGACCGCCAGCACGGCCGGTGCGGTCGCGCCAGTCGTCTTCAACCTGAGCAACCTGATCCCGGTCAGCTTCAGCGGCCTGACGAGCGCGAGCATCACCTACGGCGCCGCCACGACCACACTCGCCGGGACGCTGGCCGACGGTTCCGACGCGCCGGTCGGAGGTACGATCCAGGTGGAGGCCGGGACCGTCTCCGGGTCGACCACGGTTGGCAGCGGCGGCTCGTTCTCGATCATCCTGTTCACCGGCGGACTGAATGCGTCCGCAACACCTTACACGGTCACCTTCACCTACGCCGGTAACGGGACATATGCCCCGGCCTCGGGCACGAGCACCCTCACCGTCGCCCAGGCCGCACCGACGCTCACCGTCACCGATGCGGGCGGAACGTACAGCGGGTCCGCGTTCCCCGCCACCGTCACCATCGCCGGCGTGAGCGGCACACCCGGGTCGAGCCTCGAGCTGGTCACCCCGACGCTCGCCTATTACGCCGGGACGTACACGAGCCCTTCGCAGCTCGGCTCGCTGACGCCGCTCGCGGGCGCCCCGACCGCCGCGGGCAGCTATACCGCGCTGGCCCGTTTCGCCGGCAGCACCGACTACTCCTCCGCCTCCTCGGTCGTGGACTTCACCATCGCCCAGGCGACGCCGATCGTGAGCGTCACCCAGGCCGGCGGCACCTACGACGGGGTCCCGATCGCCGCCACGGCCGCCGTGGCGGGCATCAACGGCTCGCCGGCAGGAAGCCTCGAAAACGTGGTGCCCACCCTGGCCTACTATCAGGGGACCGCGACGGACGCCTCGCAGCTCTCGAGCCTCACGCCGCTGGCGGGCGCGCCGACGACCGTCGGCCCCTACACGGTCGTCGCCAGCTTCGCGGGCAGCGCGGACTACACAGGCGCCACCTCGGCCCCGATGCCGTTCACGGTCGCCCAGGCCGTTCCCTTGCTGAACGTCACCGACGGCGGCGGGACGTTCAACGGCTCGACACCCCCGGCGACGGTGACACTCGCCGGCGTGAGCAGCGGCGCCTCGTCGAGCCTCGAGGGCGTCACCCCGTCGCTCCTGTACTTCGGCGGGACCTTCACGACCCTCGCCCAGCTCGCGGGAGTCGACCCGCTCGGGACGCCGCCGACCCAGGCCGGCCCTTACACGGTGGTCGCCACCTTCGCCGGGAGCAACGACTACGCCCCCACCCGGGCGCTCGCCAATTTCACGATCGCCCCGGCCGCGCCGGCCCTGGCGATCACCGTCCCCACCGGGGCATTTGACGGCGCCGCGATGCCCGCGAGCGTGACGGTCGCCGGCGTGCTCGCCGGGGTCGACAGCACGCCCGCGGCCAGCCTCGAGAACATCACCCCGTCGCTGGCGTACTACAGCGGGACCTACTCGTCGCCCTCGCAGCTCAAGAATGTCACGGCACTCCCGGGCGCCCCGACGGCCGCGGGCCCGTACACGGTGCTCGCCACATTCGGCGGCAGCACGGACTACGCCCAGACCTCGACCGTCCAGAGCTTCACCATTGCCCAGGCGGCGCCCACGGTCGCCGTCACCGATGCCGGCGGGACGTTTAACGGCTCGGCCTACACGGCGACGGCCACGGTGGCGGGGGTGGTCGCGGGGGTCGACAGCACGCCGTCGGCCAGCCTGGAAAACCAGTCCCCGACCCTCGCCTACTACACTGGCAGCTACACCAACGCCGCGCAGCTCAAGAACGTCCAGCCGCTGCCGGCCGCGCCGAGCCTCGCCGGGACATACACGGTGCTCGCCACCTTCCCCGGTAGTTCCGACTACGCCCAGGCGACGGGCCTGACGACCTACACCATCGGCGAGGCGACGCCGACGGTCGCCGTCACCGCGGCGGGCGGCACGTACAACGGGTCGCCGTTCGACGCCACGGCCACCGTGGCGGGCCTGGACGGCACGGCCGGGCCGAGCCTCGAGAACACCGCGCCCGTGCTGGCTTACTACGCCGGTAGCTACAGCTCGGCCGACCAGCTCAACGGGCTGACTCCATTGCCCTACGCGCCGGTCCGCGGCGGGACGTATACGGCGCTTGCCACCTTCCCCGGCAGCGCAGATTACGCGCAGGCGACGGGCCTGGCAACCTTCACCATCGCCCGGGCATCGGTGAACCTGACCTGGTCCGCGCCGGCCTCGATCGTCTATGGCACGAAGCTCGGCCCGGCGCAGCTCGACGCCAGCGCCGGGACCCTCGGGGGAACGTTCGCGTACAGCCCTGCCGCCGGGGCGATCCTCGACGCGGGTGCCGGCCAGACTCTCTCGGTGACCTTCACGCCCAATGACTCGACCGACTACGCGCCGGCCACGGCGAGCACGACGATCACGGTGACGACGGCGACGCCCAGCCTGAGCGTCTCGGCGCCCGGCGGCGGGTTCACCGGCGGACCGATCGCCCCGACGGTCAGCATCAGCGGGGCCGGCCCGGCCGCCGCGCCGGCGGCGAGCCTCCAGAACGTGGCCCCCACCCTGACCTACTACGCGGGCGCGGGCACGTCGGGGACCGTCCTGGGCCAGGCGCCGCCCACGCAGCCAGGCACGTACACGGTCGTGGCGAGCTTCCCCGGCACGGCGGACTACGCCCCGACCACCGCGGCGCCGGTGACGTTCACGATCGGCAAGGGCAGCCCCACGGTGTCGATCTCGACCTCGGGCGGATCGTCGGTGTTCGGCCAGCCGGTGACGCTCACGGCGAACCTCACGGCCGGCGCCGGCCAGGCGAGCGGCACGGTCACGTTCTACGACGGATCGACGCCGCTGGGCACGGCGCCGCTCAACTCCGCGGGCACGGCCGTGCTGACCGTCTCGTCGCTCGCGCCCGGCGGCCACGCGATCACCGCCAGCTTCGGCGGCAACGCCGATGACCTGCCGGCAAGCTCGGCGCCGAGCTCCCTGTCGGTCACCCGCGCCGCCGCGCACATCGTCCTGGTGCCCCAGCCCGTCTTCCGCAAGCGGAAGCTGATCTCGCTGGGCCTCAGGGCCGAGGTCCAGGCGCTGGCCCCCGGCGCGGGAGTCCCGACCGGGACGCTGACCTTCGAGGTCCAGGGCAAGGTGAAGCACAAGGTCAAGACGATCGTGCTCGGCACCGCCGCGCTCGACGGCGCCGGCGAAGCGACGATCACCGCGAAGGCGAACCAGGTCCTGAAGAAGTCGATCACGATCCTCTACAACGGCGATGCCGACTTTGGCCCGACGAGCCTGACGCCCCCGGTCCTGACCCCGGCGGCCCTCAAGAACCTGGCGCGGCCGGCCGTCGAGGCACCGACAACTCCGGCGAACCGGCGACTTCAGTCGTCCGGTGCTGCTCTCCAGCCCTGACCTGGCGAACCGGCCCGCCCAGGCTCGTCGGAGATCTGATTCACGAACCCGCTGATGCTTTCCGATCGGGTCGGGAGGGCGAGGCT
>DAIDHB010000383.1 GCA_027452145.1 Planctomycetales bacterium
TCCCGACCGCCGCTGCCGCGGGCCTGGCGCCCGCCGAGCTGGAGTTCCTGGCGGCCATGCAGGAATACAAGCAGCAGAGCGGCCGGATGTTCCCGACCTGGAGCGAGGTCCTCGAGGTGCTCACCGGGCTGGGCTACCGCAAGGCCGCGGAGCCGGGCCTGACACGCTGGATCGCGGGGGGACGATTATGATCATCCCAGACCGACCGACCGACCAGGCTCGGTGCCTCGCACCATCCGGCGACGCTGGCACCGCCTCACCGGTCGCGGCGAACGCCCCGCCCGCCGGCGCCGAGCGGCGGGACTGGGGGGTTACTCCGGCGGACCCGCAACTCCCGGGACCCGGCCGGCGGCGGCGCGGATCGGGCCGGCCCGAGGATCACCCGGGTCGGTTGACGCGGCGGCAGGCCGAGTGGCTCGGGGCGATCCGCGGGCATTACGCCCGCACCGGCCTCTCGCCGACGCTGCGCCAGCTCTGCGCGGCGATGGGCCTGGGCCCGACCAGCACCGGCGCCGCGGCGTTGGCGTTGCGCACGCTGGCCGAGAAGGGATACCTGGCCGCGGCCAGGACCCCCGGCGGCCATGCGCGGTACGTCCCCGCCGACCGCGGGGTCGGGCCGCTGCCGGATGCGGCCGCCGTGGCCGCCGAGGCGGAGCGCCCGGTGGCGCTACGGATGCGCGGCTACGCGGCGCGGTGCCGGGGCCGGCTGGTGCCCGGGACGATCGGCCCGACGGCCCGCTCGGCGACCGAGGCGGCGAGGCGGCGGCAGGGGTGCGCGAGCTGGGGGGAGTGCGAGGCGGCGGGGTGGACGCTGGTGCGGGTGCAGGTCCGCGTCTATCGCGGCGCGGTGGAGGCCGGCCGCGGAACGGCGTGAGCGCCCCCGTTGATCCGGGACCCGCGAGCGCCCGCCGCAATCGGCCCCGGGCGAAGGAGGCCCTCGCCGGCCCCCGAAGGTCCTCGGCGCAGGGATTCGGCTTCGGCGACGGGCCGATCCCCCGGCCGAATGAGTTGCCGCGAAGCAAAGGACCCGCCGGCCCCTTCCGTGGGGCACGACGGCCCTTTCGGTCTCACGGGACGCCGTCGGATCGAACCAGGGTAATGCGATGACCGGGGGGCATCAAGGTGATTTGACAGCGAGCTTTTCGCGACCTACGTTCGCCATGGATCACAGCGATCCGCCGCGTCGATTTCCCCAGGCATCCCCCCCGCCGCGCGTCGGGGGATGAGCGGTGATGGTGCCGCGTATCCGGCCACGGTCCGGCCCGATCTTCGGAGGCACCCCCATGGATTTCCGCACTCGCAACCGCCCCCTGAACCAGGAATCTCCCCTCGTCCTCGTCGACGGCGTCCTCTGCCGGCTCGAGGTCTGGTCGGACGAGCGATGGCTCGCCCTGCCCGACGATCGGCGCCCGGCGCGATCCGTACACGCCCCGGGGCTCGGCCGGGTCGTCGCCGTGCCCGTCCCGCGGGCGGATGCGTCGCCGATCCATCCCATCGCCACGGTCCGCCCCCGCCCGGGAGGGAGTCGCCTCTCGCGCCCGCGCCGGGGCGTCGGCGACGCGGTCTAACCGACCACGCCCCCGCGGGAGCCGCCGGCCCCTGCGGGGATCGCCCGGCCCGTCCTGCGGGCGGGCGCGCTCCCGGGCCGATCAATTCGCCGGCAGGGGGCCTGCCGGGCTCCAATCATCGAAGCTCTCGGGCCGGGCGTGGCCCAGCAGGCTCGCCTCCGGCGCAATGCCCAGCGTCGCGGCCAGGAGCAGGTCGTCCTCGCACCGCTCGACGAACCGCAGGCCGACCTCGCCGACCTCGCCGCGGCGCACGGCGACCGCCGCGATCCAGCCGGTCCTCGCCGGCTCCTCCATGCGGAACCAGATCAACTGGCCGGGCGCGGGCGGCTCGGCGACGGCGATCCGGGCGCCCTCGCGGCTGATGTCGATCAGCGCGGCGGCCGCGCGGCGGGGGCCGGACGGCGTCTGCAGTTCGATGCTGCAGCGGTTGCGGACGGCGGGCAGCCGGGGCGAGATCCGGCGCTCCCTCGGCGTGGGCATTCGATCCATGGGCTCCTCCGGGTGTCCTGCGATTCCGCCCGCCGGTCACGGCATCGCGCCGGACGGCCGCCCCCGATGACCCGCAGCGGGACATGCGAGGGCGGCCGCGGCGAGCGGTGGCCCCGGAGCGGGCATCCCGGATCCCCCGGCGAGTCGGGGAGGTCGGGTGCCGGCGCGT
>DAIDHB010000384.1 GCA_027452145.1 Planctomycetales bacterium
CTGGCTGATCTGAGTCTCCTCAAAGTGGCTGGTTTTCAAGCGCCCATCGGTGGCTGGTTTTGAGCGCCCGCTGACAGTCGCCCTCGCCGGCGGCCTCCTGGCGGCCATCTGCGTCGTTTCTCTCATCGCCCAGCTGGGTCCTCCCGGCGCGGGCGGGGCTGCTGGCACTGTCATCGGTGGCGTGGTGTCCGTCCTCGTCGCCGTGCTGGTCTCATGGAACTTCTTCCATTTCGCCCTGGCGATCCCGATCGAGGTCCGCATCGACGAGGAGGGAGTCGTCCGCTTCCGCAGCCGGCTGAGAACAGTCACGATCCCAGCCTGCGACATCACGTCGATCACAACCGGGGCCTGGTTCGACCCGAACAGGTTCCAGGCGGTGGTCCGGCACAAGGGCGGGAAGCTGACGCTGGTCAACCAGTTTGCCGGCTTCCGGGACTTCCTCGCCATGCTCCGGGAACTCAACCCGGCGGTCGAGATCAAGGGGTTCTGATAGCGATCCCACACGATGATCAGCCCTCCACCAACCGGCTCAACCGAAATCTCTCGGACCAGTCGCCCGGATTCGACATCGAACAGCAAGGCAGCGGGGATCAGGTTCTCCTCGTCGTTGCCGTAGCCCCAGACGGCCACCGTCCGCTCGTCGATCCAGCAGAGCGGACCGTCCCAGAAAAGTACCTGGAGGATATCTCGTTCAGCGAGGGCGGGCCGAGGGCGTGGTTCTCGGTCATCCGGCGGTTGGGATGAGCGGTTCGGCTGGTGGGATTGTGATCGCCTTCGAAGTTCCATCGGCCCCTGGCGGCAGTTTTGCCTCCGCTGGCCGATCTCTCGACCGCTCTCCGGGCCGTCAATCGAGGAAGGCGACGTTTCGCATCGCCCTGGACTGGCTCTCGGTGTTCATCAGGACCCGATGCCAGCCATGCAGGACGATCGTCTTGTGGTCGGCATGCCGGACCTTACCCCGGACGTAGACCCCCGGATTCCGACGCATGGTCTGCCAGCCCCACCCCTTCGCTCGGGGGCTGGTCGTCAGGATGCGCCTGTACTCCTTCTCGCTGACTCCATTTGGGTGGCGGGTACAAACGTGGACCGTCTCGCCGCCGGTCCGATAGCAGAACTCGCACCAGTGCGGCTTGCCGCCATTGCCCCGCCGGAGGGGCTCGTTTCGAAGCACGAGGCTCTCGTCCACGGTGAAGCCGGGCACCGGCAGGAAGAACCACTCACCCTGACGGCGATAGGCGGCATTCTTGCGGCGATTCCGGGCCTCGGCCCGGAGTCCCTGGACTCCCTGGGCGACCTGTACCTCGGCGGGCTTGAGCGCCTCCTTCGCCTGTCGCACCGTGCCGACCGGGGCGGCCTCTGGTACGGCGGCGACGAACCAGTGCCGCTCGTCATGGCCGCAGAGGAACTTCTGCTTCTCGCCGCCATCTCGCACGAGCAGGAGTAGGTGACGGTCGGCGGGCTGCACGTCGAGGACGGCAACCTCGGGGTCCACGCCCGTCCGGCGGGCGACCTCGAAGAACTCCCCGTCTCGGTCCTCCCGGACGTCCAGGGAAACGACGCCCGAGGCGGCCCGGAAAGCCCTGGAGGGGCGGTCGGCGACCTTGAGCCGGGCTCCGATCCGGGCGAACCTGGTCAGCAGGTTGCTGGTGTCCATGGCTGTGCCTCCATGGCGAGGGAGACACCAGCCGGGCCGGACGGGTTCGCCCAGCAATCGTCGGGTTTCTCCGTCTGCGATGCCGAGGAGGGATCGTCTGGAGACGGCTCCACTACTTCCTGGGGTCCGGGCTCCATTCGCCTTCCTTGAGCTTCTCGTATTTCCTGGCGAGGAAGTCGAGGTGCCACCCCTCGGTCGTCGCTGCCTCGAAGACCTTGAGCGCCAGAGGCTTCTTCCGCTTCTTCATCGCCCGATCGGCCAGGCGGATGATCCGCTGCCATTCCCGTGCCCCCATCTCACGGGCCAGGTCCTCGAAAATGTCGAACCGCTCCTGCTCGGCGACAACCTTCCCCAGCAGGGTGAGCGCCTCCTCGCTCTGGTACTCCAGCTCGTCGGCCCGCAATTCCTCGATCCGCTGACGAAGATGCCCGATGCAGAGGTCGGCCTGGGCGGGGGTCAGCCCCTTGAAGTCGCCCTCGATCCGGTCGTCTGTCAGGCCGTAATCCTCCCAGATCAGGAAATCGAGCAGGTCCGGGAAGAAGACGTCCTCGGCGATCCCAGTCCGGTCCAGCGGGATCTTCAGGTAGGCCCCAAACCCGTCGCCGAAGCTCATGCCGATGGAGCCGCACGAGTCGTCGGCGTGGCCCATCAGTTCGACCACGGCGGTCATCCAGCCTCGGAGGAGGGCCTGGGCCTCGGCCGACTCTCCGGACTTCTGGAGGGCCTCGGCCTGGGCCACGTAGCGGTCCAGGGTCCTCGACAGGCCGAATGAGGCCCGCTCCGAGTAGAAGTTCTTGGACCGGAAGTGCGAGCCGATCTCCCTGGCGAAGGGTTCCGGTGAGACCGGGAAGCGATCCCAGTAGCCCCGGAGGGCGTGGTCATCAGGTCCGAATCGCAGGTCGTAGAACGCCCAGGCGGTGAAGTAACTGCCGGGCAGCGGGCTCATCGGCGGGCCGCCGGGCATGTAGGTCTCCTCGGCGTCGAGGGCGACCCGGTAGTAGGGGTCAAACTCGGGGAGGACGCTGACGCGCTCGGCGAAGACCGACGATAAGTTCTGAACGGCGACGTAGACGCCGTGCAGTGGGTCAAGGGTCTCGCCAAGGCGGGACCGAGCCGTCGCCCCTTGCTTCAGGACGTCGAGGGCCGCCCGGATCGAGCCGGCCTCCCGGCGAAGCTCGCCCGTCAGCTTCCGGCTCCGGCCCAGTCGTTTGATGAATTTGGCGCTGATCTGGCCCATCGGTGATGTACCGGAGGTTGTGGCGGCGGATCATCGAGCGTTGAGGATATGGTGCCGGATCGGGGGGCGTCCTGCCAGATCCGTCCGTTCATGACGATTCGGCCCCTCAAGCGATCAAGCTCGAACGATCGCCCCCGATACCGAGAATGATTCAGCAGCGTGTATGACGGTTCAACCCCAGAGCCCTGTTGAGGATGATCGAGCCCATGATCCTTTTGACGGCGTGGCTTGACCCTACCCGAGCGATCACCCGATCATACCGGCATAGGATGACCGGATCGACGGTGTCGTCCAGGCGATTGGGAGCCCACCTCCAGGCACCAAGCGTTCGAATGCTGGAGATGAGGACCAGGCGATGACACGACCCGAGGTCATTTTCTTCGATGTCAATGAGACACTGCTCGATCTCAGTCCGCTGAAGCTGAGCATCGGGGAGGCCCTTGGCGGTCGCCCGGAATTGGCGTCCGTCTGGTTCACGACCTTGCTCCAGCATGCTCTCGTCGTCACGGTCGCCGACCGCTACCAAAACTTCGACGAGATTGGGGCCGCCTGCCTGCGGATGATCGCCAGGAACCACGGCATCGAGCTGGATCGGGACGCCGCCGAGCGGTGCCTCGCCCCGATGCGCCGCCTGCCCCCGCACCCCGATGTCGCCCCAGCCCTCAGACGCCTGCGAGATGCCGGCTACCGACTGGCTACTCTGACCAACTCGTCAAAGGCGGCGGTGGCCGACCAGATGCGGGATGCCGGGCTGGCCGAATCCTTCGAGTTGTTGCTGAGCGTCGAGGAGGTCGGGCTCTACAAGCCGCAGACCCACGTCTACCGCTGGGCTGCCCGCCGCCTCGGGGTGGAGGTGACCGAGTGCCTGTTCGTGGCGGCGCACGGGTGGGACGTGGCGGGTGCGGCCTGGGCCGGGATGCGGACCGTCTTCATCGCTCGGCCCGGCCAGCAATTGTTCCCGCTCGGCCCAGCGATTGACATCGAGGTCCCGTCCTTCGAGGGTCTTCCGGACGCCGTGATGGAGAAGGTAGGGTCTTGAATCACCAATTCGGTCAAGATCGAGGTCGTCTTCGAGCCGCAGTGCTAAGGCCATGCAGCAGCAACTCTACACGATCGGCCACTCGACCCACTCGCTCGACGAGTTCCTGGACCTGCTGGACCGGCACGGGATCGAGGCCCTGGCGGATATCCGCCGGTATCCCGGCTCTCGCAAATACCCCCACTTCAACCGGGACAACCTCGCCACGGCCTTGCCCCGAGCGGGCGTCGAATACCATTGGTTCGAGGCGCTGGGCGGCCGTCGCAAGGCGTCTGGCGGCTCGACCCGGAACCTCGGCCTGCGGAACGAGAGCTTCCGGGCCTACGCCGACTACATGGCCACCACCGAGTTCCACGAGGCGTTGGGGCGGTTGCTGAGGCTCGCCGGGCGGAAGCGGATGGCCTACATGTGCTCCGAGGGCCTCTTCTGGCGATGCCACCGCCGTCTCGTCAGCGACTACCTGCTGACGAGCGGGATCATGGTCCAGCACATCCTGCCCGACGGCGAACTGCGTCCTCACACCCTGACCGAGGGGGCCAGGATCAACGGCGGGGAACTGAGCTACCCGCCGCCGCAGGAGGACGGGACGCTACCTCTGTTTGGAGGGCTCGCTGGGCGAGCTGACGACGACCATGGCGTTACCAGCGAGGAGGGCACCAGGCCGGAATGAGGAAGGTGGCATGGCTCTATCTTCAGCCGGTCATGCGAACCGAAATCGGTCGTCCGGCCTCTGGAAGATGAGAACATGACAAGCGTATCCGGAGCCGCCTCGAATGAGGCTCATGCCATGCCGATCCTGACGCACCTGACGCCCGAGAAGGATGCCAGGGCGATCCGGCGCTCCGGGATCAGGGCCACCGTTACTGGCGATGTGACGCCCAGGGGCGTGTTCTGCATGCCTGTCCTCCCGGATCATTTTGCCACCCACCAGTGGCTCCGGGAACTGAAGCGGCGAGGTCAGCGGACGATGGTGGCCGTCGATTTCCGCCTCCGCTCCGACGAGCCGGCCTGGCTCGGTCTCTATGGCCGCCGGCATACCGAGATCACCGCGGGTCGTGCCATCGGGATGCTGATGGAGGCCGGGGATCGACGGGGCTTCGAGATCATCATCCCACGACCGATCCGCAGCGACGAGATCCTCCGCATCCGCAAGCCACGCCAGGTCGTCGGCTGGCGGTATAAGCCCGACGCCCACGGCGTAGCCCCATGCCCCTGCCGGGCCTGCCTGCCCAGGGGTACAATCAAGTCCGCTCGTGCCCGGCGACGGCTCGATCCGACGGGCGAACGTTACTGATTGCCCCCGAAGGGCATGCTCGGGATCAGGTCCCCGGATGCCATCGGGCCGGGCGAAGATGAGGCTCAGCGACCTTCCGCTGTGTTGAGCGATGTCTACTCGGTTCTTCCGATGGCAGGCATCCACTCGCCCGGCCGGTAACGATCACCTGCCGTACCAGGCGGCTTCTCGATCGTGACCAGTTCCGTGCCCTCTGCGATCGGGCAGCATCCGTCGCCGAAATCCGGTCGGCACTGGAAGGGTAGCGACTTTCGGGCGGAAGTACGACGACATCAGGGCCTTCGATCCAGAACCCGAGCGGCCATGCACTACGAGTTCATCGCCATCCCCCGCGAGCAGGTCCCGGTGGCAGCAGTTTCGTTCTACCAGCACTTCGGCACGATTGGCGCTCAGGGTGCTCACGGCCGCTGCTGTCTGGGCAAGAACGACTTCTACACCCTCACCGAGACGGGTGAGCGGCTCTCCGAGATCGTGAAGGGCATGGTCCATTGACCCGGCCCCGAGGTCATGCGGGACCGCCCGGCGAACGAATGGGTCGCCGGACGTCTCCGTCCTCCGTGGGAATCCGCCCCCAGGAGGCACGACTCCCGACGACCACGAGGGTCAGGATGACGGCATCACTTCCCGACCGAAGGACGTCCTGGATTTGCTCATTTCTTTTTCGACTGCGTGACGTTAGAATCCAAGCGGTAGGTCTGACGACCGAGTTGCACCGCCGGCTCGTTTCCGATCCGGTTCCGGTTCTCCTCCCTCGCCTTTCCCGCCTCCGTGGGCTCCAGCGGGAGCCCCTTTTCTTCACGACCCGGAAAGCATCCTGCGGGTCGCCGGCCTGTCGAAGCGGAATCCGATCATGGGCAAGAAACTATACGTGGGCAACCTGACCTACAACGTCAACGAGTCCGACCTGGAGGCATTGTTCTCCCAGTTCGGCACGGTGGAGAGCGCCCAGATCATCGTCGATCGGGACACGAACCGCTCGAAGGGATTCGCCTTCGTGGAGATGGGCTCGGACGCCGAGGCCCAGGCGGCGATCGACGGGCTCAACGGCCATGACCACGGGGGCCGCAACCTGACGGTCAACGAGGCCAAGCCACGGGAGGATCGTGGGGGCGGCGGCGGTCGGGGCGGCTACGGCGGGGGCGGTCGCAGGGGCGGAGGCGGTTACGGCGGCGGTGGCGGTCGCTATTGATCTCTCGATTGGGGAGCGGAGGCCGAGGGGGCCGTGTCTTCGACCCCTTCGGTGATCGCTGCTCGCTTGCAGAGACGTGACCGAAGGGCGATTGGCGACCGTGAGCGTGGCTGACCGAACGCCACAGCGTCATGAGCAACCCATCAGGGACGAACCCACCAGGAAGGCGACCCCGATGGTGTCTTGCTTCAGCCGGAAATGGAGAAACGCCACATCCGAGTTAAAGTAGAACTCGGAAGGAGTTTCTCCCATGCGGAAGCCTCGGAAGAACTATACGCCTGTTGAGAAGGTCGCCATCCTCCAGCGCCATCTGATCGACCACGTCCCCGTCTCCGACCTCTGCGATGAGCATCGGCTCTCGCCCACCCCCTTCTACCTCTGGCAGAAGCAGTTCTTCGAGAACGGCCCGGCGGCCTTCGAGCGCAAGAACGGCACGCCCGACAGCCACCTCCAGCGGACCATCGCCGCGCTGCGAGACAAGCTCCAGCGCAAGAACGAGGTCGTCGCCGAATTGATGGAAGAACATATCAAGTTGAAAAAAGAGCTTGGGGAACTCTGAACGGAGTCTGGGTTCCCCACGATACCCGCGACTCCATCGTCGACTTCGTCCGGCACTGGGCCGAACGCACCGAGATCCCCGCGCGACGCTTCATCGGCTGGCTCGGCATCGCCGCCAGCAAGTTCCACAACTGGAGGGCACGCTACGGCCTGGCCAACGAGCACAACGCCCTGGTCCCGCGCGACTGGTGGCTCGAACCGTGGGAGAAGACGGCCATCCTCGAGTTCCACCGGGCCCATCCCCGGGAGGGTTACAGACGGCTCGCCTTCATGATGCTCGATGCCGACGTTGTCGCCGCCAGCCCCTCGAGCGTCTACCGCGTCCTGCTCCGGGCCGGAGCGATCAAGCCACGGCCTCACAAGCCCTCGAAGAAGGGGAAAGGCTTCCAGCAACCCGTGCGTGCCCACGAGCACTGGCACGTCGATAGTACCTATATCAACGTCGCTGGCACGTTCTTCTACCTCTGCAGCCTCCTGGATGGCTACAGCCGCTTCATCGTCCACTGGGAGATCCGCGAGAGCATGACCGAGCTCGACGTCGAGACGATCATCCAGCGGGCCAGCGAGCGCTTCGCCGGCGAGCGGCCCCGGATCATCTCGGACAACGGGCCGCAGTTCATCGCCAGGGATTTCAAGGAGTTCGTCGGGATCTGCGGGATGACTCAGGTGAGGACATCAACATGCGATCCAAAGAGCAACGGCAAGATGGAGCGGTGGTACAAGACCCTCAAGGGAGAATGCATCCGGGTCAAGACGCCGTTATCCCTGGCCGATGCGCGGCGGATCGTTGAAGTCTTCGTGGGGCATTACAACGGGGTCCGCCTGCACAGCGCGATCGGCTACGTCGCGCCGGCCGACAAACTGGCCGGCCGCGACCGGCAGATCGTCGCCGATCGGGACCGCAAACTGGACGCGGCGCGCGAGCGGAGGAAGGCTGCCCGCGCGGCGAGTCGGGCTGGTGCAGCGACGGATGCCGGTCCGTCCGTTGCCCGGGCCATGGGAGGGCCTTGGAATGAGCGTGACCCGGACGGAGGATAGGGCTCCGTGGCGACACGACCCGAGCGCCGATCCGGGGGCCAGGACCGAAGGGGGGCGGCACAATGCCGCCCTGTCTTTCCCCTTCGGGATTGGCAAGAAGGCGGCAAATCGACCCGTTCTGTTCGAGCGTGAACTCTACCTTGTCTCCCGACCCTCGTTTCTCCATTTCACGGTGAACCAGCACGCTTCAGGAAACGGCTGAGATCCAGCCGATTCGACTGCCTGGACAACGCTAGATTGTCTGCCATGGTGGTTTACTCAGATAGAGCGTCAGGCATTTCGCGCTGCCGCCGGACTTGATGAACTCGGAGAACTCCAGCGGGCGGGTGGCGAAGCCCGCCTCGTGGAGCGTGTCGATCAGCTTCGACGCGCCCCGGTTGAGCACCACCGTGCGGCCGACGACCACGGCGTTGCAACTGAAGGATACCGCCTCCTCGGCGGCCACCTCGATCAGGTTGGGGATGCGGTCGCGGAGCACCGAGCGGCCGTACTCGTCGAACGCGCCGGGGTAGTAGATCGCCCAGCCCGGCGCCAGCGGTCAGAAGCAGGTATCCAGGTGGTAGAATCGCGGGTCGACCAGCTCCATCGGCAGCACCTCGACGCCCAGCCGCTCGCCGACCCACTGGTGGCTCCGCACGTCGCTGCGGAACCGGTACCCGGCGAACAGCGTCTCGCCGCAGAATAGCGCGTCGCCGGCGCCCTCGAAGTGGTAGCCCTCGGGAGGGTGGACGACCTCGAACCCGTGCGCCCGGGCCCAGCTTGCGAAGTGCTCGGCCTCCCCCTGGCGCACCTGGAACCGGAACCGCGAGCAGATGAAGAGATCGCGGTACACCAATCCCGCGTTCGCGGTGAAGACCAGGTCGGGCAGCCCGGCGGCCGGCTCCATCAGCTCGACCGTCGCTCCTAGCTCGCGCAGGGTCGACGTCAGCGCACCCCACTGGGCGCGCGATCGCTCGGCGTCACTCCCCACCCGGACGTTCATCCAGGGGTTGATCTCGTACTCGATGCCGAAATAATCCGGCGGGCACATCAGGATGCGTGCGGCTTGCATGGGTCGCCCTCAATCCCGGGACTCCGGCCCCGCGGACAGCCCCGCGACGAGGGACCGCAAGAACGGCTCGACGTCGGTCACCAGGCCGATCGTCTGGAACGTGCCGCGGTCGGCCAGCTTGGTGACGGTCGCCGGGTTGATGTCCACGCAGACGACCTTCACGCTGGCCGGCAGCAGGTTGCCTGTGGCGATCGAATGTAACGCCGTGGCGATCAAGAGCGCGAAGCCCACGCCGTGGATCGCCTCGCGCATCCGGTCCTGCGCGACCAGGGTGTCGGTGATGACCTCGGGCAGCGGGCCGTCGTCGCGGATCGAGCCGGCCAGGACGACGTCGACGCCGGCCTTGACGCACTCGTACATGATCCCCGAGGTCAGCGCCCCCGACGCGACTGCCTGTCCAATGCCCCCCAGGCGGCGGATCGTGTTGATCGCGCGCAGGTGGTGCTCGTGGCCATGCTCAATCGACTCGCCGCGCGACAGCGAGACGCCCAGGCTGGTGCCGTAGAGCGCCTGCTCGATGTCGTGGGTCGCCAGCGCGTTGCCGGCGAAGAGCACCTGGATCCAGCCGTCGCGGATGAGCCGGGCGACGTGCGAGGCCGACCCTGTATGCACGATCGCCGGGCCGCCGACGAGGAGCACCTTCTTGCCCGAGGCGCGGGTCGCGCGGATCGCGTCGACCACGCCCTGCACGCTGACCGACTTGGGCTTCTCGCTCGAGACGGTCGAGCCCATGAAGCCGAACGGCGTGACCTCGCGCGAGCGCTCGATCGGGAGCACGCGCACACCCGCGTGGCCCACGACGATCGGCATGCCGACCGCGACGCGGATCATCGGCACGCACCGCGCCGTCCCGGTCCCGCGGTCCATGACGATGCCGCAGTCCATCTCCTGGTCATCCACGGCGACCCAGCGCCCGCCGATGCGGACCTCGGTCGGCTGGTTGGTCGTGCTGTAGAAATTCTCGGGGAACGCGCCGGCGATGTCCGCCGGGACGGTCTGCGCGTCCTCGGGCTGCACCGGCGAGGCACCGTGCTCGACCAGGTCGCCCAGAATCGCGCCGAGTGCCTCGGGATCCTGGGCCCGGATCGCAATCCGGGCGTAGCTCGGGTCCGAGCGGCGCATGCCGATCTTGCACTCGCGGATCTCGAACGACCCGCCCATCATCAGGATGCGGTCGAGGATCTTGGGCAGGAGCAGTGAGTCGACGATGTGGCCGCGGACCTCGATCTCCTCCACGGCGCCCGCGCCTGAATCCGGACCCCGATTCCCCTGGTGCTGGCTCATGGTGTCCTCCGGCCCGGTCGGGCGGGGAGGATCGTCCGGGCGATTCGCGCCGGATTCTGATCCTCCCACGCGCCGGAATTATACCGGGCGGCGGCGGAGTTGTCCCCTGTGCGAAGGGGTCGGCCCGCCGGGCGGTCGGGCGAGATCAGGGGTCGACGTGCAGGGTAGCCGTGAGGTCGACGGGCGGCTCGCCGGGCAGGTCGGTGTGCACGCGGAAGATCCGCCGGAGGTCGCCGCGGGTGCTCCCCTCCTCGGGACGATATGCGACCGTCACGACGTGGACGCTTTGCCGCGCGTTGCCGGGCGCCGAGGCCGAGAACCCGTCGCCGCCTCCCTCGATCGTCTGGATCATGAACGGCCGCGACCCGCGGATCACGAACCGGCCCTGTACGCCCGCCGACGAATGCACCGAGCCCATCGCCAGCACCGACGGCGCCGCGGTCAGCTCGCCGCGAATCCAGGCCGTCACCATCACGGGGATGCTCGGGGTCTCGGGGTCGTTACTAAGGATCCGGATCTCGTCGCGCACCGGGCCAGCCGGGGCGTCGGGCTTGAGGCTGACCGTCAGCTTGTAGCTGACCGAACCCCCGCTGCGCCCCGTCTCGACGAGCTGCGCGCTCAGCACTCGCGAGCCGGAGACCATCCGGTGCACCCGCCAGCCCTCGAGGTTGATCCGGTCGATGGTCAGGTCCTTGCTGGGCGACTGGCCCCGCGCCACCGCGCCGAAGTCGATCGAGCCAGGATTCAGCACGATGTCGCTCAGGATCGTCGAGCTGACCCCCAGCCCCGTCTCCGCCTCGCGCCCGCTCGCCGTGACCATGCTCACGTACAGGACGGTGGACTTGACCCCGACGAAGTTGCGGGTGTCCATCTGGGCCTCGATCACCGCCGTCTGGCCCGGCCCGACCACCGAGGCGCTCGCCCGCCCGCTCGTGCACCCGCACGACGGCCGCAGGCCCAGGATCGTCACCGGCTCCGACAGGTGATTCACCAGCAGGAAGTCGTGCTTGACCTTCGCCCCTCGCGGCACCGGCCCGAAGTCATGCCGGCTCTCCGGAAACATCCGGTCGGCCCACGAGGCCGCACTCGCCGACCCCACTCCCGAACCCATCAGGACCCAGCCCGCCACCATCCCCCGCAGCAATGTGCGCCGAATCATCGTCGCCTCCTGCCAATCAGCGTTCTTCAGGGGCCGCGCCGTTTCCCAACCGCGGCCGTCGCATCCTAGGTATCGTCAAGACAGCCCCCGATGCTCAAATTTGCCCGACGACGCCGATCTGCCAGAACGCGCATCTTGCCCATATTGTCGCCGGCGGCGGGTTGCGGCGTTTGTTGCCGGGTCGGGCTGGCGTGAGGTACGATGGCCCTAACGGTGATTCAACGGGGACCATGCGGTTCGGCGAGGGGCCCATGAGCGTCATGCCACGGTCGACAACCCGGCGCGCCACGCTGGCGGACCTGGCGCGGGTGTCGGGCAAGGCGGAGTTAATCGGCGGGAGGATCGTGGAGCTGATGCCGACGGGACACCGGCCGAATCTCGTCGCTGGCGAGATCTTCGTCAGCCTGAAGAATCACGCGAGGGCGACGGGGCGCGGCGTGGCCTTCACGGACAACATGGGCTTCGCCGTTCCCGAGCTTCCATCGGGCCGCGAGTCATTCTCGCCGGATGCCTCGTATTACGACGGCCCGCTTCCGGCGAACGAGATGGATTTCATCCCCGGGCCGCCGGCCTTCGCCGCCGAGGTCCGCAGCAAGAGCGACTACGGCCCGGCGGCCGAGGACGAGATGGCTCGCAAGCGCGAGGATTACTTCCTGGCGGGGACGCTGGTCGTCTGGGATGTGGATCCTCTGGCGCATTGCGTCCGGGTCTACCGGGCGAGCGACCGGTCCACGCCGGCGTTGTACGGCAAGGGCGACCAGGCCGACGCCGAGCCGGCCGTGCCCGGCTGGCGGCTTGCGGTCGATGATCTCTTCGCCTGACGCATCTCCACCTCGCAGCGGCCGGTCGCAATGACGCGTCGGCCCGCGGATCCGGGAGGATTGCACCATGGCCGATCGCTTTCCCATGGCGCTAAGCCTGCCGGCGCGGTACTACGTCGACCCGGAATACTACCGCGCCGAGCTGGAGTGGTATTTCGGCACGATGTGGTTCCACGCCGGCCGGGCCGAGGAGATCCCCAACCGCGGTGATTACGTCCTGCGCGAGGTCCAAGGCGAGAGCCTGATCGTTGTCCGCGGTGACAGGGGTGCAATCCACGCGTATTACAACGTCTGCCGCCATCGAGGTACGCGGCTCTGCGAGGGGTCGTCGGGCAGCACTGGGTCCACGATCCGATGCCCCTATCACGCCTGGACCTATGACCTCGACGGCCGGCTGATCGGTGCCCCGCACATGGAGCGCGTCGAGGGCTTCCGCCCGGAGGACTATCCGCTGGCGCGGGCGGCCGTCGACACCTGGGACGGCCTGCTGTTCCTCAACCTGGGCGATCGTCCCGGCGAGACGCTCCGCGCGCAGCTCGCCGGCATGGACGATCTGTTCCGGCCCTGGGGGATGGGCGACTTGCGTGCGGCCCGGCGAGTCGTCTACGACGTCGCGGCCAACTGGAAGCTGATCGTCCACAATTACTCCGAGTGCCTGCATTGCCCCGGCGTGCACCCGGCGCTCCAGAAGCTGTCGCATTATCTCAGCGGCGAGAACGAGCCGGCCGACGATGGTTATCTCGGCGGCCGGATGGCCCTGCGCGACGGGATCGCCACGCTCTCGTTCGACGGCCGGGCGCGGCGAGCCTGCCTGCTCGGCCTCGATGCCTCGGCGTGCCGGTATGTGTACTACTACGCCGTGCTACCGAACCTGCTGCTCAGCCTCCATCCCGACTACGTGATGACGCATACCCTCTGGCCCCGCGGCGTGGGCCGCACGGAGATCGTCTGCGAGTGGCTCTTTCATCCCGACGCGATCGCCGCGCCAGGGTTCGACGCCGAGGACGCCGTGTCGTTCTGGGACCTGACCAACCGCCAGGACTGGCACGTCTGCGAGCAGATGCAGCTCGGCCTGGGCTCGCGGGCCTATCGGCCGGGCCCCTACTCGCACCGCGAGGACCTGCTGCCGGCCTTCGACCGGCTGATCCTCGAGCGCGAGCGCTCGCATCAGGACGGCAAGCCGGCGACCGGCTGACGCGCGGCCCGGATCGGCCCGAAATGCATCGCCAGGGCGTTCATTCCTCGCGGCCGATGGCCTCGACGGGGCATTCGAGGAGTGCGGCCTCGCAGGCGGCCTCTTCCTCGGGGCTGGCCGGCTGGTGGGTAACGTAGCTGCGGCGGCCCTCGTCGTTGCGCCGGAAGTTCGCCGGCGCGGTCTCGCGGCAGAGGTCGCAGTCGATGCACGTGTCATCGACGTAGTACCGGCCGGGGACGTTCTCGGGGACCTTGCTTTCGGGGTCGGCCATGATCGACTGGGGATTCGCGGGAGGGCCAGGTGATTGGGTCGGTCCCGGACGGTTACGATCGGGAGGGCGAGGCTCCTGCCGAGCCGGGGCATGGAGGAGGCACCACGTCATCCTGGCTCGGCAGGAGCCCTCGCCCTCCCAGGGCCGGGATAGCCGCTGAGACTCCCTGCGCCTCCAAATCCGCCCGGGGTCTGGACCAGCAGTATCCAGCGTAATCGCCGGACCCTTCGCTCGACTAGAGCGCGAGTCACCCCTGGCGCGGGCTGACCGGGACGCGGAATTGGCGCGGCCGGGACCATCGGGCGCGGGCCTGCGACCCCGCCGCGTTCGGACCGGGCCGTTGGCCTCCCGTTCCTACCTCGAGAGGCCCATCCTGCGGTCGGCCCGAACGGGGCGGGGTCGCAGGCCCGCGCCGGAAAGCCCTCGCCCCGGATCGTCCGCCGTCCGCCAGGCTACACCGAGGCCAGCGCCCCGGCGGGCTCGGCGAGTTCCCGGGTCATCCGCGGCGCGGGGCCATTTTGGCCGGCGGCCTCGCGCAGCTTCTTCAGGGCGCGCTCCTGGATCTGTCGGACTCGCTCCTTCGAGACGGCCAGGACCTCGCCGATCTGGCTGAGTGAGTGGTGCGAGCAGCCATCCAGGCCGAAGCGCATCCGCACGACCAGTTGCTCGCGCTGATTCAGCTCGCCGAGCCACGCCCCGACCGACTCGGCGAACTCGTCCTCCGCGGAGTCGTCCTCCGGCGCCAGGGCGAGGATGTCGGCCAGCGGCGTGCCGTCGTCGTGGCCCGAGACAGCGTCGAGCGAGATCCGCGGCCGGATGGCGGCCAGCTCCGTCCACGAGGCCAGCTCGCGATGGGTCGGGTACACCGCCTCGTCCGTCCCGGGATCCAGTCCGCCGGCTCGCCCCGCGCCACGCTGACCGGCGTCGTGCTCGTCGCCCTCCCGAGCCTGGTCCGCGGCCTGCCGGAGGGACCTGGCCAGCCGGCGTACTTGCCGGGGCGAGAGCCGGACCGCATAGCTGCCGTCGGCGATCGCCCGCTGGAGGGCCTGGCGGATCCACCATGTCGCATAGGTTGCCAGCCGGGTCGCATTGATCGGATTGAACCGGTCGATGGCCTCGAGCAGGCCGCAGAACCCCTCCTGCATCAGGTCGGCCGGCGCGAGGCCCCGGTTGCCGAAGCGCCTGGCGATGTAGGCGACCAGCCGCGAGTTGGCCATGGCCAGCGCGGCGCGGATCTCCTCATACCGCCGCGCCATCCGCCGCAGCGCCTCGGTGTCCTCGACTTGCCCGCGATCACCATTACTCGAATCGATGGTATCAAGGCCCGAGCCATCGGCCAGCTCGCGGACCATCCGGCGGAACTCGCCGTTGGGCCGGTGCAGGTCCCAGGGAGAGCCGTCCGGGCGCCGCGTGGTCTCGAGGATGATCCGGCGGCACTCGGCCAGCTCGAGCAGGAGCCGTCGCTCGTGCTCGGCGCTCATGACCTCGGCCTCGGGGGCATCGAGGAACCATCGCCGGGGGCCGTCGAGATCCGGGACGTGGTGAGTCCTCATGGCTGGGCAACCTGCTTGGAAGGGTGCAACGGTGCGCGGACCACGCGGCCTGTTCCGATGCCGGAAGTCGGCGTCCGCGCCGGTATCTTCGGCTGCTCATACGGGCGCCGGCGCGATCTGTCTGCCCGCATGCAGGTTTTTCCCCGGTAGTTCGCCACTTGCGGCCGGAATCGGGTAGGATGGAGATGAGATGCGGCCGGTGTTGGCCGGGCGCAAGGCCCAAGTCATCGGGCGTTTCGGTTCCGTTCCCGTGGGAGGCCATCGTCGTGGAGAAGGTCGAGGCCGAGCCGCGTCTGGCGGACCTATCGACCCAGTGGAACCTGGTGTTCCAGGCCCGTTCGGGCACGCCCGAGCAGGTCAGCGTGGCGATGTCGCTACTGATGTGCCGCTATGCCGGCGCGGTGCACCGCTATTTGCTGAAGGCGCTGCGCGATCCCGATATCGCTGAGGAGCTGGACCAGGAATTCGCCGTGCGGTTCCTTCGCGGCGACTTCCGCCACGGCGATCCCAGCCGCGGCCGGTTCCGCGATTATGTCAAGCGCGCCGTCCAGAACCTGATGAAGGACTATTACCGCCGGCGCAAGCGCGACGGCGCCGGCCGGCTGGTCCCCGGCGTCACCGAGCCCTCCGCGCTCGACGAGGGCCTCGTCCAGTTCGATCGCCAGTTCCTCCAGAGCTGGCGGGCCGACCTGCTCGAGCGCGCCTGGGCGGCGCTGGCCGAGCTGGAGCGCACCAGCGGCCATCCGTATCACACAATCCTCCGCCTGCGCGTGGACGAGCCGGGCCTCACCTCGAAGGAGTGGGCCGTGCGGCTGTCGGAGAAGCTCGGGCGCCCCATCAGCCCGGGCGCGTTCCGCCAGGCGCTCCAGCGTGCCCGGCGCGAGTTCGCCCTCCGGCTGCTCACGGAGGTCCGCGACAGCATCGAGGAGCCTACCGCCCAGTCGCTGGAACAGGAGCTCGCCGACCTTGAGCTCCTCGAATACTGCCGTCCCTATCTCGACCGCATGTGAGCCATCGCGATCGCGGTCGCGGCCGGGTCCGGGCTCGCGCTGCGCATGCCGTCGGGGCGCCCGTTCCCTCAAGTCACGCCCCCGGATCGCCGAAACAGGGGAGGCTCGACCTCCTCGTACCGCGGGGCCGCCGGTCGACCGGCCGATGATCGTCGGTCCACCGCGTTCCGGCCTTCGCGGAGCGGCCTGCGGCCCGCGTTGACAGCGCCGGGGCTTCCGGATAGAGTCCGGCGGCACGTCAGGGCGTAAGCCGACGGCGCGGCCCGGATAGGCTGCATGAGGAGACCGCGGCGAGTCATCGCCCCGCTCCGTCGTCGTACGTCCGGGGCGAGTGTTCGGGCGATCCCAAGGACGGAGACGCATTCCGGCACGAGTCCTTCCCGACGGGCGAGGGTGAATCATGGACGATGTCCCCGCCGGTCCGGCGAGCCCGGGGCCGCGGAGGCCGTCGCTCTCGGTTGTGGTCCCCGTCAGAGACGGGGGGCGCGACTTCGAGCGGTGCCTCCGTCGGCTTCGCGACTCCGACCTGGCCGATTTCGAGCTGATCGTCGTCGACGACGGCTCGACCGACGACTCGGCCGCCGTCGCCGAACAGGCCGGCGCGGTCGTCGTCCGGCTCGAACGTCCCCAGGGACCGGCCGCCGCCCGCAACCGAGGCGCCCGTGAGGCCGCCGCGCCCCTCATCTTCTTCCTCGACGCCGACGTCGCCGTCCATCCCGAGACCCTCGGCCGGGCGCTGGCACGCTTCGCCGACGACCCCGGCCTCTCGGCCCTCTTCGGCTCGTACGACGACACTCCCCAGGCCCCCGGCCTCGTCAGCCAGTTTCGCAACCTGCTGCATCACTTCGTCCACCAGCAGGGCGATTTCCGCGACGACATCCGACCGGCCCACACGTTCTGGACCGGATGCGGGGTCATGCGCCGCGAGGTCTTCCTCACCTTCGGCGGCTTCGACCCGCGGCTCTATCCCCGTCCGGCCATCGAGGACATCGAGCTGGGCTACCGCCTCACCCGCGCCGGCCACCGGATCGTCCTGGCCCGCGACGTCCAGGCGACCCACATGAAGCGATGGTCGCTCGCCGAGATGATCCGCACCGACATCTTCCGCCGCGGCGTCCCGTGGATGCTGCTGATCCGCCGCAGCGGGACCGTCGAGACCGACCTGAACGTCAAGGCGACGCAGAAGCTCTGCGTCGCGCTGACCGGGTTGTCCCTGGCCGCCGCCGGGGCGGGCCTGCTCGGGGCCATTGCCAGGTTGCCGGGCGCCGCGGGCCTGATGCTGGGCGCCATCGCCGGGGTCGCCGCGGTCGTCGCGGTCAATCGCGCGTTCTTCGCCTTCCTGGTGCGCCGCAAGGGCTGGCGTTTCGCCGGCGCCGCGGTCCCGCTGCAACTGGTCTACTACTGCTGCTGCGGGCTCTCGGTCGTCATCGCCATGACCTACTGGAACCTCGGCCGGATCCGCCGGCTTTTCACTCGACCCGACAAGGCTGTTGTCCCGCCCCCGCACCTCGCCATCGACCGCGGCGAGGATTCTCGGAGGCGGCCGCTGAGGAGGCGGATCTTGCGCCGGGCCGCGGAAGACAGTCCGATTCAAGAAAAGACATCTTCCTGAGATGAGTGGGATTCAGGGCGGAGGCCGGCGATGAGGATCGGGATCGACGGAAGCTGCCTGTCCAATCGCCGCGGGTTCGGCCGGTTCGCCCGGCGGCTGGTGGAGGCACTCTCGCGCCAGGCGACGCCGCACCGGTTCCTCGTGTTCGTCGACGGCCCGTCGGCGGAGGTGGTCGAGGTCCCGCCGCGGTTCGAGCGGGTCGTCGTGCGGGTCGACCAGGCGCCCAGCCGCGCGGCCTCGGCGCAGGGGCGCCGGCGCCTGGCCGACATGCTCGCCATGGGCCGCGCCGTGGCGCGTGCTGCGCCCGACGTCATGTACTTCCCCGCGACCTACAGCTTCTTCCCGGTCTGGAACGCCGGCCGGCTGGTCGTGACGATGCACGACACGCTGCCGCTGTCGCACCCCGAGCTGGTCTTCCCCCTGCTGGCGGGCCGGCTCGCCTGGAAGCTCAAGGAGACCGTCGCGGCGCGGTCGGCCGACCGGATCGTCACGGTCTCCCAGGCCTCGCGCGTCGCCATCGAGCGCTGGCTCGGCCGCCCCGACTCGCGGCTCCGCGTGATCACCGAGGGGCCCGACCCGATCTTCGGCCCCCGCGCGCCGGGCCCCGAGTCCGACGCCGTCCTCTCCCGCCACGGCCTGCGCCCGGGCGAGCGCTACTTGCTCTATGTCGGCGGCCTCAGCCCGCACAAGAACCTGCCGCGGCTGGTTGAGGCATTCGCGACCGCGGCGCCCGCGGACACGCGCCTCGTGCTGACCGGCGATGTTCACGACGTCTTCCACACCTGCGTCCCCGAGATCCGCGCGGCGATCGCGCGCCTCGGCCTGGGCGATCGGGTGATCCTCACCGGATTCGTGCCCGACGACGAGCTCGTGTTCCTCTATTCGCGCGCCTACGCTCTCGTGCAGCCGTCGCTGCTCGAGGGCTTCGGCCTGCCCGCCGTCGAGGCGATGGCCTGCGGCACGCCCGTGATCGCCAGCCGGGCCGGCTCGCTTCCCGAGGTGATCGGCGAGGCCGGGATCTTCTTCGACCCGACCGACGTCGCTGCGATCGCCCAATCTCTCGCCGAGCTGCTGGCCGACCCGGCGCGCCGGGATGTCCTGGCTGCGCGAGCCCTGGCGCGCTCGGCCCTCTTCACCTGGGACGCTGCCGCGCGCACCCTGCTCGATTGCTTCGACGAGCTCGAGCCCGGCCGATCGGCCGCGAGGGCGGCCCGCGGCGCCTGAACATCCCGCTCTCGGCCGCCACGAACGCTCGGCGTCCGTCCGGGCGGCCCGTTGCCCGGCGGCCACCGGCGGGATAACCTCGGTGGGAAGGGCCGATCGGCGAGAGGGCCGCGGCCGCGTTGAAGCTCGACCTTCCTTCCCGGGGTTTTCCCACCATGAACCCGCATCACAAACGGCGAGGACCGCGCGCGGTCCTCGCGATCGCCGCGGCCGCCTGGCTCCTTGTCGGCCCTGGTATCGGCGCACGCGACGAGTCCCGCGCCCAGGAGTCGAAGTCAAACCGGCCGACGCTCGGCACAATCGAGCGGCTGGATCCGCGGTTCGACCGCCTCGTGCCGGCCGATGCCCGCGTCGAGCGGATCGCCGAGGGTTTCGACTGGTCCGAGGGCCCGGTGTGGGACAGGCAGCACGGCTACCTGCTGTTCTCAGACGTGCCGCTCAACACGGTCTTCCGCTGGCAGCATGGCAAGGGCGTCAGCGTTTTCCTCAAGCCGAGCGGCTATACCGGCACCACCCCGCGCGGCGGGGAGCCGGGCTCGAACGGCCTGTTGATGGACGCGCAGGGCCGGCTGGTCCTGTGCCAGCACGGCGACCGCCGCGTCGCCCGGCTCGGCGAGGGCAACACCTTCACCACCCTGGCCGACCGCTACATGGGCAAGCGGTTCAACAGCCCCAATGACGGCGCCTACAAATCCAACGGCGACCTCTACTTCACCGACCCGCCGTATGGCCTGCTCGGCCTGAACAACGACCCGGCCAAGGAGCTCGATTTCAACGGCGTGTACCGCATCTCGGCCGCCGACGGCACCGTCACCCTGCTCACGAAGGAGATGACGTTCCCGAACGGCATCGCGTTCTCGCCTGACGAGAAGACCCTGTACGTGGCCAACTCCGACCCGAAGAAGGCGATCTGGATGGCCTTTCCGGTCAAGGAGGACGGCACGCTCGGCCCCGGCCGGGTCTTCGCCGACGTGACCAGCTCCGTCTCGCCGGCCAAAAAGGGCCTGCCCGACGGCATGAAGGTCGACGCGTCGGGGAACCTGTTTGCCACCGGCCCCGGCGGCGTGCTGGTCTTCGCCCCGGACGGCACGCACCTGGGCACATTCGCCACCGGCGAGGCCACGGCCAACTGCGGCTGGGGCGAGGACGGCACGGTCCTCTACATCACCGCAGACATGTACATCGGCCGGGTGAAGCTCACGACGAAGGGCAAGGGATTCTGACCGGGCCCCTCCACTCCATCGGCGAACCCGGTCGTTCGACTCACTGGCACGTCGTGCGGATGCTCGACCGGGATCATCTTCCGCCGGGGCGACCTTGCTTCCCGGCGGAAGAGGACCGGTCGCGGGCTCGCCCAGGAGGCGGCTCGGGCCTCCTCCCTTCGGCGCTCACTCGTCGCCCGACGGCCCGTACATCCCCGGGATGGGAACCTCGTTCAGCCGGAGGTACACCAGCAGGATCGCACGGTGGTGGATCACGTGGTTGAGCACCATCGATCGGATCACGGCCCGGCGCGGCATGGTGAAGATTGGCTTACCCCCTTGCTCCAGCGTCCACGGGATGTCCACGCTCTCATCCTTGGCCTCGACGAGTGCCTGCCGCGCGGCGGCGACGTTCCGGTCGAAGGTCGCCAGGATCTCGTCGCGGCTGCCGTGCGGCGGGAAGCGATAGGGCTCGCCGCCCACGGGTGCCACGTCCAGCGAGGTGGTGTTGAGGACCATCGTGAGCCAGCCGGGGAGATCCGCCAGGTGGATCGCGTTCCAGGCGATCGTGTGCGACTTCGGGTGCGGTTTCCATTCGAGCTTGTCATCGGGGATTCGCTCGAGCACCTTGCGGGTGCTCGCCATCTCCTGATCGAACTCGGGCAGGATCGTATCGGCGTACGACATGAGACTCTCCGTGGAGGTGGCCCGGTTCACCGGACCGGGACAGGACAGGGTCAGATGGGCTACTTCCGACGGCAAAACCGCGGGCGCCCCGTTCGGTGCCAGGCTTCACATCGGAAGCTTTTACTTACCCTCATATCGACTTTGTGTCAACATTAGTACAGTAATTTTCCGGCTGGCCGAGCTCGAGAAAAACGAGGATGGACGCTCACGGCCCACGACTCAGGTGATCTGGTTGGCGCGGCGAATTCCGAGAAACGCCGACGATACGTCGCCGGTCCTGCCGATAAACCGGATGGTAGCGACTGGCGGATCGAAACAGCCGTCGGGAATCCGGATGGCCGCGGGTGACGGGAGCCGCGTGTTCCCTGCGCCATCGGCGGAGTCGAGGCAGGAGGCTGGGTCTCATGTCGCCCACCCGGCCGCCGTGCATGGTTGGGATCCAAGTCCTGGGGAAGCTCGTCCTGGTCCTGCTGATCGCGAACCTGGCCGGGTGCATCCAGACGCCCGAGGTTCCCGATCATCCCGAGCTGACCGCGCGCGTCAGCCGCGCGGAGGACGTGTCGGCATCGGAGTCGCGGGACGCTGCGAAGGAAGCGAAGCCCCGGCCCGACCCGTCGGTGAAGCCGGTCGCGGCCGAGGTCGCGGGCGAGGCAAAGGTGTCCCGCGAGGCCGATGCGAAGGCCGCGTTGTCTCTTCCGGATGGGCCGCTGACGCTCCAGCAGGCCCGCGACCTGGCGATGCGGTACAGCCCGGTACTGGCGCAGTCGCGCGCCTCGGTCGACGCGGCCCGGGCCAACATCGAGATCGCCGACGCGGCCTTCCGGCCGACCGTCCAGGGGAATCAATCCTTCCAGACATTCTCATCGCAGACGGGCTACGCGGGCATCCCGATCGGCGGGCGGTTCCCGCAGCTTCCGGTGCGCGGATTCGGGCCCGGCACCCAGGACTTCAACGTCGCCGAGGCGCAGTTGAAGTGGACCATCTTCCAGTTCGGCAAGCAGGTGGCGCGGCGCGGCCAGGCCGTGCTCCGGACGCAGGTCGCCGAATTCCAACTGAAGCGGTCGTACCAGAGCGTCGGCTACGAGGTCGGGCAGGCGTACTTCCGCGTGCTGGCCGCCCGAACATCGGTGGCGACGGCCGAGCGGGCGGTCGAGCGGGGCGAGGCGTTCCTGGCCGAATCGGCCAGCCAGTTGCGTCGTGGCGCCATCACCCGCGAGGAGCACCTGCGGGTCGAGGCGAGCCTGGCCGCGACGCGGCAGGATCTGACCGATGCGAGGAGCGAGGAGGAGGTCGCCATCGCGGGCCTCAACCGCGCCATGGGGATCAACGTGAACGCGCCCACGCGGGTGGCGGACCGTCGACTGGCGCCGGAGATCGACATCCCGCTCGACGGTGCGCTCCGGCTGGCCGCCGCCAATCGCCCCGAGATCCCGGTCATGATCCGGGGAATCCGGGTCGCCGAGGAGGACGTGAAGATCGCGCGGGCCGACTACTTGCCCACCGTGTCAATCCAGGCGGGGTACTCGAACGTCACGGGGACGCACGTGCAGAACGCGAACGTCGGGGCCGGCGGGATCTTCGTGACGCACGAGCTCTACGGCGGCGGGCGTCGACGGGGCCAGGTCCGCGCGGCGGAGGCCGGCGTGCGGTCGGCGATCGCCCAGGCGCAGCAGGTCTGCGACGGGATCGCCTACGAGGTCAAGGTGGCGTTCCACGGGCTCGAGGATGCCCGCGAGCGCATCCGCGCGGCCCGGGTGGCGTACGAGCAGGCGGTGGAGAACCTCAGGCTGGTCGGCAGCCGGTATCGCACGGGCGATGCGACCCCGGCCGAGCTGATGGACGCGAGGGCGTCGGAGGCCGCCGCCGAGCAGACCTACAACGCGGCGTTCTACTTCTACCAGCAGGCGGTCCTCCGGCTGGAGTTCGCCGTCGGCGCCGAGCTGCCGGCCGCCCGCGAGGGGCTTCCCTGGCAGCCCGCCGCCGAGGCCGGGCGCGAGCCCATCCCGCCGGGGCCGCCGACGGGCCCGTCGCCATTCCGGCCCTCGGCCCCGGGGAGCCGACTCCCCGGGCTCCCGCCGCCTCGTGATTTCGGCGGCCCCGCGCCGTCCGGCCCGGCGCCCTTGCCGGGGACTCCCGCGCCCGGCACCCCATCCACGCCGCCGCTCCTCGGGCCGACGTCCCCCTCCCCGTCGCTGTCCCGGCCGCCGTACGAGTCCAATTCGCCTTACGGCGTGCGCCCCTGATGCGGTACACCTCCGCTTTTCCGCGGGCGTCGGCCGCGACCGTCAACCGCGCATCGGCCCGGTCGCGTGGGGCGGCAAGGGTCTGAGCGTCAGCGCCAGCACGATCGCCGCCAACATCACCGCGGCCAGCACCTGCAAGGCCGCCTGGTACGCGAAGACCCCGGCGTAGTCGCGCGCGAAGCCGGCAATCATGGCGCGGGCCTGGCGGTCGGCCTCCGCCGGGCCGAGACCGTTCAGCAGGTAATAGTCGACCAACTGGCGGAAGACGTCCCCGACCGGCGGGCGGTTCGGCACCAGCGTCTGGCGGATCGCGTCGAAGTGGGCATCCCCGCGCCGCTCGATGAAGATCCCCGCCAGGTTGTTCCCGACGAACGCCGGCAACACCAGCATCAGGTTCTTGATGCTCGACGACGAGGCGACCTGCTGCGGGGTCATGTCCTCCTGCGAGATGCAGATCAGCGGCGACGCGACCAGCCCCGCCGCCGCGGCCCAGGCCGCCGTCACGCCGCAGGTCCACAGCTTGTCAGTATAGAGATCGATCCCCGAGAGGATCCACGTCCCCAGCGCCATGCCCGAGAGCCCCAGCACCAGCCTCGGCTTGCGGTCGGCCCGCGTGCCCCACATCGCGGTCATGGCCAGGGTGGCCGCCATCGTCAGCACGGCCGGCAGCAGGACCAGACCGGTCGTCGTCCGCTCGTAGTCGCGCGTCACCGCCATGTAGCGGACCAGCAGCGAGATCACCGTGAAGAAGTTGAGGTCGGCCATCGCCTTGATCGCCACGCTCAGCGCGAAGCGGCGGTGCGCGAAGAGGCCCAGGTCGACCAGCGGACACGGCCGGGCCAGCCCGCTCGCGACGAAGCCGGCGAACAGCGCCAGCCCGAGGGGCGTCACCAGCCAGAACTCGTTCGCCGTCGACCATCCCCACTTCTGGAACCGGAACAGCCCGATCATCAGGCAGAAGACCCATCCCACGAGCAGCATGAGCCCTTCGATGTCGAACGGCGCACACGTGCCCTCCTCCGGCTCGTCGCGACGGAGCAGCTCGTACGTCAGCGCCGCGCCGATCGCGCCGACCGGGACGTTGAAGAAGAAGATCGACCGCCACGACGGGAGGTTGATCAGGAACCCGCTGAAGCTCGGCGCGACGATCCGGCCGAAGTACAGGCCCAGCACGTAGACCGCCGTGGCGCCGTCGCGATGGTCGGGGAACTCGCGCCAGAAGACGGCCAGCACCGTCGTCACCACCATCCCGTTGCCCCAGCCCTGGACGAACCGCGCGACGCCGAGCAGCTCCATGTTCGGGGCCAGCGCGCAGGCCAGGCTGCCGAGGGTGAAGACGATCAGGCCCGAGACATAGCACCGCTTCAGCCCGAACCGGCTGCGGATCCACGGCATCAGCGACATGCCGGCGACCGAGCCGAAGAGCGTGGTGCCGAGGACCCACTGATAGCGGTATCGGTCCGAGGCCATCTCGCTGACAACGAACGGCCGCGCCAGGTCGGTGAAGGTCGACGTCATCCCGGCCAGGAACAGGCTGGGGACGATCGCCATGACGACCCAGTCTCGCCGCTGGACGCCCAGCCAGGTCCGGACGTCGGGCGGCATCGGGTCGTCGGAGGGGATCCGCGGCGGCGCCCGGGACGGTTCGGCCATGGCTGTCAGCCCCCTCCGTCCGGGATGGCCGTCGGGCTGACGCCGGTCGCCCCGCGGGCACGCTGGCGCTCGGCCTCGGCCGCGGCCCACTCGGGATCGCCCGGCCCGTGCTCGATGGCGACGGTGACCGACAGGCCCGGCCGGAGCGCTCGCCAGCGCCGGTCGCGGTCCACCGCGATCCGCACCGGCACCCGCTGCGTGACCCTGGTGAATTCCCCCGAGCTGACGTCGCGCGGCAGGAGCGCGAAGTTCGCCCCCGTGGCCCAGCCGATCCAGACGACCCGGCCGGAGAGGACCTCCGGGAACGCCTCGACCCAGATCCGCACCCGGTTCCCCGGCGCGACCCCCTCGAGCCGGTCCTCCTCGAGATAGGCCGTGACATAGACCAGCTCGGGGTCGTAGATGCTCAGGACCGGAGAGCCCAGCGGGGCATGATCGCCGGGGTTGCGGTAGCGTCGGGCCACGACGGCGTCGAACGGGGCGACCACACGGGTGTTTTGCAGCCGGGTCCTGACCGTCGCCTCGGTGCGCGCGGCCTCCTCGACCTGCTCGCGTCGCAGCCGGACCTGCTGCCTCTGGACCTCGATCTCCAGCTCTCCCAGCCGGGCCAGCCGCACGCCCTCCTCGGCCTTCTCGCGGGCCCGGAGCCTCTGGTTGAGCGCGGCCCGGACGACCTGGACCTGCTCGCGATTCGCCTCGGCCCGCCCGACCTTCGCCCGGGCCGCCTCCGCCCTGGCCTGCGCCGCGCGGAACGCCCGGGTGACGTCCTGGAGCCGGCGCTCGGGGGTCGACTGCTCGGCAAAGAGCCGGGAGAATCGCTCGTATTCCTCGCGAGCGTTCGTCACCTCGGCCTCGACGGCCGCCAGGTCGGCCCTGGCCTCCTTGACGGCGTCCTCCACGTCCTGCATGGTCATCTTCAGCAGCGCCTGCTCCTCATCGACGGCGGCCTCGGCCGAGGCGAGCTCCTTCTGGGCGACCGCCACCCGACGCGGGTGTTCCTGCTCCAATCGGTGCAACGACGCCTCCGCGAGACGCAGGCTTCCCTCGGCGACCTTCCGCGTCGCAGTCGCCTCCTCCACCTGGCGGCGGATGGGGATCGGGTCGACCTCGGCCAGCAACTGGCCCGACTTGACCCCGTCGTGCTCCTCGACCAGGACGCGGGTGAGCAGCCCCGCCTCCTGCACGGCAAGGTGCACGATGTGGGACTCCACGAAGGCATCGTCCGTCATCGACCGGGTGAAGCGGTAGTAGGCATACTGGGCGACCATGCCCGCGCCGACCGCGGCGCCGAGGATCGCGAAGCCGCGGATGCCCCAGCGGGCCAGCCGCCGATGGGCGGCCTCCGCCCGGCGAGCGGCCGGCGAGGGCCGAGCGTCGCCGGGGCCGTCCGGCGCGAGCGTCCGGCCATCCCGGCCGGCGGCCGCCCCCGGACCGGGCGGCGTGGCCGACCGGTCGCCGCCCTGCTCCCGCGCATCCATCGGCCGCCTCTCCCGAGCTTCCAGGGGACATCGCGATTCACGGGCACTTCGAGAGAGTACCCGCAATCCAGGCGCCGGTCCACGCTACAATCGTCGGGCTGTCTCCCTCGACCCGGCCGGTCGGTCGGCGGCCGGGCGGGCCGGGAGGCGGCGACGACAAGGAATGGCGGGGTCGCCTTCACCGGAACGCCCGCCGCGCTCAGGGTCGCGCGGCCGACCCGGCCGCCTCGATCGACAGGTGCTTCGGATCGGGATGGCCGGAGAGCAGGTCGCGGACGCAGAGGGCGGCCATCTTCGAGATCGGCGGCATGGCATCGACGCCGGCATGGTCCGTGTCGAAGAAGAGTTCATCCCCGATCCGGTCGCGCAGGTCGTAGATCGGGACAGGGTCGTCCGGGAAGTACAGCCGGTTGATCTCGTCGAAGCAGCGGACCGCCTCGGGCGGAAAGATGCGGCGGAATTTCGAGTACTCGGGCATCAGGATAATGGCGACCTTCGCGCCGCGGGCGCGGCAACCGCGGACGATCTCGACCAGCGAGCGGCTATTCGAGCTGTCGGGCCGGTATGCGGCGGGGTCGGCCCAGCCGACCTCGCGCGCGATCTCGACCCGCTCGTCCATCTGGGCCGGAGTCAACGGGGTGAGCTTCTCGCGGGGCTTGGGGGTGATCGCGGACGGGTCCATCGGGTAGAGCGACAGGAAGCCGAAATCGAACGCTTCGAGGAGGCCGAGCCGGACGCGGGTCATCGCGTGCCGCAGGAGGTGGTTCATGATGTACCGATTGTCGTAGGTCCAGATCCATCGCTTGAAGGATGTGCCCTGGCGCCTGGCGGCCAGCCGGTGGTCCTCCTCGAAGTTGTGACCTAGCAGCATATATGGGTTGATGCCGATCAGGACCACGTCCGGCTTCAGCCCGGCCAGGAAGGCGAATTCGACGAGGTCGCGGGTGCGATTGACGCTGCCGCCCCAGCCGTGCAGGTTGGCCCAGCGGATCGGGAGCCCGTCGGCTTCATCGAGCATCCGGGCGTCGATCCCGGCGCCCAGGGTCGACTGCCCGAAGAGGAGCCCGATCGGGGTCCCCGGCTCGGGCCGCAGGTCCGGCAGGAGCAGCGGGAGCATCCGCACCCAGACGCCCTTGTAGACCGCCTCGTCCGTCGGTCCCTCGCGGTCGGGGAGGAATCGCCCGGTGAAGCCGACCGTCGCCGACAGGCCGACGTCGAGCAGGACGATCGTCGACCCCAGGATGGCGAGGATCAGGGCCAACCCGCGATAGCGCGAGAGCTGGATCATCAACGGCACCTCGGCTCAGAACGCCTGGTAGAAGAAGAGCACGCCCTTACGTCCCAGGCAGACGATCAGGATGACCTGGGCGGCCACCCAGAGCACACGCAGGGCGAACCACCCGACGGGAATCCCGTCGATCCCCTTCGACGTCCGCTCGGTCGTTTCCATCGGTCGATCTCCCACGATTGATTCGCGGCGGCTCGGTTCCCCTCGCCGCATGGCTCGGGGTCAGCGGTCCGGCCCGAACAGGTCGAAGAGGCTCCACGGATACGTCACGAGGACCAGCGAGAAGGCGACGTACTCGAACGTCAGCACGATCGCCACCGCCCGGATCCAGCGATTGGCCAGGTACTTCTTCAATCCTTTGCGCCCGAATTTCTTCAGCAGGATCTCGCGATAGATGTTGCAGGCGACCAGGCCGGCGGCATGATAGGCCCCCCAGCTCAGCCAGTTCCAGCCGATGTTGTGCCACAGCCCGCAGAGCAAGAACGACACCGCCAGGGCCACGCTGGCGATCAGCAGCGGATGGCGCCCATCGGTCCGGCGCATCAGCCCCAGTTGCAGCGGGATGAAGATGTTGCGCCGGATGAACAGCGACAGCGAGATGTGCCACCGCTCCCAGTAGTCGACCATGTTCCGCGCCAGGTACGGCCGGTTGAAGTTCTCCGGCGTCGCCACGCCGATCAGGCCGCCGATCCCGACGGCGATGTCGCTGTAGGCGCTGAAGTCCAGGAACAGCCAGAGGCAGTTGATCTGGACCTCGAGGAAGAAGTAAGCGCCCGACCCGCGGAACTGGGTCAGGAAGGCCGTCTCCAGGGCGTTGGCGAGCACGAACTTCTTGAACATCCCCAGGGCGATCCGCTCGATCGAGCGCAGCGCCGCGGCCGGGCCGGGCGCCGGGGGCGTGGCGGGCTGGGCCGCGAACTCGTCGTAGGCCTGGATCGGGCCGGCCGCCAGCATGTGGAACGGCAGCAGATAGGCAATCAGAGCGGTCAGGCTGGGGGCCGGGTGCCGCCCCTCGGCGACGGCACGGCCGACCTCCACCAGTCGCAGGGCCACGTACGAGTAGCCGATCGCCGTCAACACCGGATGCCAGTGCCAGTGCGCCGGCGCGAACGACCCGGTCGCCCTCGGCAGCTTGTGCATCAGGAACAACGCGAGGACCGCCGCGCCGCCCAGCGTCAGGCCGACGCCGCGGAACTTCCCCGACTCGATCAGGCGGAGCAACGCGTACGCCGCCAGGAGCAGGCCGAGCACCCACGCCAGGTCGGAGCGGAGGAGATAGGCCAGGAAGCCGAGGTTGATCAGCGCGAAGGCCAGCCGGCGGATCGGCCCGCCGACCAGCGGGATCATGACCAGGCAGGCCGCCGCGACCGTGCCCCAGAAGGGCAGGCTGTACAGGTCGATGAGGTTTCCGTTTTCCATCGAGCAGGAGGCCTCAACGGCTATTCCGGCGGGTCAAGGAGTCGTGTCGTGTCATGTCGTGCCGCGGCCGTCACGGTCGCCTTCGTCTCACGGACGATGTGTCGCGAGGAGGGACTCGGCGGAATGTGGGGCTTTGCTCTCGCCCTCGGACTTCGGACGAGGGAGCCACGAGGGACCAGCAAGGCCGGCATCATCCGGGTGATTGGCTCGTGGAGGGACCAGGAAAACCATAGCATGGCCAGGGCCGGATTGCAACGATCCGGCCGGTCTCGACGTCGTGGAAGGTCGCCTCGAGCGAGTCGAGGTCCACCATCGCGAAGCTCCGCGACGTCTCGACACGCCGGCCCATCGAGATGATCGACCCCGGGTTGATCACCAGCCCCTCGGGGCACCGGAACCACATGGGCCGGTGGGTGTGCCCGACGACCAGGAGGTCGCAGCCGATCTCGGCGAGCACGCCCCGGAGCACGTCCGGCGGGTGCGTCCCGGGGGTGACGAACTCCATGTCCGAGCGCGGCGAGCCGTGCACCACCACGCCGACCCGGCGGCCGTCCGCGATCGCCAGGTCGAACGGGAGCGACCGCAGATGGTCGAGCGTCTCGCGGCCCGGGGTCCCGCCGCCGAATTCGTCGCGGACGCCGAGGCCGCGCTCGAGCGCCCAGCGGTCATGGTTGCCGCGGACCGCGTCGACCCCGCGCTCGCGCAGAAACGCCGAGACCCGGTCGGGGAACGGGCCGTAGCCGACGAGGTCGCCCGCGCAGACGATCCGGTCGGCACCCAGGACGGTCAGGTGCGCCCAGGCGAGCTCCAGCGCGACCGGGTCGCCGTGGATATCCGAGATCAGCCCGAGCTTCATCGCGAATCCTCGTGCGGCGGCCCGGGGCGCCTCGGCTTCGGCCCGCGCGGCGGCGGGGGAGGAGGCCGGTGCGGACCCGCGAGATGCGGCGGGTGCGGCTCCGGCCCCGGCGGATGGTGCGGCGACGGCCGCGCCAGCGCGGCCAGCTCGGCCGAGCGGCGAGCCGCCGCCTCGACGGCGTCGATCAGGGTGCCCCGCAGCCGGCCGCGCTCCAGCTCGTGCAGCCCGGCGATCGTCGTCCCGCCCGGCGAGGTCACCTGGTCCTTCAGCACCCCGGGGTGCAGCCCCGTGTCGCGCACCGTCATCGCCGCGCCCAGCACCGTCTGCACGGCCAGCAGCGTGGCCACATCGCGCGGCAGGCCGACGCGGACACCGCCGTCGCTGAGCGCCTCGATCATCACGTAGAC
>DAIDHB010000385.1 GCA_027452145.1 Planctomycetales bacterium
GCAACGCCAGGGCAGCCATGTGCGAGTCTTCAACGACGCGAACTCGCGGGAGCTGTTTGAAGACTTCAAGTTCACCGGGCTGAGCAATTTCTCCTTCCTCGAGACGGACTTCGCCCGGGGGCCGATCGAGGAGGCGACGGCTCATGAATAGGCTGGCGATCTTCGTGGAGGGATATACCGAAGTCAAGTTCGTGATGAAGTTGGTCGAGGAGATCGCCGGGCAGAACCGCGTGCTCATCGAGCATCGCAAGATCCGCGGCGGCGGCAAGGACAGCGGGGCGCGACGGACGATGGCGGTGATCGAGGCGGCCAGGCCGCACGCCGACCAGAGGCATTTCATCCTGATCATGGACTGCGGGGGCGACCAGCAGGTCAAGACACGGATTATTGAGGAGCATGAGAATCTGACGAAGAAAGGATATGCGAGGATCGTCGGCCTCCGCGATGTCAGGCCGACCTTCAGCTACGCGGAGATCCCCCGGCTGGAGAGGGGCCTGCGGCAATACATCAAGACGTCCCTCATCCCCGTGGACTTCGTACTCGCCATCATGGAGATCGAGGCGTGGTTCCTGGCGGAGACGACCCATTACACCAGGATCGATCCGGCCATCACGGTGGCGGCTATCAAGAGCGTCCTGGGATTCGACCCGGAAAACGACGACTTGCAGCAACGGCCCAACCCAGCCGAAGACCTCCACCATTGCTATGCAATCGCCGGGAAAAGCTATCGCAAGGGACGGGCCGAGGATACCGTAAATGCCCTCGATTTTGCTGAGATCTATTGTAAACTTATTGACAAAATACACAATCTAAGAATATTTACTACTATTATTAGCGATTTCCTCGCCCAGTGACCGAATAGTATCCCGTCTCGCCGGCCCGTTCGAACTTGCTGGGCCGGACGGACGGTTCAAGGCGCCCCCACAGGCCCCCGCCAGGACGCATGGCCGCATCACACTCGCGGCCCACGAAGGGGAGATGAGCCATGGGATCGAAGGCCGGCCGCAAGGTCCCGGTTCAGCCGACGGAGTCGAAGACCATCCGCCGCCCGACCTGGACCACTCTGCCCGAACCCGATACCTACCTCGCCCTGGTGATCGAGTTTCCCCTGGTCCCGATCCGGGACGACGCCCATCGGGCCAGGGCCAGCGCCGTGCTCGATCAGCTTCTTCAGCAGGACCTGGACAGGGGACAGCAGGACTACCTGGAGGTCCTGACCGACCTGGTCGAGAAATACGAAGAGGGACACGTCCCGATCCCGAACGCCTCCGAGTCCGACGTCCTGCGCGAGCTGATGCGGTCGCATGGGCTCAGCCAGAATGCCCTGAAGGCCGCGACAGGTATTGCCCAGTCGACGATCTCCGCCGTCCTGAACGGCGAGCGGTCTCTCACCAAGGAGCAGGTGATCACGCTCGCCGGTTTCTTCGGCGTCTCGCCCTTGGCATTTCTGCCCGTGCAGCCCCTCGCCGGGAGGAGTTGACGGCTCCTGCCGCCGGGGGCGGCGCCGCGGTACGGGAAGTGACGGGCCGGACCGAACGCTCCTGTTGACGCGACGGCGGGCCGCGACCAGGATGATTCCAGCGTCATCCTGGCGACCGCGACAGTCCTCATCGGGAGGCGAAATATGACCAGTCGGCTCACGCGCGTCGGCGACGGCTACGGACTCGTGCTCCCGCAGGCCGTCCTGGACGCTCTCGGGATCGACCCCGAGGCTCCGCTGGAGGTCACGGCCGAGCGCGGCGGCGTGTTCGTGCGGCCGATACCAGCGGAAGCCGGGGACCACCGCGACCGCGTCCGCCGGTCGGCCGCCCGGATGGCGGAGATCCACCGGGAATCGCTGCGGAAGCTGGCGCAATGAACCCGGAATTCCTTGATGTCGACGATGTCCTGGAGATCTACGCGGGCCAGGTCGCCGAGCACGGCGGCTCCGACCGGCTGCGCGACCTGGCGGCCAGGTAAACTTCATTTCCGCCAACACCCACGACCGGCGGGGACTGCTGGGAGAGACCGAGACAATCACGTACAATCCGCAGTTGATCCGGGTCGAGGCGGAAGGCTACCGGCGATTCGTGACCTCGCTCGACGCGCGGCCCTCGATGTCGCCGGCGGAACTCACGGACGCCCCGCTCGGACTGACCTTCCCGCCGCCGCCGTCGGCCACGATCGTATTGACCAGGAAGGCCCAAACCGGCGGAAAAAGGCCAGGACTGCCTCGATAGGGGCTTCGTGAGACTTACCCGGACAGGGAAAGACCCCGGTCGGCGTGAAAGTTGCTAGGATGTTGACTCCCGAAAATGCAATTCCGAGGCGAGGGGGCTGCTGGATCCCGCGGGCGGATGGCCCGGCGTAAGCCGCGCGGGGCGACGGGTCCGGTTCGGCCGGCGGACGCGTGCCGTCCCGGCCGGAGTGAGAAGGGGATGCAGCCCGCGATCGAGCCGAACGAGAGGGCCACTGAACGATGGCCGCGAAGCCGCTGCTGCGAGTCCTCGAGCTGTTCCCTGGCCCGGCCTTGATGGTCGATCCGGGCGGGAAGGTCGTCGGGTCCAACGCCCGCGCGGCGGCCTGGGCGGGCCTGGGCGGTGATGCCATCGAGGGGCGCGAGCTCGCGAGCCTCGTTGCGGACGAGCCCGCCGGGCGGCTGGCGCGATTCCTTGAGGGGTGCGCGCGGGGCGAGCCGAAGGCGTCAGCGACCTTCGCGACAACTGGCGGCGAGGCAGGGGGCTGCTGGCGATTCGAGGGCGTCGCGGTGCCGGCCGGATGCGAGGGCGGGCGGACGATGGTCGTGATCCATGCCGTCGCCCCGGTGGCGGACATCGCGGCGGTCGCGGGCGAATCGCCATCGGCGGCGGGCGGCGCCGTCGAGGCCGAGCTGACCGCGCTGCGCGAGGAGGTCCGGCAGAAGGAGGAGTTCCTGGGCCGGCTGGCGCACGACCTGCGGAACCCGGTGGCCGCGATCAGCGGGGCGTTGCACCTGGCGCGGACGGCCCGGTCGCCGGAGGACGTCGCGTGGGCCGAGGACGCGATGGACCGGCAGCTCAGGCACCTGGTACGCCGGCTGGACGACCTGCTGGACCTGTCGCGGCTGGGGCGGGGGAAGATCGAGCTGCATCGGCAGCGGGTGGACGTCGCGGCGGCCGTGCGCTCGGCGGCGGCGGCCGTACGCTCGCTGACGGACGAGCGGCGGCACCAGGTCACCCTGTCGACCTCGCCGGGCTCGCTGGCCGTCGACGCCGACCCGCAGCGGCTGGAGCAGGCGCTCGTGGGGCTGTTCAACCACGCGACGCGGGCGACCGAAGCCGGCGGCCGGATCCGGGTCTCGGTGGCGAGCGAGCCCGACTGGGTCGTCTGCCGGGTGCGGGCCACCGGCCCGGGAGGCTCGGTGGATCCGCCCCGAGGGGTCTCCGAACAGCCGGGGCCGGTCGAGGGATCGGACATCGGCCTGGCGCTGGTCCGCCGGCTCGCCGAGCTGCACGGCGGCTCGGCCTCGGCGGCGTCCCTCGGGGCGGGCGAGGGGACCGAGCTCATCCTGCGGCTGCCGGCCGCGTCCGCGTCTGCCTCGGCCTCCGACGCGACGGCGTCACGGACCCGGCCGGCCGGCGGCGCGAGGGCCGCGGAACCCGCCGGTGCGCCCCCCGAACACTCCGCCCGGATCCTGGTCGTGGACGACAACGTCGACACGGCGCGCGGGCTGGCTCGGCTGCTCGAGATGGCCGGCCACGAGGTGCGGGTCGCGCACGACGGCCGGGAGGCGATCGAGGCGGCGCACGAGTTCTCGCCGCAGCTTATCCTTTTGGACATCGTGCTCCCCGGGATGGACGGCCGCGAGGTCGCCCGGACCCTCCGCGCCGACGCGAACCACAGCGACGCGGTCATTGTGGCCGTCTCGGGCTACGGCGAGGACGACGAGGCCCGCGCCGACGGCCCGGGGTTCGACCACCACATGGTCAAGCCGATCGACCATCAGGCGTTGCGCGCCCTCATCGACCACGCCATCCGGCCCACGGCGGGCACGGGCGCCGCCGCGAGCGGCGGCGCCTGATCCGGCGGCCCCTTCGCGGGCCGGGCGCGATCCGGTATCCTGGTCCCGTCCGCCGTCGACGCCGCGTCCGGCCGCCGCGCTGCGCCGCGTATCCCGTCCGACGTCGACTCAACTTGCCGCGTCGAGCCGAGGGAGCATCGCATGGAACGGGCCCTGAGCTGGCTGGAATCGCATTTCCCCGACCTCGAGCACGACCTGGCCGAGCTGGTCGCGATCGAGAGCATCAGCACCGACGGCCGGCATCAGGCTGAGATCGACCGGTCGGCCGAGCTGGTCCGCTCGCTGATGCAGCGCGCCGGGCTGGAGGGCGCCGAGATCCTCCGGCCCGAGGGGTGCAACCCGTATGTCTTCGGCGAGTGGCTCGGGGCGCCGGGGAAACCCACCGTATTGATCTACGCGCACCACGACGTCCAGCCGCCGGGCCCCGAGGAGAAATGGACGTCGCCGCCGTGGAAGCTGACCCGGCGCGACGGGCGGCTCTATGCCCGGGGCGCGGTGGACGACAAGGGCGGGGTGATCGCGCAGCTCGGCGCGATCGCGGCGTGCCTGAAGGGCGAGGGCCGGCTGCCGGTCAACGTCAAGGTGATCATCGAGGGCGAGGAGGAAATCGGCTCGCGGAACCTGCTGGGCTTCTTCGGCCAGTACCGCGACCGCCTGATGTCCGACGTGATCGTCGTCTGCGACACCGAGAATATCCGCGACGGCGTGCCGTCGATCACCTACTCGCTCCGCGGGCTGGTCTCGGTCATGGTCGAGGTGAAGAGCGCGGCGTCGCCGAAACACAGCGGGTTCGTCGGCGGGGCGATGGCGGACGCGGCGATCGCGCTGAACCAGATCCTCGGCCGGCTCTACTGGGGCAACGGCCCGGTGCCGATTCCCGGCTTCTACGACGGCGTCCGGCCGGTGACCGAGGACGAGCGCGCGGTCTTCCGCACCCTGTCGAACGAGGCCGAGCTCCGCGAGCAGCTCGGCGTCTTGCCGGGGGTCGGCCTGGCGATCGAGCCCGGCTCGAGCTTTTACGAGCAGACCAGCCGCCGGCCGTCGGTGACGGTCATCGCGCAGGAGGCCAGCTCGCTCAGGAGCGCGTCGAACCAGGTGCTGTCGAGCGCCTCGGCGATCCTGTCGTGCCGGCTGGTGCCTGACCAGGACCCGCAGGCGGTGCTCGAGCGGCTGACCGAATTCCTCACGAGTAACCCGCCGTGGGGCGTCGAGGTGAAGGTGACGGTGCGCGACCAGCCGACGCCCTGGTGGATGACCGATCCGCGCGGGCCGGCGTTCGAGGCGGCGAAGGCGGCGCTGCGGGCCGGCTACGGCCAGGACGTCGTGCCGCTCGGCTGCGGCGGGTCGATCGGGTTCGTCGGCCCGGTCGCCGACCTCTTCGGCGGCGCCCCGGCGCTCCTGCTTGGGATCAGCGGCGATAACCTCCACGCGCCCGACGAATACGTCCACGAGGCCGACTGGCACAGGCTGATGAAGTCGCTCGTCCACCTGTTCGGCGAGCTCGGGCGTTAGCCCTGTGGTCAGTGGTCAGTGGCCAGTGGTCTGTGGTTGGCGTCGGCGAACGGTGGAGGACGAGGCGAGGCTCCATCCGACCTGGGATATTGCCAGGATCGGGTTCGCGGGGTGGTGCCGTCGCATGCCGGCCAGGCCCTCCCGCGGACCACTGACCACTGACCACTGACCACTGACCACTGACTACTGACACTAGAACCCGCCCTCGCGGGCGATCTCGGCGATGGGCTTGCGGCCGGAGGGGGCCTCGCGCTGGCGCAGTGGCTCGGGCAGGTCGGCCGGGTCGCCGGGATGGCCGACGGCGACCATCGCCTCGACGTCGTAGTCGTCCGGAACGCGGAGCTCGGCCCGAGCCCTGTCGCGGTCGAAACCGGCCATGCCGTGGACGACCAGGCCCATCGCGGCGCCCTGGAGGGCCAGGTTCTCGAAGGCGGCGCCGGCGTCGAAGGTGTGCACGGGGTTCGGCCGGCCGTTGAGGGCGAAGACCTTGTGCGACAGCACGACGATCAGCACGGCCGCGCGGTCGCACCAGGCCTGATTGGCCTCCATCAGCAGGCCGAAGAACGCCGGCCATTGCGGCGAGTCGCGGTGTGCGTACAGGAACAGCCATTCCTGCTCGTTGTACGTCGATGGTGCCCAGCGGGCCGCCTCGAAGAGCCGCGCCAGCTCGCGCCCGTCCAGGGGCTCGCCGCTCATCGCCCGCGGCGACCAGCGGTCAAGGAAGATCGTTTCGATTGGATGATCGGGCGTCCGATGCGTGCTACCCCTGTGATATGCGGTCATGAGCGGCTCCCCTTGAGCTTATCCCCTGGATGACGATCCATGCCGCTGCCGGGCCCGGCCCGGCCCGGTCCGGTCCGGTCCGGTCGCCCGACGGACTCCGTCGTCGGCCGCTACTTTCCCCCATCGCACCGGCCGGAGTCAAAGGAAAAGGCCGGGGGCGCCGGGACCGCGGGACCGTGGGACCCCGGGACCGCCGTGTGTCTCCATTTGTGGCCCCGGGCCGCCAGCAGCCGGCCGATGCCGATGAGCGGCATTGGGTTTGCATCTGAAGAGTTGGCCGGTTGAACAAGTCTCCCGTTCGGGCCGCCGCGGGGTGTCCCGGACTTCCCTTCGCATTCGGCAAGGAGAATCACATGATGGCCCAGAAATCGACCATCGTCGGGGTGTTCGACGATCGTCTCGAGGCTGATCGGGCGGTGGACGAGCTGCGCCGGAGCGGATTCCGGGACGAACAGATCGGCGTGGCGATGCGCCATGACACGGGCGCTGTCACATCGGACGGCGGGGCCGCGACGGACGAATCTCACACCGGGTCGGGCGCGGTCACGGGCGTCCTGACGGGCCTGGGGCTGGGCGCGCTTGCCGGCCTCGGCGTGCTCTCGGGGATGATCCCGGTCATCGGGCCGGCAATCGCCGGGGGTACGCTGGGCATCATCCTGTCCAACGCGGCGGTCGGCGCCGGCGTCGGCGGGCTGGTGGGCGCCCTGGTGGGCGCCGGCATCCCCGAGGACGAGGCCCACTACTACCAGGGCGAATTCGAGGCGGGTCGGACGATCGTGACGGTACACGCCGACGGCCGCGCCGATGAGGCGATGGCCATCTTCCGCCGGCACGGCGCGTACGACATGAGCAGCCGCCCGGACATGGCCGGCACGTCGATGGCTTCCTCGGCGAACAAGCCGATCGACATCCCGGTCCACAGCCAGGACGTCATGGGCAGCCCCGTCACGGGCCTGGACGTCGACGAGACCACCGACGTCCGCAGCCGGGGCGCCGGCGGCAAGATGCTCTGACCGGACTGAACCGGACCATCCCCGCGGCGAAGGTCCCGGCGCAACGCGGCCGGGCCGCCGGGGCGGTGGCGGTGCTGTGATCTCTTGAGTCTTCGACGGATCATCCCGGGCGGGGTAGGCGAGCCGAGCTTACCAGCCCCGCTCGGGCCCGCCGATGTGCTGGCTAACGACGTCCAGCAGGCGGCTGGCCTCTTCCGTCCCGAGGTTCTGGTTGATCCGGACCCGGAAGACGCGCTCGCCGCTCCAGTGGCGGCTCTTGGCCCCGTCGCGTGCGTGGACGATCACGCCCTGAAATGTCGTCCGGCGCATCAGTTCGTCGATGAGCTCCTCGGTGCTGAAGAGCTCCAGCTCACCCGGTTGCTTCCGCATCTCGTTCCTCGCAATCCCCACGGGGAACGGACTTCGTCCCCGCATGCGTCGCTTCCCTTGCTCCCGGGGCCGGATCGGGTCCGGCCTGGCGCAAATTCATCCTAGCAACTTCGCCGGGGCGTGACGAGCCTCCTCCGGCGAGCATTTTTCCGCTCCCCGCGGCCGGCCGGGACCGGCCTGCGTGGCGGCTTCGGATCGAAAGGCACCGACATTCATGGTTAAACGAGCGTAACGTCTTGTGCGGACGGTCCTTGCATAAAATGCGCATCGATCTTCATGTCTGGAGGTGTCGCGTCCGGCGGCCGGACTGGGCCGGCCGCGGGCGGCGCTCAGCCGGCGAGCGGCGAGTCGCCGTAGCGGCGCAGGAGGTCGGCCGGATCGCGGTAGATCGCGATGCAGCCCGCCCGGCGGAGGGCGTCCTCGGGCCAGCCGCCGCAGAGCATCCCGACGGTGCGGAGCCCGGCCTTGCCGGCGGCCTGGCCGTCGTAGGGAGTATCGCCCACGGCGATCGCGCGGTCGGGCGCGAGCCCCTTCAGCCGGTCGAGGGCGGCCTCGAAGATGTCCGGGTGGGGCTTGGACCGCTCGGCGTCGTCCGATGAGGTCTCGGCGTGGAGCAGGTCGGCGATGCCGGCGATCTCCTTGTAGCGGGCCAGTTCCTCCTGCTTCGCCGACGAGGCCAGCGCGATCCGCCGGCCGTCGGCCACGATCCGCTCGAATAGCTCGCGGACCTTCGGGAACGGCCGGACGCGCGAAAGGTACTCGCGGCGGAACAGGTCGAGCCGGTATTTCTCGATCTCCTCGCCCCGGCGGCGGACCTCGTCCTCGGGCAGGAGCTCCGCCATGAGCAGGTCGCCCCCCTTGCCGATCTGGGCGCGCACCCGGTCGAACGGGACGTCGTGCCCGAAATGCCCCAGCGCCACCCGCCAGGCCTCGGCGTGGAGGTCGACCGAGTCGATCAGGGTGCCGTCGATGTCGAAGATGACCGCCTCGAGCATGGCCGATTCCTCCCGGGGATTCGCGCGCCTCCCCGGTCGGGCGCTCCGCGATCCCGACGGTCCCCCGGTGCAAGTCCCGGGCCGGCGCTCCTCGCCGTCCTCCAGGAGACAATCCATGGGGCGGAATCGAAGGCCGAGATGCCGGACGTCGCGCGACGACTCCTTTTCTGAATTATCGCTATTTTCCTGCGTAGGAAAATGACCGATAATAGGAAAGTCGCGGTCTCCTGAAGTCAAGGATTTCGTCGTCATGTCTCGATTACCGCCTCCAACGGAGAAGGAATTCGTGACCCTGCTCCGGAAGGGTGATGTCGACTTTCCGCCGCTGCAACTGCGCTGGGAGGCCCCGAAGGCACGGGAGATCGACGCTATTGTCCGCATGTCCTGGCGACGGAGCAGCTACAGGTTTGCCGCCGAATACAAGCGCCAGTTCACCGCCCGGACAATCGAGGAGGCCGCCGACCAGGCGCGCCGGCATGCCCTGACCGCGAAGCTACGCCCGCTCGTGGTCGTCCCCTTCCTGAATGAGCGGGCGCTCGACGACCTCGAGGAGCGGTCGGTGAGCGGCATCGATCTATGCGGCAACGGTGTGGTGCTCGTGCCGGGCGAGTGGTACGTCCGGCGGACCGGCGAGCCCAATCTCTTCCGTACGGAAGGCGTCATCAAGAACGTCTACCGGAGGAGCAGCTCGATTGTTGCCCGGCTGTTCCTTGCCCGACCGGAATTCGACTCGGTTCAGGATGCGCTCGAGGAACTCCGCCGACGCGGTGGCCGCGTGACGCTGCCGACCGTCTCCAAGGTCTGCAAGCGGCTAGAGGACGACCTGATCATCGATCGCAACAAGCGTGGGGGAGCGACGAGGCTCCGGCTCATCCAGCCGGACAAACTCCTGGACCGGCTCGCCGACAACTATTCACCCCCCAACATCAGGACGCGGCTCGCGGGAAAGCTGCGCGAGATCGAGCCGGCGGAATTCCGGACGCGGCTTCGGGAGTGGGCCGACAACACCGGCAACCAGGTCGCGCTGACGGGGGCGTGCTCGGTCGGGGCCTATGCCGTCATGGCGCGAGAAGGCGTAGAGGAGTACTACTGCACCGACGTGGGCGGGGCGGTGCGTGCCCTCGGGGGTCGGTTCCAGCCGACGGAGCGGTTCGCCACGGTCATCCTGCTCGAGACGCCGGACGACGAGGTGTATTTCGACCGGCGGGGCGACCTCACGGCGTCGCCCGTCCAGGCGTTCCTCGAGCTGTCGACCGGCGACAAGCGAGACCAGGAGACCGCGGACCAAGTGCGCAGCGGCATCCTGTACTGACGGAGTCGACGCCGGTCGGCTCGTGGTGATCGAGAGTGGGGGAGTCGCCACGGATTCTCCGCGAGAGGCCGGGGCAAGGAGGACGAATGGACCCGCTACGAATCTGCCTGCTCGACCTGCTCTACGAGCTCCGCGACAAGAATATCCCGCTCACCATTGGCGGCGGGTACGGCCTGTTCCTGAAGCGGCAACATCTGGCCGAGCGCCGCGAAAGGACTCTCTTCGTTGAGCTGCCCGAGCCTCGGTCGACGAACGATATCGACGTCTTCCTTCGCACGGACCTGCTGACCGACCGGGCCTCGATGATCGCGCTCGTTGAGGCGATCGCCCGGCTGGGCTACGCCCCGGTCGAGGAGGCAAGATACTTCCAGTGGAAGCGGCCGATCCTGGTGGGCGGCGCGATCCAAGAGGTCAAGCTGGACGCACTGGTCGGCCCTCTCGGCGACCATAGGGCCCGGCTTCAGATCAAGCCCCCACGAGTCCGGCCCAGGGGAAAGGGCCTCGGCTTCCACGCGCACCAGACCGACGAGGCACTCTTCCTGGAGGACGCGCCAATCCCGATCATACTCACCGGCGACCGATCGACCGGCGAGCCCTATACTGGCAAGGCATTTGTCCCGGAGGCCTTCCCGTACATGCTGATGAAGCTCTCCGCCTTCGCGGACCGCAAGACTGACGAGAACAAGGACCTTGGTCGGCACCACGCCCTCGACGTCTACACCATCGTCGGCATGATGACCGAGCCGGAGTACGATCGAGTTCGGATGCTCGCGAGCCGGAGCCACTCCGAGCCCCATTTCGCCCGGGTCTGTGATGTCGTCGCCGCCGAGTTCTCCGGCCCAACCGCGCCCGGGATGCTGCGGCTTCGCGAGCACCGCCTGTTTCGCCCCGACTTCCGGCTCGACGAATTCGCGGCAACCCTGGCGGAAGTCTTCTCTCGTTAGGGCCACACCGCGGCGCGGCGACCAATCAGTGTGTCCCGACTGATGACACCCTGCCGGCCTTCCCAACGTCCGATAATGGGCGTTATGTTTTCTCACGTCAGATTTTGAGGAATCTAACGGCCGAGACGGGCGGCGTCGAAGTCTCGCGGGCACAACGATCGGCCGCAACGGCGATCTGCTGGCGCGGCGGCCGGGGCTTGACGCGGCGTGGTGGGGCGGCGACGTTGGTTTCACCCGCGCGGGTCGTGCCTGTCGTGCGATTCCCGGAGGCGCGAGGGCACATCATCTCTCGCCCCGTCCGGCGAGAGGAGGCAACCTGGTTTGAAGCGCAAGAAGACCCGGCCTTACGTGACGTGCTGGATCTCGGTGGCGACGGCAATTGTCGCGATCGGGGCGGGTCTCGCCGAGGCCGGGCCGGACCCTGCCCGGCGGCCGAACTTCGTTGTCATCCTGCTCGACGACCTGGGATACAGCGACCTCGGCTGCTACGGCGGTGAAGTCCGGACGCCGAACATCGACCGCCTGGCAGCCGGGGGCCTGCGGTTCACCCGGTTCTACAACGCCGCGCGCTGCTGCCCGACGCGGGCGTCGCTGCTGACCGGGCTCTATCCCCACCAGGTCGGGCTGGCACGCAATGGGCAGGACCTGACCCGCGACGGCGCGACGATCGCCGAGCTGCTGCGCGCCGAGGGGTATCAGACCGCGATGGCGGGCAAGTGGCACCTGTCGCAGACCAGGCCGCTCGACGGCCGCGACGCCGGGCCCCGGCACCTCGCATGGCTCAACCATCAGGCCGAGCGCGACCACCCCTTCGCCCGGCTCGACACCTATCCGATCAACCGCGGGTTCGAGCGGCACTATGGCCCCATCTGGGGCGTGGTCGACTACTTCGACCCGTTCTCGCTGGTCGACGGGACCCGACCGGTCGAATCGGTCCCGCGCGACTTTTACCTGACCGACGCCATCACCGAGAAGTCGGTTGAGTCCATCCGAATCATGGCTCGCGAGGGCCGGCCGTTTTTTCTGTACGTCGCGCACTGCGCGCCGCACTGGCCGCTGCACGCGCGGCCCGAGGACATTGCGCGCTATCGCGAGGCGTACCGCCGAGGCTGGCACGCGCTGCGCGAATCGCGGTATCGCCGCCAGGTCGAGATGGGGCTGATCGACCCCGCCACGCACCCGCTGCCAGAGCTCATGGGGCGCGGCCCCGACTGGGACGCGCTCGACGACGAGTCGCGACAACATCAATCGGCCCTGATGGCGGTGCACGCGGCGATGGTCGACCGCGTTGACCAGGGCGTGGGGTCGATCGTCCGGGCGCTCGAGGAGACGAGGTGCCTGGAGAACACGGTGATCGTCGTTCTGGCGGACAACGGGGCGTCGCCCGAGCGCTATCTCGACCCCGGCTTCGACCGGGCCTCGCAGACGCGCGACGGCCGGCCGATCCAGTACAGGGGCCGCTTCGATCCCGGCGCCGAGACGACCTGGGGCTACATCGGCGCGTACTGGGCCAATGCGGCCAACACGCCCTATCGCTACTGGAAGGCCGAGTCGTTCGAGGGAGGCTGCCATACTCCCTTGATCGTGCACTGGCCGACGGGACTGATTCCTCGGCCCGGCTCGACCACCGCCGAGCCCGGCCACGTCATCGACCTGATGCCGACGTTCCTCGAGCTGGCCGGCGCGGCCTACCCCGCAAAGTACGCCGGGCACGACATCAAGGCGCTCGAGGGCCGGAGCCTGGCGCCGCTGTTGCGCAAGCAGCCGCGCGCCGGGCATCCAGCGCTGTTCTTCGAGCACGAGGGCGGCCGCGCGGTGATTGCCGGCGACTGGAAACTCGTCGCGCGGCCGCGAGGCGACTGGGAGCTTTATCACATCGCGGATGACGCGACCGAGACGCGCGATCTTGCCGGTCGCGAGCTGCGTCGCGTGGCCGAGCTGGAACAGATGTGGCGGGCCTGGGCCGGTCGGGTCGGGGCGCCGCTGCATCCTTGAGTCGCCGAGGCTCACGTGCTTACCTCGCGATCGGGATTGACCGATCGGTTCGATTTCTGTAGAAACCGCATTCGACTGGCCGGCGTGAGCGCCAGCCGGCCGGTCGCAATCTGGATCCTCGCTGAAGAAGGAGCTTCGCCCGATGGCCCGACCGCCGAGCAGCCAGCCGACCGACGCGGAGCTGGAGATCCTGAAAGTCCTGTGGGAGCACGGCCCGTCGGGGCTGGGGCCGATCCACGCGGCGATCCAGGAGCAGCGCCCGGTGGCGCTGACGACGATCGCGACGACCCTGAAGACGATGCTGTTAAAGGGGCTGGTGGCGCGCGAGGACGGCCCGCGGGGCTACGTGTGGTCGGCGGCGGCCAGCCGGGACAAAACGGCGACGGGTCTGCTGGGCAAGGTGGTGCAGCACGTCTTCGACGGCTCGGCGCGGCGGCTGGTCGCGCACCTGATCGAGGAAGGCGCGCTGGATGACCGCGACCGCGAGGAGATCCGCGCGCTGCTCGAGGATCGCCCGGTGGACGCGAAGAAGTCGAAAGGAGGCCGGCGATGAACCTGTCGCTATCGATCTGGCTGTCCGCCGCATGGACGGCCGCCGGCTGGACGATGCTGCACATGGTCTGGATCGGCGCCGTAGGTGGAATCGTCGCCGCCGTGCTGCGGCGGTTGTTGCGGCCGGCCCGGCCGGAGGTCCGGCACGGCGCGGCGGTGGTGTGCCTGCTGGCTCTGGCTCTGGCGCCGGGCGTGATCTTTGTGCGGCTGTACCGACCTGAGACAGCAACGACGTTGGTGCCCGCACCGGCCCCGCGACTCGGCGAGCCAGTTTCGTCCCCCCCTGCTCTGCCTGCCCTGATGACGGCGCTCGACTCGCACCGAGTGGCCATCCCCCCTGCCCCGATGTCGGCTCCGATCACGACGCTCGCCGCGCGGTTCGAGCCGGTGGTCGCCCTCCTGCCGGGCGTCTGGCTGTCGGGATCGCTGGCGACGCTGGCGCTGGTCGCGACGGGGCTGGTCGGAGTGGACCGGCTGCGGCGGTCGAGCCGGCCGCTGGAGGCCGAATCGATCGCCGCGCGATGCGGGGCACTCGCCGCCTCGCTGGGGATCGCACGGCGCGTGGGCGTGGCGATCTGCGACCGGATCGCGGCGCCGGTGCTGATCGGCGTCGTGCGGCCGATGATCCTGCTGCCGCCCGCGGCGCTCTGCGGCTGGAGCGTCGAACAACTCGAGATGGCTCTGTTGCACGAGCTGGCGCACGTCCGGCGACACGACAACCTGATCGCGCTTTTGCAGCGGCTGGTCGAATCGCTGCTGTTCTTCCACCCGGCGGCGTGGTGGGTGTCGAGCTGGGTGGGGCTGGAGCGCGAGCTCTGCTGCGACCGCCTGGTGATCGAGCACACCGGCCGGCCCAGGGATTACGCCCGGATGCTCGCCGCGATGGCCGGCGCGGTGCCGGTGGCGCGGACAGCCGCGCTGGCGATGGCCGGCCGGCCGCTGTTGACACGGATTCGTCTGATCCTGGACATGGAGGACCGATCGATGAAATTGACGCTGAAGGAGTGGATCGGCGGGCTGGCCGCGGCGATCACCGGCGCGGCGATCGTGCTGGCCGCACACGCCGGCGGGCCCGAGTCCCGCGGGCCGAATGCGGCCGACAGGGATCGGCAGGCGCTCGCGCGGCTCTCGGCCAGCATCCTGGCCCAACCCGAGGGCCGCACGCCTCAAGAGGGCAAGGCCACGGCGATGGTCGAGGTCGCGCGGGCCTTCCTCAGGATCGGCGACCGGGCATCGGCACTGGAGGTCCTCCGCCGGATCGACCGCCTGGCCGGGGATCCGCCGCCGAAGCTGAATCCGGACGTGAAGAACGACCTGCGCGGCTGGGAGCGATTCGCCGCCTTGACCGAGTCGGCGCGGCTCTGGCGCGAGGCGGGCGATCCCGACGGCGCCCGCAAGGTGCTGGCCCGCGCGGGACGGATGATCGAAGCCCTCGATGGCGGCAAAATCCGCGATGCCCTGGAGCGGGTCGGCCAGGAGCTCGACGACGATCTCGCCAGGGTCACGCCCGATGGCCCCAATCGCCTGAATGACGAGGCGGCCGCGTTCATCGCCGAGGCGTCGCTGATCCTGATCGACCAGTACGTCGCGCTGGGCGACATGACGGAGGCGCTCGAGCAGATCGCGCGGCTTCGACGGTCGATCGAGCCGCTCAAGGGTTCCATCCGGTTCCTGTTCGATGGCGTGATCGGCGGATATCTGATCCGAGCGGGCGACCTGGCCGGCGGGCGCGAGCTGATCGACCGGGCGCATCGCGATGCGAAGGTGATGACGGATGCCCGGGCCCGGTCGTCCGCCCTGGCACGCCTCGTGAGGTCACTGGCCGAGGCGGGCGAGGTCGACCGGGCGCTGGCGATCGTCCGCGAGGTGTCGCCCGAGGAGCAGCAGCCGGCATTCAGCCAGATTCTCGACACCCTGTCGGACGACGACCACACCGGCCCGTGGCTCGACCCGGTCGGGATCAACATCAAGATCGTCGACCGGTGGCGGACGCCGAAAGAGACGGCCGCGACCCGCGCCGAACTACCGAAGGTCGCCGAGGCCGCGCGGGCGTCGGGCAGCGCCAAGGTGCAGGCGCGGGTTCTGGGGATCATCGCGCACCTGCAAGCCCGCGCCGGCGACATCCCCGGCGCCCTGGCGACGGCCCGGTCGATCCCGACGCTACGGCGATCGGACTTCCCCGGCCCGAGCGATGGGTTCTACGACGCGGTCAAGCCGGCCGCGCTGGCGATGATCGCGAGCGTCCAGACGGCGTCTGGCGACCGCGCGGGGGCGTCGACCACACTCGGCGAGGCCGAGGCGATCGCCCGCCCGATAGCGGCCGACGATCAGAAGCTCATCGTGATGGGCATGATCGCCATGCAGCGCGCCGAACTCGGCCAGCTCGACACGGTGCGGGCGATCGTCGGGCGCTGTCGGCCGCTGGCACTCGCGCAGGCCGAGCCGCGGCGGTCCCGGATGCTCCTGATGCTCGCCGAGGCCCAGGTCAAGGCGGGCGACGAGTCCGGTGCCCTGGAGCTGATCGACGCCATCCGCGACTATCCCGGCCTCGAGAAGGCCTGCGGCCTGACGGCAGTGGCCGAGCGTCGCGAGAAGGCCGGCGGCGTGACGGGCGCGGACGAGCTGAGGCGGCGCGCGGTTGCCCTCCTCGAGGCGAAGGCGCCCGAGAAGCCCCGGATGGGCAAGGTCTCGAACCTCAACGCGATCGGCCGCGACACCTTCATCGACTTCGACCTCGAAATGGCCCCCGGGTTCGTCGCGTATCATCGCGACTGGATGCTCGATGACCTCCGCGTTCGCGCGGGCGACCTCGATGGTGCGATCCGAGCGGCGCGGGCGCTGCCGGCCCCGAAGCGCGACGCCGCGCTGACGCGAATCGCCGGCGACCTGGCCAACCGCGGCGACGTCGCTCGCGCCGCGGATCTGGTCCAGTCGATCGATTCCCCCGAGGCCCGCATGGGGGCGTTCGTCTCGCTGGCGTACTCGATCGGCGCGCGCAATGAGAAGACGCGATGAATCGCCGCCGGCCCCCTGAACGTCGCCTGGACACATAGGGAACATCTGGATACAATCCCCACCCGACGGCGGGACAGGTATTCATGAGGACCGGGCGGCGTTCCGGAAGGCCGGTGGGCCTTCCGGGAACGGGAGGGAGACGCGATGATCGCGGGCCTCCGCGGGCGGAAGGAATGGCAGTTCTTCGCGGTGCTGCCGTGGGCCGACCGGGCACTGGCGATCGCCTGGTGGGCGGGGATCGTGCTGCGCGGGCTGCTGCCCGCGGTCTTTGCGATCGCGATCGGCCGGCTGGTTGGTACGGTCGAGCGGGGCGAGGGCATCGCGGGCCCGCTGGCGATGCTGGGGGGCGTGTTCGTGCTGCTCCAGACCCTGCCGCCGATCCACCAGGCGATCGGAGCCTTGCTGGGCGCCCGGACGTCGGCCTGGCTATACGACCGGCTGACCGGAGCCTGCGTGGGTCCGCCGGGGATGGGTCATCTCGAGGACCCGAAGCTGACGAGCGACCTGACGATGGCGAGGGATTTCGACCTGGGGATCACCGGGCCGCCGCTTTTCATCTCGATGGACTTCGTCGCATCGGGGTTGATCGAGATGACCGCGGGGGTCGCATCGGCCGTCGTGCTGGCGGCCTTCGCGTGGTGGGCGCCCCTGGTCCTGGCCGGCGCGTGGCTGGCGACGCACTGGCTCTTGCGCGAGAGCGCCGTGTGGCGCGATCGCAATACCGACCAGGTTCGCGAGGCGCAGCGGCATGCCGAGTATGCCTATCGCCTGGCGGTCGAGCCGCACGCGGCCAAGGAGCTGCGGCTGTTCGGCCTGGCGGCCTGGGTCGTGGAGCGGTTCCGGGCGCGGAAGCAGCAGCTCTTCGAGCTCCAGTGGCGGGCGACGCGACTGCGCGAGCGGCCGGTGGCCGGCAGCCTGGTCCTGGTGGTCGCGGCCAACCTGCTCGTCTTCTGGGCGATGGCGAGTGCGGCAGCATCCGGCGCGCTGGGTCTTGACCGGCTGGCGACGTTCGCGACGGCCGCAATCGCGACGAGCACGATCGCGTTCGGCGGCTGGTCGTGGGCGCTGGACAGTGCCTCGGCGCCGGTGGGGGCCGTGCTGCGGCTCGAGCCCGCGATGGCGACGGCCGGCGCACTGGCCCTCGGCCATCGGCCGGCCGTCGGGATGCCGGCGCGTGAGGTCCGGTTCCGCGGCGTGACCTTCGCCTACCCGACCGGCGGCGCGGCGGTGCTCGACGGGCTCGATCTGACGATCCCGGCCGGGACGTCGCTGGCGATCGTGGGACAGAACGGCGCCGGCAAGACCACGCTGGCGAAGCTGCTCTGCCGGCTTTACGACCCCCAGTCAGGCGCGATCGAGGTCGACGGCGTGGACCTGCGCGAGCTGGACCTCGACGCCTGGCGGCAGCGCGTGGCGGCGGTGTTCCAGGACTTCATCCGGTTCGAGCTGCCGCTGCGCGACAACGTGGCGCCGGCCGGCGCGCCCGACGATGTCATCCGCGCGGCGCTGGCCGACGCGGGGGCCGCGGGCCTGGCCGACCTGGATACGCCGCTGTCGCGCGGCTACGAGGGAGGGACGGACCTCTCGGGCGGCCAGTGGCAGCGGATCGCGTTGGCGCGGGCGCTCTGCGCCGTGAGGCTGGGCGCGGGCGTGGTGCTCCTCGACGAGCCGACAGCGCAGCTCGACGTCCGCGGCGAGGCCGAGATCTTCGACCGGATCCTCGCCGCCACGCGGCACGCCACGACGATCCTGATCTCGCATCGGTTCTCGACCGTGCGGCACGCCGACCGGATCTGCGTGCTCGAAGGAGGCCGGGTGGTCGAGCTGGGCACGCACGACGAGCTGATGGCGGCCGGCGGGCGGTATCGCACGATGTTCGACCTCCAGGCGTCGCGGTTCGGCGGCGAGGGCGATGGCGACGGCGATGAGGAGGGGGTGACGTACGATGTCCTCGAAGACGCCTGACGATCTGCCGCCGGGGCTTTCATCGATGTGGCGGGCCGTCAGGCGCGGCTACGAGGCCGAGCCGAGGCTGCTGCTCGCGTCGTTCGGCCTGTCGCTGCTGGCGGCCCTGCCCGATGCGCTTCTGGCACTCTGGCTCAAGCTGCTGGCCGACGGCGTGGAGGGGCAACGCCGCGGCCTGATGCTGGCCGCGGCCGTCGGGCTGGGGCTCTCGACGCCCGCGACCTGGTTCCTGCGGGTGATGAGCGGCCGCGTCCAGCGGTTTTTCCGCGACCGGCTGACCATCGCGCTCGAGTCGCACGTCGCACACCTCCAGGCGTCGGTCGCGAGCATCGAGCACCACGAGCGGCCCGAGTACCTGAATCGCCTGGCGATGCTCCGCGACCAGGTGTTTGTGCTCGATCACATCTTCATGTCGATGTTCTCGACGTGCGGGTGGTTCCTGCGGCTGGGGGTGACGGTGGCGCTGCTGGTCTCGATCCACCCGGCGCTGGCGCTGCTGGCGGTCGTCGCGGTGCCGACGGTCCTGACCGCGACGTGGCGGCCGGGGGTCGAGCGGGCCGCGCAGGAGCAGGCGGCGCCGTTCAACCGGCTGGCGCGGCACCTGTTCGTTACGGCGACGTCCGCCCCGCCGGGCAAGGAGGTGCGGGTCACGGGCATCGGCGGGCGGCTGGCGGCCCGTCGCCGCGATGAGTGGGAGCGAGGGTATCGTCCGGTCGCCGCCGCGAGGTGGCAGAGTGCCCTGTGGCACACGGTGGCCTGGGCGACCTTCGGCATCGGGTTTGTCGGGGCAGTGGCGTTCGCGGCGACCGGCGCGCACGCGACGGCCGGCGGCGTGCTGCTGGTGCTGGCGGCCGGCTCGCGGCTGTCGGCGTACGTCGCGGCCACGGTGGGCGAGATCGGCTTTTTGCGCGGGTTCTGGCTGGAGGGCTCGCGGCGGCTCGCCTGGCTCGAGGATTATGCCGCCGCGCAGGGCGAGCACGCCGACGCGGCGGTGCCCGACCGCCTGGCAGAAGGCATCCTCCTCGAGCACGTCTCGTTCGCGTACCCGGGCACCGATCGGCTGGTGCTCGAGGACGTTTCCCTGCGGCTGGAGCCCGGCACGGTGGTGGCCGTGGTGGGCGAGAACGGCGCCGGCAAGACGACGCTCGTGAAGCTGTTGTGCCGGCTGTACCGGCCGACGAGCGGGCGGATCCTGGTGGACGGCGTCGACCTGGCGCGCATGCCGGCCGACGCGTGGCGCGCGAGGCTGGCCGGCGCGTTCCAGGACTTCTTCCGGTTCGAGTTCCGGGCGCGGCACAGCGTGGGCGTGGGCGACGTGCCGCGGCTCGAAGACGAGCCGGCGGTGGCCGCGGCGGTCGACCGGGCCGGGGCCGTCGAGGTGGTGTCGCGGCTGTCGGACGGGCTCGAGACGCAGCTCGGGCCGACCTGGCCCGGCGGCGCGGAGGTCAGCTTCGGCCAGTGGCAGCGGCTGGCGCTGGCGCGCGGCTTCATGCGCGATCGTCCTCTGCTTTTGGTGCTCGACGAGCCGACCGCGGCGCTCGACGCCGAGACCGAGCACGCGCTGTTCGAGCGGTACGCGGCGGCCGCCCGCGCCGGCGACCCGGCCGGCCGGATCACGATCCTCGTCTCGCACCGCTTCAGCACCGTGCGGATGGCCGACCGGATTGTCGTGCTCGACGGCTCCCGCGTCGTCGAGGTCGGCGCCCACGACGAGCTGATGGCCCGCGGCGGCGCCTACGCCGAGCTGTACGGCATCCAGGCGGCGTCATATCGCTGAGCCGGGACGAGATGGAACGGAACCAGCGGCATGGCGGATGCAGGATGTGCCCTGGGGGTTCCGGCCGATCGCGAGGCCGATCCCTGCCTCTTCGGACGGAGAAGCCGCATGCCCGCGAAGAACCACGACCTGCACGGCAGCGCGCCGGACAAGGCCGACGTCGCCCTCCTGCTGATCGACGTGATCAACGACCTCGAGTTCCCCGAGGGCGAGCAGCTCCTGCGGTTCGCCGTGCCGATGGCCGACCGGATCGCGCGGCTCAAGCGGCGGGCCCGCGATGCCGGCCTTCCTGTTATCTACGTCAACGACAACTTCGGCCGGTGGCGATCGGATTTCAACGCCCAGGTCGAGCACTGCCTGGAGGACGGCGTGCGCGGCCGGCCGGTGGCCGAACGGCTCCGCCCCGAGGACGACGATTACTTCGTCCTCAAGCCCAAGCACTCGGGCTTCTACTCGACGACCCTCGACATCCTGCTCGAGTACCTCAACCCCCGGACGCTGATCCTGACCGGGATGGCCGGCAACATCTGCGTCCTGTTCACCGCCAACGATGCCTACATGCGCGATTTCCACCTGGTCGTGCCCGAGGATTGCGTGGCGTCCAATACCGAAGACATGAACCGATACGCGCTCGAACAGATGAGCCAGGTGCTCAAGGCCGACACCCGGCCGTCGGATCGGCTGCGGCTCGACGAGCTGGCCCGGCGGAAGTAGCCGCTTGCCTTGCTCACACCGCGCCCCCTTTACAGGCCGCCGGTCTCGGGTTCGAGGGCCTGGAGGTTGATCGCGACGGTGTTGAGCCAGGTGCGCAGGTCGTCGGCCTCCGGGCCGGCGAGCGTCAGGGGCTCGTCGCCGGAGCTGAAGTGGACGATCAGCCGGTCCTCGCGGGTCCTGGCGAACTGGTCGTCGACGTGCAGGACCTGATCGAGGTTGAGGAACAGCGAGCCGATCTTGACCAGGCTGGCCATGGGAGAGGTCTCCTGGGGCGGGGGGACAGGACAGGTGGTTGCACCCTGTCGGCGACGGTCGATGCGCCCTCGATTCTAATCGTCGAGGCGGGAGGCGGTCCACGAGGCGCACTCTCGTCCACGACGCTGGGCGGGCTTGACGACCCGGCCGGCTTCGCCGAAGCTGAGGGCGGCCCGGGCCTTGCCGGATGTACCAAGCGCCGGGCCGGACGAATCGCCGATGTCGAAAGCCCGGGCGCCGCGAAGTTTCGAGGGATCCATGGCCACCGAAGAAGAGCTCAAGAAGGCCCTGAAGGCGTTCAAGAAGCGGCTCAAGCTGATGCGGCTGGACGAGGAGTCCGGCCTGAGCCGCGGTGGCGGGAAGAAATCGGGGATCACCGGCATCACGCCGCCGGCCGGGCACCCGCCCGGGATCTGGGAAGAGCTGGTCCAGGCCGGGAAGCTCAAGCGCGAGATGGGCAACACGTACTCGGTGATCGAGGGGGCCTGAAGATGGCGATGGAGCGTCGCGCGCTGGGCACAAACGGCCCGTCGGTCTCGGCGGTCGGCCTCGGCTGCATGGGGATGTCGGACTTCTACGGCCCGACCGACGAGGCCGAGAGCATCGCCACGATCCACGAGGCGATCGACGCCGGCATCAACCTGCTCAACACGGGCGACTTCTACGGGATGGGCCACAATGAGATGCTCATCCGCCGCGCGATCGAAGGGCGGCGCGACCGCGTCTTTTTGTCGGTGAAGTTCGGCGCGTTGCGATCACCCTCCGGGCAATTCCTCGGCTTCGATGGCCGGCCGTCGGCCGTGAAGAACTTCGTCAGCTACAGCCTGCGACGGCTCAGCACCGACTACCTCGATCTCTACCAGCCAAGCCGCCTCGATCCGTCGGTCCCGATCGAGGACACCGTCGGCGCCATTGCCGAGCTGGTGAAGGCCGGATATGTCCGCCACGTCGGCGTGTCGGAGATGTCGGCCGCGACGGTGCGTCGGGCGCACGCGGTGCATCCGGTCGCGGCGCTCGAGACCGAGTACGGCGTCCTCACCCGCGACATCGAGGCCGAGACCCTGCCGGCCCTCCGCGAGCTGGGCGTCTCGGTCGTCGCCTACGGCGTGCTCTCGCGCGGCCTGATCGGCACACCGCCGGAGGAATTCCGGAAGCCGGGCGATTCGCGCGGCTCGTACTTCCCCCGCTTCCAGGGCGAGAACCTCGAGCGCAACCTCGCGCTGGTTCAGGCACTCTCGGACCTCGCCGCCGAGAAGGATGCCAACGCGGCGCAGCTCGCCATCGCCTGGGCGCTGGCCCGAGGCACCGACGTCATCCCCCTGATCGGCGCCCGCCGCCGCGAGCGCCTGCGCGAGGCGCTCGGGGCCCTCGACATCCGCCTGACCGCCGAGGACCTGGCCCGGATCGAACGCGCCGTCCCCGCCGGCGCCGCGGCCGGCGAGCGGTATGATGCGCATGGGATGAGGATGGTGAATCGCTGAGCTCGACTGCCCCGAAAGGCTCCGAAACCGTCCAGTCGGGTGGGCATTGTCCACCAATTCGAGGCCTCGACCGGTGGGCAATGCCCACCCGACACCATCCATTTCCCCGGTTTGCCCCGTCGTTGACAAACGTAAAGCTGCTGCGGCGCCTGTCCCCGCAACATCCGGGGCGATACCCTGGTGCGCGACCGTCGGGCGGAAGTTCCCGGCCGGCGGTCGTATCACGCGACACCCAATCGCGCCCCAGGCACCCGGAGAGTCCCCGATGAAGCCGAAGTCCCCGACCGCGACGGCCGCGTGGCTCGCGATGGCCGCCCTCCTGTTCCACTTCCACCCCCCTGCCCCGGCCCGCGCGCAGGAGCCGAAACCGAATCCGCCGCCGATCGTCGCCGTGAAGGCGGCGCGGCTGTTCGACGGCAAGGCCGATGCGCTCGTTGCCAACGGCGTCGTGCTGGTCCAGGGGTCGAAGATCCTGGCGGTCGGAGCCGACCTCGCCATCCCCGCCGGGGCCGAGACGATCGACCTGGGCGACGCCACGCTCTCGCCCGGATTCATCGACGCGCACACGCATCTGACCGGCGAATCCACCGACGACTGGAAGCAGCAGTTCGTCGACGGCTTCCGCCGCGAGGTCTCGGAGAAGGCGATCGAGTCCACCGTCCACGCGCGCAAGGTGCTCGAGGCCGGGTTCACCACGGTGCGCGACGTGGGGAGCAGCGACATGCTCGACGTCGGCCTTCGCAACGCGATCGCGCGCGGGCTGGTGCCCGGGCCTCGGATGCTGGTGTCGGTCCACGCGCTGGGCTCTCGCGGCGGCCATGCCGACGAGTCCGGGCTGCGGCACGACCTGATCAAGGAGCTCGGCCCGGCCGAGGGGATCGCGCACGGGCCGGACGGGTTCCGCGAGGCCGTCCGCTTCCAGGTGAAGTACGGCGCCGACGTGATCAAGTTCTGCGCGTCGGGCGGCGTGCTGTCGCTGGCCGACGAGGTGGATACGCCGCAACTGAGCCCCGACGAGATGCGGGCCCTGGTGGACGAGGCGCATCGCCTGCGGAAGAAGGTGGCCGCGCACTGCCACGGCGACCACGCCGCGCGCGAGGCGATCGAGGCCGGCGTCGACTCGATCGAGCACGGCTCGTTCCTGACCGAAGGGACGCTGGCGCTCATGAAGCAGCGGGGAACCTACCTCGTGCCCACATTGCTGGCCGGCGACTGGATCATGGGCAAGATCGACAAGTTCCCCCCCGAGATCGCCGCCAAGGCGCGGGCCGCGATGGCAAGGCGGTCGGAGATGTTCCGCGACGCCGTCCGCGTCGGCGTGAAGATCGGGTTCGGCACCGACTCGGCCGTCTCGCCGCACGGGATCAACGCGCGCGAGTTCACACTGATGACCGGCCTGGGGATGACGCCGATCGCCGCGCTCCGGTCGGCGACCTCGGTCGACGCGGACCTGCTGGGCATCGCCGCGAGGGTCGGGACGCTCGAGCCGGGCAAGCTCGCCGACGTCATCGCGATGCCGGGCGATCCGACCGTCGACATCGGGGCGACCGGGCGCGTGTCGTTCGTGATGAAGGAGGGTAAGGTCGTGAAGTCGCCGAGGCGGGACACACGATGACGCGACGCCGGCCCGACGTCGGGAACGAGAAGGGGACGGCCGGTGAAGTGCCGGCCGCCCCCCTGCTCTTTCGTTGACCGAATGCCGCGACTTGCCCTCGCCCCTTCGGGCCCGGTCCGATCGACCGGCCCGTCGGGCCGAGAGCCGTCAGGACGATCTCAGTTGTGGTGCTTGTTCGACCGCCGCAGGTTGACCTGCACGTCGCCGAGCACGAGGTCGACCGCGTGGTGCTTGGGCGAGCCCTGCCCCGCGGCGAGGGCCGCCGGATGGCCGGCGTGCTGATGCGCCGGTGCGTGCACGACGCGGATGACTTGCTTGCCGTGGTGCGCCGCGGCCTTCGGGTGCGCGCCGGCCTTCCCGGCGAAGTGCTTCGTCGGGTGCGCCTTCTTCACCACCACCTTCCTGTGCTTGTGGACCACATGGTGGTGGTGCTTCGTCGCGGTGCCCGATCCGGTGGACTGCCCGGCCGAGCCCGAGGTTCCGGCCGTCGAGCCGGAGCCCGCCGACCCGGCCGATCCGGTGCTCGACGAGGCTCCGGTGCTCGACGAGGCTCCGGTGTTCGTCGTGCCGATGCCGGTGCTGCCCGTCGAGCCGGTGGTCGTGGTCGTCGAGCCGGTGCTGCCCGTTGAGCCGGTGCTGCCCGTTGAGCCGGTGCTCGACGGATTGCCGGACGAGCCGACGGAGCCGGGCATCCGGTAGGACAGCGGCGCGGTGAGCGGGATGTCGCCCTGCCCGCCGACGGTGGCCAACAAGCCCGGGATGCTCTGCTCGATGAACTGGCCGGTCGAGGGCCGGTACACGGCCACCTGGTCGGAGCCCACTCCCAGGTAATCGGCCGGGGCCGGGATGTCGCCGGGGTGGAAGCCGCCCACGTTGTAGGCCCCGTTGGGTCCGACGATCGTGAACGTGCCGTTGCTGGGGTTGAAGACGGCCGGCTCGGTGTGGCCGAAGATCGGCGTCTTCTGGCTGGCGGCGACGGCCTGCTGGAAGTAGGTCTGGTTATCGTACTGGCCCGGGACGGGAACGTCGCCGGCCTGGAATCCGGGGATGGAGACGGTGATCACCGAGTTATTGGGCTCGAGGATGGTGAACACGCCGCTGGTCGGGTCGAAGTAGGCGAGCTGGTCGTAGCCGAGCCCGGCGTAGTCGCCCGGCACGGGGATATCGCCCGACCCGCCGAAGTTGACCGTCCGGGTGCCGCTGAGGGCACTGGCGATGGTCCAGACGCCCTGGCCCTGGGAGTTGACCGTGTAGACGGCCTCCTCGGTCGGGCCGTTGGGGTCGAACCGGCCGACGACCGGAAGGCTCGCGTTCGGGGTCCCCATCGCGAAGACGGATGGGCCCTGGGTCGCGGACGTGGACGAGTCGAAGATCGTCCAGGTCGCGGTCGTGGTGTTGTAGTACGCCAGGTCGGTGAGGCCGTCGCCGTTGAAGTCGCCCGCGAACGGGACCACGTTGACCGGGGCGGTCGCCGAGAGCGACTGCACGCCGGCGGCCGTGGCCGCGGCCGAGAGGGTCAGCGAGGTGCTGCTGTTGATGGTCAGGATCGTGGTCCCGATCGGGATGCCCGTGCCGATGACGTCCTGGCCGGCGACGAGGTCGGCCGTGTTGGCGATGCCGGTGACGACCGCCGATCCGCTGGCGAGCGTCCCGATGAAGGACGTGGTCGGCGAGTAGGGCGCGTTGCTCGCGCCGAACCAGGGCGAGACACCGGGGTTGGCGAGGGAGGTCTGCACGATCCACTGGAGCTGGTTGACTGCGGTGTTGCGGCTGAACAGGGCATAGTCGGCCGCGGCTGCGGCCGGTGGGCCGCTGTAGTCGGCCACGGTCGAGGTGATCGCCACGCCGACGTTGTTGCTCTGGTTCGAGACGTTCCCGGCCAGGTCCACCACCTCGACGTAGACCGAGGTCACGCCCTCGGTCAGGACGTAGGGGAGCTGGATCGAGAAGTCGTAGGGCTGGCCGTTGGCGTCGGTCTTGGTGGCCCCGGCGATGACCGTGCTCTCGATCGCCGGCTGGCCCTTGACGAACAGCTCGACCGTGTAGCCCGCCGGTGCGCTGCCGATGAACGCCGGCATGCGGTCGGTCGTGACGCCATCGCCCACAATCCCGGTGTCGTTGGCCGGATTCAGGCGGAGATCCTGGACCGAGGCCGGGGTCGTGTTATCGATCGTGAACGCGACCGGGCTGGAGGTCGAGGGCTGCGAGGCCGCCTGGTTCTCGCCGGTGAACGGCACGAAGGCCGCCGTGACGGTGACCGTGAAGTTCCCGTTCGCGATCGGGTTGCCCGAGGAGTCGAGGAAGGGCTGGAACGCGAAGCTGAACGTCTCGGAGCCGCCGTTGACGGTGACGTCGGAGGCCGGCAGGGCGAAGGTCTGGGTCGTCTGGGTCGTGCCGCTGGGGGCGTTGGTCCAGGTCTCGGTGACCGACAGCGTCGTGCCGTTGGGCCCGACGTCCGCCGTGCCGTCGAGCGCGGGCGCCGTGTTGCTGGTGATCGGCACGCCGCCGACGGTGGCGTACTGCGAGCTGTTGGTCAGCTCGAGGGTCACGTTCGGCGGCGCGGTCGGCACGGGGTGCGAGAGATTCGTGGCCTGGACCATGAAGGTCAGGGTCACCGGCAGGCTCTTCGACCCGGAGGCATCGGTGGTGTAGACCTCGATCGTCTTGAGGCCGTTGGTGCCGAACGGCATCGTCAGCGGGATGGCGAAGTTGCCGAAGGTGTCGGTGGAGTTGTTCGCGCCGGCGGCGGTGATGTTCGCGGGGTTGAAGCCGCCGATCACCTGGCCGTAAGTCGCGTCGCCCTTCGTCTGGTCGACCACCGTCACCCAGGTGGTGCTGCCGAATCCGGAGACCTCGCTGAGGCCGTCGATGGTGGGCGAGGCGGTCGTGACGACGGTGGTGCCGTCGGCCGTGGTGCCGCCGGTGTCCGCGGAGTCGACCTGGGCGGTGCCGGCGAGGATCATCGGCGCCAGGTTGATGGCGAAGGCGCCCTCGCCGTAGGTGCCCGCGAGCAAGAGGTTCGGGTCCGGCGTGGCCGAGGTGTTGTAGGCGTTGAGCGACTCCTTGCCGCCGGCCGTTGCCGGGGCCGAGAGCGTCAGATCGAACGTCCCCGGGTTGATCGCCGTGATCGTCGTGCCCGCCGTGAGGCCGGCGCCGGAGATCGTGTCGCCGACGGCCAGGCCCGCCGTGCTGGTAAGCCCCGTGACGGTGGCGGAGCCCGCCTTCAGCGTGCCGTTGAAGGTGAAGACCTGGTACGGCCCGGCCATCGCGGGCATGCCGGTGGTGGGATCGATGTTCCCCTGCGAGAGGCTCAGGTCGGTGACGTTGACGTGCGGCAGGTCGCCGCCGGCCACCGTCGCGCCATAGGTCGTGGACGGATAGAGCACCCAGCTCTGCCCGTTGTCCGTGGACATGTACACGCCCGAGTTGGCCCCGACGTACAGGACGGGGTGGTCGCCCTGGGTGGGGTCCGTCGGGTTGTTGGGGATCGCGTAATTCCAGTTGGCCGCGACCGTGTTCAGGACGGAGGCCAGGTTGTACGGGGTGGCGTTCGGGTCGGTGGCGGGGTTGTACGCCTGACCGAAGATGCTGTAGGACAGCTCCTTGATGTTGCCGGTGATGTTGGCCCACCCGTCGGCCTGGGTGGTGGGGTTCTGCGCCAGCGCCACGGAGTCGGCCAGGTAGAAGACGCCGGTGGTGGTCACGGCGTAGGCGTCGTGGCTGCCGCGCCTGGGGTCGGTGACGATCTGCTCCACGGGCGAGCCGTCGAGGCCGAGCGAGATGTTCGCCCAGGTGCCGCCGGCATTGCGGCTCATGAAGATCTGGCCCTTGGTGCCGGCCGTGACCGGCGAGGTGCCGACGTAGATGAAGTTACCCAGGTTGCCGATGCCCGCTGGGGAGCCCGGATCGGGGGCGCCGAAGGCCAGGGCGAAGCTGGTGTTATCGTGGGAGCCGGTCGTCGCCGTGGGCAGGCCGAAGGTCGCCGGCGTGCCGATATCGAACCAGTTCTCGCCCTGGTTGGTGGTCTCGAAGACATTGCCGGTGGACGAACTGACAAGCGCGTCCAGGCTATTGACCGGGTTAACCACGATGCTGGCGTAGCTCACGGAGACGCCCGTCGTGAAGCCGAAGATGTTCCACTGCGGGTCGGGAGTCGGATCGCCGTTGCTGGCCTGCAACAGCCCGAAGGTGCGGGCGATGCCGTTGACCAGCACGAAATTGGTGTCGTAGCCCCCCTGGCCCGGCGACCAGTACTGGTAGACGGTGCCGCTGCCCTGCTGATCGACGGCGGTGCCGGAGGCCGTCAGGAAGGTGCCGCCGTTGATGTTGCCGGGGTCGTACGAGGAGATGTTCGGGCCGAGTGGGCTGGACGCGAGATTGCCGTTGGTCAGCAGGTTGGGGTCTGCGGCCTGGCCGCCGATCGTTTCCGTGCCGGCGTAGAAGAGGGCCTGGGCCGCCTGGGCCGCGGCGCTGCTCGGCTGCGCGGCCACGTAGTAATCCTGGGCGAGCTGGAGGTTGCCGTTGCGGTTGACCGACGGCGCCGCGTCCGAGTTGCCGACCTTCACCTGGAAGACGCCGTTGTTATCCAGGCCGCTGTAGATGCCCGTGAGGTTGCCGGCGATCAGCCGCGGCAGGCCGGTCGTGGGATCGACCTCGGAGACGAGGATCTGGTAGCCCGTGCCCGAGATCTCATTATTGCCCCCCGGCGGGTTGAACTGGCCGGTGATCGGGACGTCCATCGGCGTCCAGCTCGCGTACAACCCGCTGTTGACGAAGCTGGAGTAGTTGTCGACATACAGGGTCGAATCCTGCTGGAACGGCGACTGGGGGTTGCGGATGAAGTTGAGATAAGGGCTCGGGTCGCTGTTGTAGGTCGGCGGCACCTCCCAGACCGAGGCGCCAGTGATGTCCGTCGTGGTGTAGAAGCCCGTGGGCATCGTCAGGCCGTAGCCCGGCGACGATTCCTCGTTGCCCACGAGCGAGTGGGCGTCGGCGATCCTGGTGGCGTCGATGCGGATGAGCCCGGTGTCGCTGTTGTAGCCATTGCCGCCGAAGCCGCCCAGGTAAGTGATGTTGGGGTTGGTCGCGTCGACCGTCAGCGCGAGATCGAAATTGCCCTGGGTGTTCTCGGTGATCGCATACTGGCTCGCCGCCTGCCCGTAGGTCGTGGTGTCGCTGTTGGTCGGCAGCGCCTGGTTGTAGCCGTTGATCGGAGCCCCCGTCGGGAGCTGCACCTGGGTCCAGTTCTGGCCGAAGTCCTTGGTGAGGAACAGGCCGCCGAAGCCGCCGGTGCTGGTGGCCACCGCGGCGTAGAGCCAGCCCTCGTAGAGCTGGTTGGAGAGGCTGTTGGAGGTCCTCTGCGGGACGGCCAGGACGATCCGCCCATTGTTGCCGTTGGGGTTCGGCTGGAGCGAAGGGACGCCGGGGTTGACGTCCTTGTTGCTGTAGACATCGACGATCAGCGGGTTGCCGACGCCGGGAGCCATCATGTTCCAGGACTCGCCCTGGTTCGTGCTCATGAAGACGCCCTGGCCCTCCATGCCGGCGTAGACGATCTGGAGGTTGCCGACCGTCGGCGCGGTCGGGGTGTCGCCGGGCGTGGTGCCGGTGGCAGGGTTGAGGACGATTCCGCTGTCCTGGTTGAGGACGACGGACGTGGCGTTGCCGGCCAGGAGCTTCGTCCAGGTCTGGCCCGAGTTCTCGCTGCGCCAGATGCCGCCGTTGGTGCCGCTGAGCGCCGCGTAGATGATGATCTGGCCGCTGGGCGAGAGCTGGGGATCGACGGTGAGCTGGTAGGCCGTGGTGCCGACGAAGGCACGGTCGCGCGAGGCCGAGCTGATCGGCAGGAGCTGGCCGCTACCGGTAGTCTGCGTGTAGGCCCCGGAGACGTTCACCGTGCTGTCGTAGAGGTTCCAGGTGGCGCCGCCGTCCTGCGAGATCAGGAAGCCGACGCCGGGCGCGTCGGTGATCTGCTGGCCGCTGATGAAACCGCCGGTGGCGGCGATGATGAACGACTGGTTCGGATCGCCGTTGCGGGGGAAGACGGCGATGCTGCTGATGTTCATCGCCGCGTTCGTGCCGAAGTTCGTCAGCGGGAGCCAGGTCGGGCCGCCGGGGGCCTTGGTCAGGAAGTCGGTCGTCTTCCAGATGCCGCCCGAGGCACCGCCGACGTAGACCGTGTTGCCCGTCGGGTCGGATGGGTCGACCGCGACGGCGTTGACCTGGCCGGTCTCGAACGTGCTCGAGGCGCCGCCGACGGGCGACCACGACTGGCTCGACAGGGCGCTCGACTGCCCCAGGTTCGAGATCTGGAAGCTCACCGACGGCCCGGTGCCGGGGACGCCGAGGTTGGTGGTCGGCGTCGGCTTCTGGAAGCTCAGCGACCAGCCGTTGATCGCGCCCGTCATGCCGGTCGTGTTGGCGTTCTGGATGACCAGCGTCCACGTCCCCTGGACGTCCATCCCCTGCTGGCCGTTCGTCGTCGGCGCGAAGACGTCGGCCAGCGACTGCTGCGGGTTGAACACCGAGAAGTACGGCGCGTTGCCGCTCTCGATCGGCGTGGTCGCGTTGTCGTCGAAGACCGTGTTGGTGAAGTTGGCCGTGCCCTGGCCGCTGTGCAGGTTGCTGAACAGGACGACCTGGCCCAGGAGCGTGCCGTTGGGGCCGTAGTGGTACAGGGTCGCCGTCAGGTCGGGGTCGTTGGCGTAGCTCACGTTGAGCTGGACCTGCATCACGCTGGCGCCGGCGGCCGTCTTGTCCCCCGCGATGATGAAGCTATCCGGCACGACGATGCTCGAGGAGATCGAGCCGGGGATCGCCTGGTTGGTGACCGGATCGGTCTGGGTCGACGCGGGGATCGTCTTGGGCGTGTCCTGCGCCACGTATCGCGCCGTGGTCGTCGGCGCCTGGGCGCTCGAGTCGCGCAAGATATTCAGGCCGGCGCTCTGCGACGTGTCGGTCGCGTCGCCGAACTGGTCGGTGATCCCGGCGGCGAGCTGGAGCGTGTACGTCCCGCTGAGCTGCTGCTGGGGGAAGTTGATCGTGAACGTCTGGGCCACCTGCTCGGACACGCCGTTGATGGTGACGGTCTGAGGCGCCACCGGGGTGACGGTGATCGTCGGGGTGATGTTCAGCGACCAGGTGTCGAGGGTCGCGGTGACGGCCGTGTTGGTGTTGGTGATCTGGAGGGTCCACGTGCCGTCGGCCGACTTGCCGACCAGGCTCGACAGGGTGTTCGCGCTGCCGTTGTAATCGGGCACGAACGTCCCCGTGTACGGCGCGGTGCCCTGGGTGATCGAGTTCTCGGCCGAGTCGGCGAACGTGGTGTTGACCAGGTTCTGGCCGATCAGGCTCGCGGCCGAGAAGAGCGGGATCTGGGTGCCGTTGGGCGCGATCAGCACCGCCGAGAACCCGGAATCGACCGGCGTGGCGAGGCTCAGCGAGACGGTCAGGTCGTTGATATTGAGGGTGCCGCCGTAGTTGACGGCCACCGTCGAGGAGAGCGTGCCGGGGCCGGAGGCGGCCTGCGCCGGCACCGACTGGTCGATCGTGCCGGGCGTGAACGACTGCGGGCCCGAGATGGAGCCCAGCGGCCCCAGGATCGACACCTGGTCGTTGTTGGCGTTGTTGAACGAGCTGGTCTGGATCGGCCGGTCGAACGTCACCTGGTACTGGCTGACCGTGTTGTTGGTGATCAGGTCCTTGGCGCCGGTGGAGGGGACGCCGCCGGTGCCGACGGCCTGCGTCGAGGCGATCTGCGGGCCGGGGACGATCAGGGGCAGGGTGTTCTGGTTGAACGGCGGGCTGAGGATGCTCTGCGCCGTGGTGAAGGTCTGCTGGGCCCCCGGCGGAAGCTGCGGCGTCGGCACCGCGTAGATGTCGCCCGGGGTCGATCCGGTGTACCCGTTGAGCATCGTCAGCGGGTTCTCGTCGGAGACGCCGTTGGCGTTCTGGTCCATCGGCGCCCCCTGCTGGGGGCCGAGCACCGGCAGGGTGGACTGGACGGCGACCGACCAGGCCGTCAGCGTGCCGATGTTGTTGGCCTGCTGGTCCTGGATGATCAACTGATAGTTGCCGTCGACCGGCCCGCCGGCCAGGCCGTTGACCTGGAATGGCACCTCGACGGTGAGGCCCTGGTTGCCGCCGGCCGTGGCGGCGTTCGACAGCACGAGCTGCACGAAGCCGTTCGCGGGATTGACGTTGATCGAGTTGATGGTGGTGTTGGCGGGGATGCCCGCGCCGACGACCAGATCGCCGATGTCCAGCCCCGTGGTGGAGGTGACGGTGGTGTTCACGAGGGCCGAGCCGGCGGTGAGCGAGCCGACTAGGTTCGAGCCGAGGTTCAGCGGGCCGTTGGTCGCCCCCTGATAGACCAGGCCCGACTGGCCGTCGGGCGCCACCAGCCTGATATTCAGGTCGGCGGCGTTCTGGTGCGTCAGCGTGAGGTACGCCGTGACGCCGGTGACGACCTGGTTGGCGTGGTTGGCGAGGGTGATGGTCGAGCTGTTGAAGTCGTCCGCCGTGCCCGTGCCGCCCGTGCCCGAGGTGGGGAGCCGCAGGTTCAGTCCCGTGAGCCCCTGCTCGATCGTCTTCTGCGGCTGCGGCACGACAACGAACGAATCCACCGGCGCGACGATCTTGTTGCCGGCGCCGTCGTCGGGGGTGATCAGGTAGCTGTAGGTGCCGGTGAAGTTGGCGATGCCGCTGGAGGCGCCGGGCTGGCCGTTGGTGCCGGGCTGGAAGTCGGGCTCGAAGGTGACGGTGAACTCGGTGTATCCGAACTTGGCGCCCGATCCGACGCCGCTGGAGGCGACCGGAACGACGCTCTTGACGTACAGCGGGACCGACGGATCGCCGAAGGTGGTGTCGTGGTAGAAGACCTGGACGTCGGCCGCCGTGAACGAGGGGTTCTGGTCGGGCGGGTTGATCGGCCGGTCGAACGTGACCGTGAAGGTGACGTTGTTGCTCTGGGCCTCGGAGTACGGGATCGGCCCCATGGTGCTGTTGATGACCCGCGGGCCGGCGGCGATCAGCATCGGCTGGAGGAGCGCGGCCAGCGAGGTCAACTGGGGCACCCCGCCCACGTCGTTGGCCTTGTTCAGGTTGCCCGTCCAGAGCGGGAAGACGTGGCCGTCGTAGACGGCCAGGCCCATCGAGGTGCCGTAGCCGTACGTGGCGTCGGCGGCGTTGGCGGCCGTGGCGTTGTCCCCCTCGGGGCCCATCACCACCTGCCCGGTGGTGATGGCGTCGGTGGCCGTCAGCGAGGGATTGGCGTAGGTCTGGGGGCTGAAGGTGGCGCCGCCGTCGATGCTGGTGGCGATGTAGGTCGCGACCAGCGTGTTGTTCGGATCGTTGCGGGCGTCGCGCCAGGTGACCACCAGGGTCCCGGTCGCCGGGTCGACGGCGACCGCCGGCTGGAACTGCGTCCGGCCGGTGAACACGTCACTCGGATTCTGCTCGTTCGACCCGGTGGTGCCGTCGGCCTGGGACGAGTCGTTGTTGACCTGCACCGGGTTGCTCCAGGTGCGGCCGCCGTCGTCGGAGTAGGTCAGGAAGATGTCGGTGTTGCTCGCCGGGTTCTTGATCCCGGCGACCGTGACGTTCTGGTAGCCGACGAACGCCGCGTAGATCCGCCCCTTGTACGGGCTGTCCGGGCCGAGGGTATTGTCCTCGGTGATCGACACGCCCGGCCCGATCGGCACCGGCGAGGCCGGCGAGGTGGTCGTGGGCACGCCGGTCGCCGAGATCGGCACGACCAGCCCGGCCGAACCCGGGATGGAGACCGAGTTGTCGGGCGTCAGGCCGCGGCCGAAGGTCATCGACCAGTCGAGCAGGAAGCCCGGGCTCGCCGAGGTGCTGTTGTCGATGCCAATCGTCTCGAGCTTCCACGTGCCGTTGACGCCGCTGCCCAGGTTCTGCATGAACTGCCGGAGCGTCCCCTCGCCCCCCAGGAGCCCGTCGGGCACCGACGCGCCGAAGTAGGGCGCCTGCTCGCTTCCGTCGCCCAGGAACCGGGTCGCGTTGTCGTCGAAGATCGTCCCGACCTCGTAGTCGAAGATGTTATTGGGCGGGCTGTACGTCTGGACGCCGACGTTCGCCCCCTTGATGAAGCCCGGGAACAGCAGGTCGTAGGTACTCGAGCCGTCGGGCGCGATCAGCTTCAGCCCCAGGTACTGGTTCGTCGGATCGATGATGTCGACCCGGACGCTCAGGCTGTTCAGGTCGGCGAGGTTCGAGATGTTCACCGGCAGGGAGAAGAACGCGTTGGCGTTCTGCGGGATGCTGCCCCCCTGCTGGCTGCCGAACGCCAGCTCATGCCCGGCAGTCAGCGTGTTGGCCATCAGGGTGTTGGTGCCGGCGTTGTCCCAGGCCACGTTGACGGCGCCGGGGTTGATCCCCGGGTCGCCCGAGAGCCCGCTGTCGCTCGGGGCCCGCCCCTGGCTGACCGTGATCGACGGGTTGAAGTCGCGCTCGTTCGTCGGGCCGCCGCCGGCGCCCTGCTGCCCGTTGAAGGGGCTGGCAGCCTGGCTGTTGACGTCCGTCACCGTCACCGGGCCGAAGTTGTTGCCCCCGTCCGACGAGACCGTCGTCAGGATCCGGTTGGGGTTGAAGCCCCCGCCAAGCGGGTTGGTGTCCACCGGCTGGTCGATCGTCGCCCACGAGACGTACACGTTCCCCGAGGTGGGATCGCCCGCCGTCTGCTTGGTCGGGTCCGGGCTCGTCTGGAACTGCTGCGGCACGCTGGCGATGTTGTTGTCCACCGTCATCGTCGGTTCGATCGCCGCGTCGTTGTTCGCCGAGTTATACCACTGGTAGATGACCTTCAGGTTCGCCGGCGAGCCCGCGTACAGCGTGGGATCCTGCTGGTTGGCGTTGAAGTTCACCACCTGCGGCGTCGAGCCCGAGAAGTTGAACTTCTGCAGCACGATCGCGCCGCTCGCCGGCGCGGCGCCGGCGGCCGCCCCGCTGTTGTAGTCCGTCAGGATGTAGAAGTTGTCGGCGTTGTCGAAACCCGCGCTCGGATTGGTCTCGTAGGCGTACGGCACCGTCAGGCTGCTCGTCGCCGGATTGAGCAGCGGCGTGTTCCGCACCAGGCCGGCCGAGCTGGTCGGCTCGGAATACAGCGGCAGCCACGACTGGCCGCTGTCGATCGAGTAGGCCGCCTCCACCGCCGTGATGAACGTGTTCACCGTATCCGCCGCCATCGTCGGGTCGTTGACCTCCCACACCGCGACCATCTTGGTCGGGTCGTGCTGGTCCACCACGATCGCCGAGCTGTTCATGCTCGCGTTCGACCCGCCGCCGGCATTCCCCATCATCGCCGAGATGTTCTGCAACGCCCCCGTCGACGTCGCCGCCGGGATCGTCGACATCAAGGCTCGCGTCTCCAGCCCCTCCAGCCCCAGCCGAGGCGCCCGCCCCCGACGCGACCGCGACCTGAGCCGAACCTGGTCCCGAGGCCCACGAAGCGAGTTGCCCGACGCTCCCGTTCCCATGGCCATGCCTCCCACTCCCCCCTGATCGCCTCTATATGCACCGCGATGTCGTGCGGCGGAGATACCGTTTGTGCGGCCTGCGTTGGACGCCGAAGCCTGGTAAGGTTCGAGGAATCGAGAAAACATGCAGGCTCAACCACGCACTGTCAAATTTTCTTGATCCCACTTCCGAGGTGCCCTTTCCCCCGGAACTCTCGGTGCCTCTTCCCTAGAGCGCCCACTTCTCGCGATCGCTAAACCACAACGCAACAACCGCGTGGCTGCACAACTCCTTGTTATCATGCAAACTCTGAATCAAGCGTGTCAATCCCCCTTGTCTTTTTTTTCCAACACCCCGTCGCGCCGGCCAGCGCCGCGCGCCGTCGGGCGACCTGATGCCCCGCGCGGCGCCGCTGACTCCGGCCGAACCGGGATTCCGCTCGCCCGACAACGCCCCCCCTGCCCCGCCCGCAATCGGCCGCGGGCCGAAGACGCGGCCGGCTCGTGGATCCCTCCGGGCCCGCGGGACGGACCATCATCCCAATAAACCAAGTTGCCATGGCAATGGCGGTATCCAGGCACATGGGGAGCTTCATGCCATTGTGCCCATCTACCCTGGTCGACGGATCGCATTGAGGACATTGGAGCCGATGACCGCCAGCCGGCCAAGTTACCTCGCGCCCCCTGGATCCAATGTTCCTGGCGCCCCTCGATGACGCGGGCGCCTTGATCCCCCGACGCCAAGGGACCATGGTCCTCATGACGCCTCGATCGCCTCGATCGCCTGGTTTCGCAGGCGGCAAGTCGGCTTGGTCTCGCGATCGCATTGAGACCTCGATCCCTTGGTGCCGGGGCAGCCGGTGAATCAAGGTTCCGCAGGTAGGCCATGTCCCCAGGATCCAAGGCGCCATGGCGCCGATGCGGGGCCGCGCCGACCGGCGGCCCAGGTATGTAGGTCCGACCGTCACCCTGGGACCGATCGATCTGGCGGGCCTCGCAATCTTGGCGGATCGTCGGCCATTTCATCAAGCTGCCGCGGGGACCAAGCTGTTCGATCCACCATGGGACCGCAGGCGCCCTGGTTCCAATGTTGCCTTGGCGCCAGGGCGACCCTGGCACCTTGGTCCCTTGATGACCACGGGACCAAGTGGCATGGCTTGCCCGGGCTGCCTTGGTCCCAGGTCCTCATCGATGACATGGTGCGCCATCCGACTGGATACCAGGCGACCTGGATAAAACCGACGGCTCGATGACCTTGGCATCAAGGTCCTGCAGCGACCCTTTCATGCACGGGACCGAGGTGGCCGATGTGATCAAGGTCCCAGTTCACACGAGGCAACATGACGGCCAGGACAAATGGGTACCAGGGTGCTCGTGGCGTATGTGGTGCCTTGGCCGCTGGCCCAACTGGGAACCCAGTTCATGAGGGGACTCGTGGCTCCTCGGCGCCTGCAACAACCTGGGACCACGAAGACGATGGCACCAGGGCCGCTGGTCTCACTGGGCAGCATGGTCGCCAAGGTTCCTGGGAAGAATGGTCCCCAGGGTTCAAGTCTCACTGGGAACAAGGGGCAGCGGCGGCCGATAAACCCATTTGTCGAAGGCGGCCAGGCGGCCAGGGTTTCCAGGTCGCTTGATCTCCAGATGCCTGGGGAACGAGGCAACGAGGCTGCAAGTTCGCAAGGGACCTGAAGCCCCTGGGTGCCAAGGTGCCTGCGGGGCCTGTCGACCGTGGTATCGAGGCCGCCATGTGTTCCTGGCACCTTGGCTCCCAGCCGCCTGGAGACCTGGGAAGGTTGAAAACAGGGTCCCTGGGGACCATGGGACCGAGGAAAACCGGTAGTGATTGACCCAGGTGCCAATGGAACCTGATGCCAGGGTGGCTGGAGACCGAGGTCCATGGGGACCAGGGGATGTCGGTGGCAAGGGATCGACTCAACGAGGAACCAAGGTCGAGCCGATAAGACGTGATGGCCTCGTGGTTTGGGGCCGAAGGCCGCGCGGGCGGCGCGGCGGGGAAGGGGGGTTGCTCGTGCGAAGCGTCGCGGTGACCAATGCGAAGGGGGGCGTCGGCAAGAGCACGACGGCGATCAACCTGGCCGCGGCCCTGGTCGAGCTCGGCCGCCGGGTCCTGGTGATCGACGCGGACCCCTCGGGGAACGCCGCGCTGGGGTTGTTCCCGCGGGGCGCGCCGGGGATCGGACTGGCCGACGCGCTCCTGGAGGGCCGGCGGCTGGCGGACGTCGCGGTACCGACGGCCCATCCCGGGCTGGATGTGGTCCCCCCGGGCGATCGGCTGGGCCTCTGCTCCGAGCAGATGGGCAGCGTGCAGGGGCTCGGCCAGGGGCGCGAGTTCCGGATCCGCCGGCTGCTCAAGGGGCTCGCGGGCTACGACGTCGTGGTCGTGGACACCAGCCCGGTCCTGACGCCCCTGAACGTGGCGATCCTCTACGCGGTCGCCGAGATCCTGATCCCGATCGACCCCTGCGTGGCGGCGCTGGCGGGCGTGCGGGCGCTGGAGGACCTGGTGCGGACCGTCAGCGAGTTCCGCGAGGAGTTCACCGACGCCGGCCCGCTGTCGATCGCCGGCGTGCTGATCACCCGGGTCGACCGGACGCTGGTCTCCAAGCAGATCGAGTCCGAGGTCCGGGCGTACTTCGGCGACCTGGTGTACGACCGGGTGATCCCGGCCTCGGTGAAGTTCCGCGAGGCGTATGCCCGGGGGACCCCGCTGATCCACTACGATCCGGCCGGCGCGGGGGCGCTCGGCTATCGCGACGCGGCGCGCGCGTACCTGGCCGGCGGCCGGCCGGGGACCGCCGCGGCCCCGGCCGGGGCCGACGGTGCCGAGGCGGCGGAGGGGTCCGGTGCGGATGGGGATCAGTCCGGGGAGTACCCGTTCCTGATGGCATCCTGAGACACGCGAGGCCGGGGCCCGAAGGGTCCGCTCGTTGACGCGGGGGGATAGGCGATGAGCGGTGCGATGCGACGCGGGGGGATCCCGGGCCCCGAGAGCCGGACCGGGCTGACGCGGCCGAGCATGACCGAGGCCGAGTTCGAGCGGCGACTCGCCGCGCAGCCGGCGGGGGCCGAACCCCCGGCACCCGCGGAGCCGCCTGAACTCCCCCCGGCGCCGGAGACCGAGAGCACGCCGCGCGCGGCGTCGACGCGGACTCGAGCCGCGCGAGCCAAGCAGCCGGCCAAGCCCCGCCGGGTCCAGCGGATGTTCGCCATCGAGGAGGACCTGGACAAGAAGTTGTGGCTCTACGCGATCCACCTGGGCAAGGACCGCTCGGAGGTCGTCAACGACCTGCTGCGGCCGATCGTGGCGTCGATGGTGCTCTACGACTCGCGCGACCGCCGGGGGGCGCGCAACGCCGAGGCCGCCCTCGACCGCGGCGAGGTCGACGACCCGGCCGCCTGAGCCGGAGGCCGATCCGCGCGCCTCGCCACGCTACGCCACGCCGCATCCCGTCCCGACGCGGCCGCGACGGGGCGGAGCAGGGGGGGCGCCTGGGCGTCGATCGGGCATCCGGGCCGGCCGACGCGAAGGGCGCCGCGGCGCTACTTTGCCCGGGCGGGCCGGGCGTCGGGGAAGAGGAGGCGCTGACCGCTGCCGACGCCCCTGGCCGCGGCCTCGGCGAGCCCGGCCGGGCCGAGCCGGGCCTCGAGCGCGGCGAGGTAGAGCGGCTCGAGCACGTTCTTCCAGCGGCCGACGCCGGGGTTCTCGGCCTTGACGGCGGCGCGGATCGCCTCGCGATCGGACTCGGGGAGGGCCTCCCAGGCGGCGCGGAGCCGCTCCTCGCGCGCCTTGTCCTGCTCCGCCTGCTCGCGGTCTCGGGCCTGGCGCCGCTCCTGCTCGGCCTTCGCCTCGGACCTGGCCGACCTGGCCTTCTCGGCCGCCCTGGTCTTTTCCTCGCGAGCCTGATAATCGCCCGGAGCCTGATAATCCGAACGAATCGACGCCACCAGGTAGCCGGCCGGGTTCTTGCCGACCCGCCGGTCCTCGTTGCACAACAGCCAGTCGAAGACCTCGATCTTGGTGCGGATCCTCGCCGCCGGGTGCGCCTCGACCAGTTCCTGCGCCGTCCTGGCGGTGACGCCGCGAGCCTTGAGCGCCTCGATCAGCTCGGCCGGCTGGTGTCCCTGCTGCGCGTCGTGGTCCTGCGCCTCGGCCGTGGCGTGGCTGCCGCGGATGAAGATGATCTTCCAGCACCCGCGCTTGACGTACGAGTAGCGCTCATCCGGTCCCAGCGGCTCGAGGAAGCCCAGTTGCTCCAGCTCCTCGAGCGCCGGCTTGAGCCGCCGCTTCAGCTCGGTGGGCGCGTACGACCGGCTCAGCCCGACGTGCTCGCAGGCCAGCGTCCGCAGGTCGAAGTCCAGCCGGGCGCGGCGGTAGAACCGCTTGTCCAGGAACCGGTACATCCGCTTGGTCGTCGGCAGCCGCAGCTTGAGGTAGAACTCCAGGTCGAGCTGCTTGAGGTTGCCGCTCTGGAAGCTCTGGAAGATCACCTCGTTCCACCGGAAGCTCGAGAGGGGCAGGGGGGGCTTGTCGGCCTTCGCCCCGCCCCGGTGATCCCCCTTGCCCGACCGCCCCGACCGGCCCGACGTCCGCCACCGCTCGCGGTCGTAGAGCGTCACGTTGTCCAGCACGTGGAACTGCTCGTCGACCCAGCTCTTGGCGGCGTTGTCCCACCAGGCCTTCTCGTACATCAGCACCACGCCGACCCAGCGGTGCAGGGCCTCCTCGATCCGCCGGTAGCTCTGCCCACTCTGGGGCCAGCCCAGGAGCTCGATCAGCTCGTATCGCGAGAACTGCACCCGAGGGTCGGTGAAGTTGCTCCGCCGCTTGGTCAACTGGATCAGGCCGACCAGCACCTCGTCGTCCAGCGACGTGGGCAGCCCGTGCTTGTGCGTCCCCATGATCGTCAGCCGACGCACGATCGGCGGGCTGTCGCGCCGCTCGATCCGGTCCTCGAACACCATCGTCGTCTGGCCGTCCGGAATCCGGTCGGTCAGGGCCGCGATCGGGAACTCCGCCAGGTTCAGCTCGTCCTTCCAGCCGGCATCGGCCGGATTCACCCCTTCTTCGCCCTGCCGGTCGAACTCGCCGGTCTCTTCCAGAGGCACGTCCCAGTCGTCCATCTCCGCGACCCCTCTCGCCTGCCGTCACGACATCCGCAGGTCCGCGGCCTCCCTTGCCTCCGGTTCTCCTCGATCCAGGACTCGAAAAACAACAACAACACGGCCCCCTCTCGCGCGGTGTTGTTGTCTTTTTCTTCTTCAACAAGAGTCTATAACAAATTCTCCGCGCCGCAAGGGGTTAGAAAATAATAACTTACAGACCCTAACTATGTCCCGTTAATCGGTAGTGCCATGCTCGGTTTATCGTGGGTGCACCCCCGAAGTATGTCCGGACTATCGTGCGAAGTATGCGCGGTTAATCGCTAAAACGCCGTCGTTCCATGCTCGGTCCATCGTGGGGAACGCGTGTTTACTGCGGTCGGACTATCGCTAGTGAACGGACGCGACGAGGCGACCCCGGCGGCAGGGTATGTCCGGTTAATCGGTAGTGCACAGAGAATCAGGAGTGGCCGTCGGAGGGTCGCGCGGCGGTCGGTCGCGACTGCCGAGGGGCCGAGAAGGTGGGCGGGACGGGCCAGGTATGTCCGGTTAATCGGTACGCCGCGGCGGAGTCCGCGGGGCTGGGCCGGGCGGCGAGTATGTCCGGTTAATCGGTACGTCGACCGGGTGGCCGGCCTCGTCCAACTGGCCCTGGGCGGGGAAGTATGTCCGGTTAATCGGTAGTCGGGCCGTCCGACCGTGCGGGCCGCGGCGGGTGTCGGGTTTGGGGCAAGGGTGGTGGCTCGCCGGAGGTATGCTCGGGATATCGTTAGTGTACCGGTGCTCGGGCCGGAGGGGCGAGGCGAGGCGTTGCCGGAAATCGACGGCGTTCGGATCTCCGACGCTGCCGCGGGGCGGCCGTCGAGGGAGTCGGATCTCTGACGGTTGATGTTTGAGGGGGTGAACCGTAAGCTAGAAGGCAAGCGATCCGAGGGACTGGGCGAGATGAGGCTGGAGAGTACGTCGGCACCAGGCAACGCGCATCCGGAGAGAGGCATCGGGTAATGGGGACCAAGACCGTCTGGCGGGTGACGATCCTGTTCGCCGGGCTGACGCTGCTGATCGTCGGGGGGTATTTCCTCTGGGTGTGGCAGGTGGGCAGGATGTCGCACGGAGTCCTGGCGCAGGCCGAGCGGGCCGAGGGCGAGGGGGACTACGAGCGTGCGGTCAAGCTGTACGGCGAGCACCTGATGGTCATGCCGGACGACGTCGACGTGCGGATGAAGCTGGCCGAGGCGATGCTGAAGCAGGACACGTCGAACCGGTCGCGGCGCTCGGCCCTGGAGATCTTCGACGGGATCATCAACCAGTACCCGTCGCGCAAGGACGTGCGTCGGCGCGCGGCGGAGGTGGCCGTCGACATGGGCGGCGGCATGTTCGAGAAGGCCCGCGCGTACCTGAAGATCCTGCTGAGGGACTCCGGGCAGGACGGGCATCTCGAGTACCTGATGGGCCGGTGCTACGAGGCGGACAACGAGCCGGCCCCCGCGGCGGAGGCCTACGCGTCGGCGATCGCGCACGCGGCCCCGGAGCGGATCGACGCGGCGACGCGGCGTGCGCTGCTGCTGCGCGGCGAGCTGAAGCGGGGCGCCGAGGCGGACAAGGTGGTCGAGGCGATGGTCCGGGACGCGGCGGGCGACTACCGCGCGTACCTGGGCCGGGGCATGTATCGCGAACGCTTCGGGCTGCCGGGCTCCGAGGACGACTTCCGCAAGGCGATGGACCTCCAGCCGGACCGGCCGGAGGTCTACTTGCAGATGGCCTTCGTGGCCGAGAAGAAGGGCAAGGTCGACGACGCCCGCCAGGTGCTGGACCGGGGGCTGGCCGCGGTGCCCAAGGCCGTCGAGCTCTATCTGGGCCTCGCGGCGCTCGAGCAGCGGGCCGGCCGCGAGGACCGCGCGATCGATGCGCTGGACCTCGGCCTGAAGGCCCTCCCCGACGACCTGGAGCTGCTGGCCCAGGCCGCCATCCGCCTGGCCGAGCGGGGTGATACCGGCCGGTTGCTCACGCGGGTCGCCGACCTCGAGCGGATCGGCGCGGCCCGGCCCTTCACCCAGTATCTGCGGGGCTACTACTTCTTCAACACGCACGAGTTCGACAAGGCTCGGAGGGTCCTGACCCCCCTGCTGCCGGATGTCGCGGCCAACCCCCAGCTCAGGTCGCGGATCAACCTGCTGCTGGCCCAGGTCTACGCCGAGCTGAGCGAGCCCGAGCTCCAGCGCGAGGCGTTGACCGTCGCCCAGAGCGTCGACCCCAACAACGTGACGGTCCGCCTGAAATACATCCGGGGCCTGATCGACCGCGGCGACCTCGACCAGGCGATCGAGGAATACCGTGGCCTCGAGGCCCGGTACGCGGGCGTGGTCCGACTGCCCCTGGCCGAGCTGCTGATCTTCCAGGCCCTCCGGCTGCCCCCCGAGCGGCGGAACTGGGCCGAGCCCGAGCGGCTGATCGCCCAGGCCGCCGCCGAGGCGCCCGGCGCGGTCGAGCCCGCGCTGCTGCACGCCCGGCTCCTGGCGGCGCAGAACCAGCAGGCCAAGGCCCTCGACGAGCTCGAGACGGCGCGGGGCCGCTTCCCGACGAATCCCGGCCCCTGGATCGACCAGGCGGACATGCTCGTCCGGCTGGGCCGGTTCGACGAGGCCCAGCGGGTGCTCGACGCGGCGCGGGAGCGGCTCGGCGATCGGGTCGACCTGCGGCTCGCCCGCCAGCGCCTGGTCGTCGCCCGCGGCGATTCCCGGGTGGTCCCGGCCCTCGGCGAGCTGGCCGCGGGCATCGATGCCTTCTCGCGCGAGGACCGCCGCAGGCTGCTGACCAGCCTGGCCGCCGAGCTGGCCCGGCATCAGGACCTCCCCGGTGCCATCCGGCTCTACACGAAGCTCGTCGAGCTCGAGCCCGAGAGCCTCCAGCCCAAGCTCCAGCTCTTCGACATGGCCCTGCGGTCCAAGGACCGCCGGTTGGCCGAGGCCCAGCTCGCCGCCATCGGCAAGCTCGAGGAGCAGTTCGGCCGGTATTGCCGCGCCACCTACCTCCTCTGGCAGGCGGCCGAGGCGGCCGACGCGGCCGACGCGGCCGGGCTCCGCCGCGACGCGCGCAAGCTGCTCGACGACCTTCAGGCGCGCCGACCCGACTGGCCCAAGGTGCAGCTCGCGCTGGCCGCGCTGGCCGAGCAGGAGATGGAGTCCCCCGCGCTCGGCGACTCCCAGAAGCGCGAGAGCCTCCTGGCCGCCATCGCCGCCTACCGCCGCGCCCTCGACCTGGGCCTCCGCGACCCGGCCGTCGTCCGCCGCGTCGTCGCCCTGCTGTTCCGCGCCGGCCGCGGCAGCGAGGCCCTGGACGTCTACGGCCAGATCCCCTCCGCCGTCCAGCTCTCCGGCAGCATGAGCCAGGAGGCCGTGCGGCTCGCACTGGCCAATCGCGACTACCGCCAGGCCGAGGAGATCGCGCGCAAGGCCGTCGAGGCCAATCCCGGCGACTTCCAGGCCCGCGTCTGGCTCGCCCAGGTCCTGTTCGAGGAGCGCCAGATCGACCAGGCCGAGGCCGAGCTCCGCAAGGCCGTCGACGCGGCCAAGGCCGACCCCGAGCGCTGGCTGACACTCATGCGCTTCGACGTCCTGAACCGCCGGATGGAGAAGGCCGAGCAGGTCGTGCAGGAGGCCGAGGCGAGCCTGGCCGGGTCGCCGCTCGACCTGGCGCGGCTCTGCCAGTCCCTGGGCGCCGCCTATGCGGTCACGGACCCCGACCTCGCCCGCCCGTGGTTCGACCGCGCCCGCGGCTGGTTCGACAAGGCGAGGGCCGCCAGCAAGGACCCCAGCGACCTGGCGATCAACCGCCGCTTCGCCGAGTTCCTCCTCCAGGCCGGGCAGAGCGACGAGGCCGAGGGCCACCTCAAGGAGATCCTCGCGCGGGCCGCCGGCAAGTCCCCCGACGACGCCGCCTGGGCCCGCCGCAATCTGGCCCGGATCTACGCCCTCTCGCTGCCGCCGCGCATCGCCGAGGCCCTGGCCCTCTTTGCCGACCAGAAGGGGCGCGCCGGCGCCGAGGCGGACGACCTCCGCATCCTCGCCCTGGTCCACGAGGCCCAGCGCACCGTCGAGGGCCGGCGCCAGGCCATCGACGACCTCCAGGCCCTCATCGCCCGCGAGGCCGCCCAGCCCGACGACCGCCGGCGCCTCGCCCTGCTCCTCGAGGCCAACGGCGACTGGCCCCGCTCCCGCGAGCAGTTCCGCGAACTGATCCTCCGCACCGAGGGCGTCCGCGACCCCGCCGGCCTCAACCAGCGGGTCGGCTACCTCTACATGTTCGCCGAGCGGCTCGTCCGGCATCACCAGCCGGGCGACGACGCCGACCTCGCCGAGGCCCGGCAGCTCGTCGCCAAGTTCCGCTCGCTCAACCAGGACCCGCTCCCCGCGACCATCCTCGAGGCCCGCATCGACAAGGCCGCGGGCAAGGTTGACGCCGCCGTCGCGCGGCTCCGCGATCTCTCCGGCCGCCCCGGCTTCCCCGCCCAGGCCCGGCTCACCCTCGCCAACGAGGCCGAGCAGATGGGGCGCCTCGACGTCGCCGAGGCCATCTATCGCGCCGTCGCCGACACGCCGCCCATCGAAAACCGCTACCAGCTCGCCCTGTTCCTCGCCCGACACGGGCGCCTCCCGGAGGCGCTCGACCTCTGCAAGGCCCTCCTCACCGACCCGGCCACCCGGGACCGCGGGATCGTCTGGGCCGCCCAGATCGTCGGCGACCCCGCCATCCCCCTCGACAAGGCCCAGGCCGCTCGCGTCGTCGCCTGGGTCGAGGAGGGCCTCTCCGAGAAGCCCCGATTCCTCGTCTATCTCCTCGCCCTGGGCAACCTCTGCGAGCGGATGGGCGAGTATTCCCGCGCCGAGGAGCTCTACCGCGCCGCCCTCAAGCTCAACGACCGCGACGGCATCGCCGCCAACAACCTCGCCTGGCTCATCACCCTCCAGCACGGCAAGGAGAAGCCGGCCGGCGAGCTCGCCGAGGCCCTCGACCTGATCAACAACGCCATCCGCATCCGCGGCCCCATCCCCGAGTATCTCGACACCCGCGGCGTCATCTACCTCTCCGCCGGCGACGGGCCCCGTGCCATCGCCGACCTCGAGGCCGCCGCCCAGGCCGCGCCCAACGGCGCCAAGTACTTCCACCTCGCCCGGGCCTACCTCAAGGCCAACGACAAGGAGAGGGCCCGCAAGAGCCTCGAGGACGGCAAGACCCGCGGCCTGCCCGGCGGCCTCCATCCCCTTGAGGCGGCCTCCTACAAGCAGGTCGCCACCGAGCTCGGCATGCGCTGAGCGCCCGGCCCGGCAGGGCAGGGCGTTCGGGCCGCGCAGGGTGGGCATCCCCATCCTGGAAGGCCGCGACGAGCAGGGCGAGGCCCGCTCACGCCCCGGCCGAGAACTCGGCCGCGATCTGCCTGAGGTACGCGCCGTACTCGTTGGGGATCCGCTCAGCCAGCCGCACCACCTGCTCGGCGTCGATGAATCCCATGCGCAGCGCCACTTCCTCGACGCAAGCGACCTTCAGCCCCTGCCGCGACTCGATCGCCTCGACGTAGTTGGCCGCCTGGATCAGGGACTCGGTCGTCCCCGTGTCCAGCCAGGCGAAACCCCGGCTGAACAGCTCGACGTGCAGCTCGCCACGCTCCAGGTAGGCGCGGTTCACGTCGGTGATCTCCAGCTCGCCCCGCGGCGAGGGCCTGAGCTCCCGGGCGATCTCGACGACGCGGTTATCGTAGAAGTACAGCCCGGTCACCGCGTGGTGCGACCGCGGCCGCGCCGGCTTCTCCTCGATCGAGAGCACCTTCCCCGACGGATTGAATTCGACGACGCCGTAGCGCTCCGGATCCTTGACCGGGTAGGCGAAGACCGTCGCGCCGGACTCGCGGCCCCGGGCGCGCTGGAGCATCCCCTGGAACCCCTGGCCGTAGAAGATGTTGTCGCCCAGGATCAGCGCCACCGGGTCGCCGCCGACGAACGACTCGCCGATCAAAAACGCCTGCGCCAGCCCGCCGGGATGCGGCTGCACGGCGTACCGGATCGACAGGCCGAACTGGCCGCCGTCGCCCAGCAGCCGCTCGAAGCCGCCGATGTCCTGGGGCGTCGAGATCAGGAGGACCTCGCGGATCCCGGCGAGCATCAGCGTCGACAGCGGGTAGTAGATCATCGGCTTGTCGTACACCGGCAGGAGCTGCTTGCTCACCGCGCGGGTGAGCGGATACAACCTCGTCCCCGACCCGCCCGCCAGGATGATGCCCTTGCGAAACATGGTGGTCCACCTTCGACCTGCGTGCCCGGGCCGGCGGCGCGCGGCGCGCCGGCCCACGTCGATTCCCTCCGGACCCGAATCCGATCGGATCCCTCCGTGCCCGCGGGATTGTACCGCCGGGCCGCGATGCCCCACAATGCCCGGATTCCGCGACAATCGCGGTGGACGCGGCCGGATTTCCCCCCGATAATGGGACGGGGCGATCCGCGGGCCGCGAGTCCGATCGGCGGCGATCCTCGCCCGGCTCGCCGGGCCCGCTCGTGAATCCGGATCGGCGACTCCCCGGCGCTCCTCCCTGGAGAGGCGGCGGATCGATCCCTCGGACGGGGGCGATGGACACCTCAAAGGCCGCCGGCGGCACCGGATCGCGGCCCACCCTTCCCGACGGCGGCCCCGCCGCGCCAACCATGAAATCCTTCCTCAACGCCTGTGGTCTCCGCGAGCCGTTGCGGATCGTCGTCGACGGCCCCAGGGGCGCCGGGCCGCGCACCCTCCCGCAGCCATTCGCCGTCATCGGCCGCGACAACCGCGCCGACCTGATGCTCGACGACGATCGCGTCAGCCGGCGGCACGTCTACCTCCAGGCGGTCGCCGGGCACGTGTTCTGGCTCGATCTCGAGACCCGCACCGGCACCTGCGACGAGACGGGCACCCGGAAATCCGGCTGGCTGACCGCCAGCGGACTGCTCGAGATCGGCCCCTTCGTCATCCGTCGCGCGCCCGGTCCCGACCCGGCGCTCGAGCCCTCGAACCGCCCGGGCGAGTCCCCGCTGGCCGTCCGCGCCTTCAGCCGCGAGCCGCTGCCCGAGGTCGCCCTGGAGTTCCTCAACGGCCCGTCGCAGGCGACCGTCTGGCCGATGAACCGGGTGATGTCGCTGATCGGCTCGGCGCAGGGGTGCAAGTTCCGCCTCACCGACCCCAGCGTCTCGCCCTTCCACGCCAGCCTGCTCCGCACCGCGGAGGGCCTCTGGGTCGTCGACCTGCGGGGCGGGCGAAGCATCACCGTCAACGGCGAGCCTGTTCGCTTCCAGCCCCTGGCCAACGGCGACGTGCTCGGCATCGGCCGCTATCGCATCCAGATCCGCTGCCGCGAGTCCCGCGAGGCCGCGGCCCGGCTCCCCGCCCGCCGGGCCGCTGGCGACCTCGCTCGCCGCCCCACTGCCCCCACGCCGGCCCTCACCGGCTCCTCGCCTGCCTTCGCCGGCCCGCTCCTGCCGATGCCCGCCATGCCGATGCCTCCGGTCCCCATGCCCGTCGTCGCCTCGGTCACCGGCGTCGAGATGGTCCACTCCGATGCCGCGCCCGGCCGGTTCCAGCCCGAGGTCAGCGAGTCGGTGCTCGTGCCCCTGGTCAACCAGTTCAGCATGATGCAGCAGCAGATGTTCGACCAGTTCCAGCAGGCGATGGGCATGATGCTCCAGATGTTCGGCACGATGCACCGCGAGCAGATGGACGTCATCCGCGAGGAGCTCGACCGCCTCCACGACCTGACCCGCGAGCTCCAGGAGCTGAAGGAGGAGCTGGCCCGGAACTCTCAGGGCGCCCCGCCATCGCCGGCCCCCGCGCCCGAGGCCGCGGCGCCCGGGGCCGCGACAGTCGCGCCGGCGCCGGCCGCTCGTCCTGCCGCCCCGGCCTTCGAGATCCCCATCCCTCCGCCGCGGCCCGCCGCCCCGTCGAGCCCGCCGCGCCCGGCCGAGCGGGCACCCGAGCCCGCCGCCGCCGCCCCCG